>NZ_JAVRHK010000004.1:0-319880 GCF_031846585.1 Autumnicola musiva
TGATATAAAACGGATATTCAAAAAAGTTTGATCGAGTTCAGTTTATATTGAGGAAGTCAATAAATTTTTGATGAAATTTATTTCTTAACAACATTTTACCACACGTTAAAACTCCTGCTCCTGCAGGATTGGCTAATTTTGGTTTGCTTCAAATTTCAGAAATTCACTTAGAACCAGAATATATGTTTGGAACCGATAAGCGAATCATAATCCTGGGAATAGCGAGAATGGCAGATTCACTTGGGAATTCCTTCCTTATCGTGGTACTCCCGCTTTACATTGCCAGTGAAAAAGTACAGGGAGAATTCTTCGGGCTTTCAGAATCCTTTATCACAGGCCTTGTTCTGGGCCTTTTCGGGCTCGTTACCAGTTTTACTCAACCTTTTGCCGGGCGCCTTTCCGACAAGTTCGGGAAAAGGAAATTATTTGTTCTATTTGGTCTGGTACTTTTCACAATTGCAAATTTCAGTTATTCCTTCGTCCACACCTATTGGGCCCTCATGATTGTTAGAGCTTTCCAGGGATTGGCCGCAGCACTTACTATTACGGCCAGCCTGGCGTTGGTAAGCGAACTGAGTGCAAAGGGAAGCCGCGGGAACAATATGGGCGTTTATAATTCTTTCCGGTTGATCGGATTTGGTGCGGGTCCTTTAATTAGTGGTGTTCTCGCGCAGGGAGGTCCTTATAATGTTCCTCTTCTGGGCACGATGGATGGTTTTACAGCTTCTTTCTATATAGCTTCTTTTGCAGCATTACTGGGCGCTGTGCTGGTTTCCCTATTGGTACACGATCCCGAAGATATTAACCCAAGCGACAGGAAAATGTCCATTCGTGTGAAATCTTCAGAAAAAGGAAGAATTCTTGATCCTATTTTTGCGTTGGGACTGGCTACGCTTATAATGAGTTTTGGCTTCTCCCTTTTGGCTCCCATAGAAACCGAAACAAATGAGCGGCTGGGGCAGGGAGCTTTTCTTTTTTCAGTGGAATTTAGTGCATTAATTGGTGTATTGGCTATTTTTCAGCCTTTAATCGGTAAGGCAAGTGATAAATATGGGCGTAAGATTTTTATTGTTATTGGCCTTATTGCTCTTATTCCTGCGGAACTGGCACAGGGGATTGCTACAGAGTCTTGGCATATGATTGCCGCCCGGGCGTTTCAGGGGATTAGTGCGGCAATGGTTTTTGCCCCGGCCCTCGCCCTTGCCGGCGATCTCGCTCAAAAAGGCCAAACCGGAACTCAGCTTTCTGTGGTGACCATGGCTTTTGGGCTGGGTATTTCCCTTGGTTCTTTTCTTTCCGGCTATGCCGTGCGGTTTGGTTTTATAATCCCCTTTCTTGTAGGTGCCGTTCTCGCTGGTTTGGGAATCCTGATTGTAACTACGCAGGTGCCTCAGGATAAGAAAACCTAAAGTCCGCTCTGGAATTAACCCTTTTCAGGTCGTAAAATAGTCCTGAACCCTACATGATCTGTTCCCGAATCCATAGACAATCCCATCCTTGCCGAAATTCGATAACTGGCGCAGTAGGATTTGTTGCATAAAAAGGAACCGCCCTTCATCACCTTTTCCGATTCATATGGATTATCAGGATTGTAAGACCTGTCTGAACCATTCGGGTTAATCAGCTCTCCCTGGTTCAGCGCCTGATTGTAATAATTAACATCAAACCAATCGGTAGTGATTTCCCAAACATTTCCCGCCATATCATACAATCCTATGCTATTTGCGGGAAAAGATTTTACAGGTGCGGCATAATTAAACCCATCTTCAGTCTTATTTTCAGTAGGAAAAGTTCCCTGCCAGGTATTGGCATTTTCATTAAGTGTTTTTTCTTCATCTCCCCAAGTATAGATTCCGCCGCTACGCTGCCCTTTTGCAGCTGCTTCCCATTCCGCTTCAGTAGGAAGGCTTCTTCCTGCCCATTTGCAGTATGCCAGCGCATCTTCATAAGCAATATGAACTACGGGAAAATTCATTTTATCTTCTATGTTAGTGCCCGGGCCGTAAGGATGCCTCCAGTTGGCGCCAATTTTCCATTCCCACCACTGTGAATAATCATTCAGGTTATTTACTTTTTCCAGGCTTTTCCTAAAAACCAATGAACCGGGCTGCAGAATGCTGTCATGGGGTTTAGGAGTGCCAGGCGGCAACTGTTTCTTCATTTCTTCCCAGTCAATGGGTCTTTCAGCTACGGTTACATACCTGGTTTCTTCTGCAAATTTGGCAAATTCAGCATTGGTTACTTCGGTTGCATCCATAAAGAATCCATCCACGGCAACCGGATGAGCAGGTTTTTCCCGCGGCAGGGCATAAGGGTCGTCTTCAGTCGCGCCCATAGTGAATTTCACCCCAGATACCCATTTCATTCCTTCGGGTACAGCCATACTATCCGGTTTTTTTACCAGAAGATCGTAAGAAAGGGTGTTTTTCTGCGGAACATTATTCTGACTTTTTTCCTTTTCTGAATTCTGGCAGGACAGAAAAGCTGCAGAAATAGCAATGGAAAGTATATAGGTTTTCAATTTCATATTTCAATATGCTGAAGATAATTTCAAGATCTCTAATTTACAAAAGGATATTGAAAGCGAAATTTAATTCTGTTAAATAGGTTTTTATCTACTGAATATTAAAATCTGTCATTATTATTTGATCCGGCAGGATTAAAAGCTAAATTTATGCTTATGTCTTTTGAAAAATCCATCTGAAATATAATTATCATGAGAAAATTTAAATTATCCTTCCCTGGCATCCCTGGTGTTTTACTCCTTTTGTGCTCCATTCTTAATGCCCAGAATCCTGCCGATCTTCCTCCCGAAGCAACCGAATTTTATGAGCCTGTGCCTCCAAAAGTACAATCTGAACCGGTTTTGACTGCGCCGCCTTCAGATGCCATTGTTTTATTTGATGGGTCTAATCTGGATGCATGGCAAAATGCCGGAAATAATACTGAAGCCAACTGGAACATATCAGGTGATGCGTTAGTGGTAAACCCCGGAGCGGGAGCTATTAAAACAAAACAGAATTTTGGAGATGTACAGCTGCATGTGGAATGGAAAGCCCCTGCTGAGGTAAAAGGAGAAGGACAGGGCCGTGGCAACAGCGGAATTTTCCTCATGGATAATTATGAAGTCCAGGTATTAGATTCTTATAATAATGAAACTTATACCAACGGGCAGGCTGCCAGTATTTATAAGCAGTCTACTCCTTTAGCAAATGCCACCAATCCACCATCAGAATGGAACAGTTATGACATCATTTTCACTGCGCCGGAATTTGATAAAAATGGGATGTTGCTTAGTTCTGCAAAAGTCACTGTTTTGCATAATGGGGTGGTGGTTCAGAATAATTTCGAACTTAAAGGACCAACTGTATATACCGGAATTCCTCATTATACCAAACACGCTGAAAAACTGCCTATTGTTCTTCAGGACCACGGCAATCCGGTGAGCTTCAGAAATATCTGGGTTAGGGAACTGGATTAGATCATCATTTGATTTATTTTTATTAAATATCTTCTTTTCCCAAAATCTATAAAAAGCTTTGACAGTAAAGTTAAGCTGAACTTGTTTCAGCTTCTGTAATATTCAAGTTTGCATTTAATATAAAAACACTGTAAAAATCAGGTAGATGTCCAGCAATCTGTCAATCTCAATATACTGATAGCCCAATTTTATTGATTCATTTTCACATTGTCTGTATTATTACATTTTCTTGCTTTCCGGAGGTCCCAAATAAGAATCTCCAACCTCGCCGGTTTTTATCATAATCTTCTGAATTACAATTCCGGGATCTATGGCCCATACCTTTAGAGTATGCTTGCCATCACCATCAAGAGTAAAGGAAGTGCTCACTTTCGTGGCGTTATTGCCTACCGAAGTACCCCAGTCATCATCAGTATCTTTTTGCAAATTTAGGGTAACAGGCTCCTTGTTATCTATGGATGTTGCAAACCTTAATCCGCCGCGATCAAGAAAATCGAGGCTTGGGGATAAAGTAAATTCCACTTCAACTTTTCCCGACTCAAATGCATAAAATTCATAATGGAGGTAAGGATTATCTCTTTTAAATTCTATACCAGGTTCCATTTCTCCTGAAGACATTGCAGAGCCTGTCTTTCCTAAATTTGGTATTTCTTTCCAGGTATTTTCTTCTTCAGATTTTTCTGAATATCCCGTTGCCGGAATCGAAATATAAGCATTGCTTTCTACATAACCTGAAATATCATTTTCCGCGGGATTATGAACAGGAACAATTACTTCAACCTTTGTTCTTCCGGGGCCTTTAATTGTCAACGGAACTTCAGTAGTTCCTTTTGGCGCCGAATTCCAGTCAATGTTCAAAGCAATTTCTTCAGAATCGTTTATTTTTCCTTTTTCCGAAGACAGTCTTAGCCAGTCCTTCTTGTTTTTGATCTTATATTTAAACTCTTCCTGTCCTTTATTGAAAATGGTAATTTTCGCCTCCTGGTTGCTATACGGACTCAAAACCGGCAGTTTTGCACTTCCCGATGCTTCCGGCCATGTTTTTTCAGATCCTGTCACACTCACTCCCATGGCCGCATCTTCAGGCACTTCTATTCGTGTTACCTCCGGCATATTGTTTTGCTCGGGCTGTTGCCAATAGGTGTAGCCAATATGCGTCTGGGACATCATATGGTTCCATTTGCCATCAGCCATTTCGTGGTGATAATAATCGGTAAGTTCAGCGTCTTTCTTAAAATATTCTTCTCCTTTATCAGCATATTCATTTGCTGAAGCCCGGCCCTGTTCGGCATATAATTTATTTTTTGCCGCTGCTATATACATCCTGTTGAGATTTGCTGAAGCTTTTACCGGAAACAAAACCAGTTGATAAAAAGCATCTTTATACTCCTGCGGAAGCTGACTGTAAACGTTTTCCGCCTTTGCTTCTAATGTTGAAAATTCTTCCAGCACCCTTTCTGCTTCATTAAAATTGTTCAGGCTGTAGGTTTCCGGGCTGATAAGTTCAGGTTTCCTACGGCTGTTATAATTAGTATAAGTAAGCAGTAAATCTGCAGTTTCTTCAGCATACTCCTGCGGAAACTGCTCTGCGGCCCAATTTACGGTATAGTTTCTAAGATCTTCTGCAGCGATTTTCTCCGGATTCCAGGCAAAATCAAGGAAAAAGCTGATGGGATATTCCATAGGCTTAATATCGCCAACATTAACAATCCATAATCGGTCTGCGCCAAAATCATAGGCCAGGTTCATCTGTTCCCAAACCCTGGAAATCTGCGTGGTGTTGATCCATTTATAATTCCGCGGACCACCAACATAATCGTAGTGGTAATAAATTCCGTAGCCGCCTTCCCGGGCTTCTTCCTTAGGATTTGGCAGTTTTCGAATGTTTCCCCAGTTATCGTCAGAAAGCAGTAAAGTTACATCATCCGGTACCCGCATTCCCTGGTCGTAATAATCCTGCACTTCCTTATACAGCGCCCAAACCTGTGGAGTTTCTTCAGCAGGTTTCCCCGAAACTTCAGAAATAATCTGCCTTTGATCTGTCACAATGTTTTCAAGCAGGCTAATGGCAGTGCCTTCGCTCATGGGTTCATCGCCGTCGCCGCGCATTCCAATGGTTACCAGGCTCTCGTTATTGCCCATTCGTTCCATTCCCTTTCTCCAGAAGTCCTGCAGGTTTTGTTTATTTTTAGTGTAATCCCAGGCTCCTTCACCATATTTTTCCCATTCGGCATGGGCACGCATCAACGGTTCGTGGTGTGAAGTTCCTATCACAATGCCATAATCATTGGCCAGTTTAGGATTTCTGGGATCGTCATCATAAAACGCCCTGCCCCACATTGCCGGCCACAAATAATTTCCTTTCAGCCGCAAAATAAGCTCAAAAACATGCTCATAAAACTCGCTGTTAAAATCTCCGAAGTTCTCCGCAATCCAACCCGAAAGGGCAGGGGCTTCATCATTAATAAAGATTCCGCGGTATTTTACTTTGGGAGAACCATCGGTAAATTTTCCATTTTTCACATAAAGCTCTCCGGCCTTTTTAACAGGAACATCGGCCCACCAGTACCATGGAGACACGCCCATTTCTTCGGAAACATCATACATTCCAAAAATCGTCCCGCGCTTATCGCTTCCGGCAATTACCAAAGCTTTATCTACGTTGGGCATGGGATTGTTAACCACCTGTATGCTGAAATTTTCCCAGTTCCCCACAATCTCCGATACGTCTAATTTCCCGTTACCGGCGAGTTGATCAATTAGCGGACTTTTACCCAGCGTACCTACGATAATTGCCGTTTTGGCACTTACTTCTCCAGTGCTGTCTATCTTCGGAAGCCTTCCCGTTACCCTTTCAATATCCTGGCTCAGGTCCTCGGCTACCACTTTTACGCCTTTAAAATCTTCAGTATTTAAATAAATTGATGGTAATTCTGAAGCAGAAGCTAAAGCAAAAGCTCCTTCTTCAGCGTTTTTGGTGATATAACTTTTCTGCGCAAAGCCAAGCGCCGGGAGCAAAAAAGCCATTACACCGTAAAAAAAAATTTTCTTTAATCTTGCTGCTGCGGAAATCTTCATGTCTTTAATTTTTTTCGTCAAACTCAACCACTTTCCAGTATGCCTTTTTCGGCTTATAATTTTCATCAAAAAGCAGCGGATAATTTTTTCTGCCTTCTACCGGGTAATGATCCAGCCAGCTGTAATTATCAGATACATTCCAAAAAGTAACCCCGGTTAGCACTTCTTTATAATCCCTGAAAACATCAAAAAACATATCGTAACTTTCAATTTGCCGCTGTTCAAGTTCTGGGGTAAATTCATCAGATTCGTCCGGCTTTAATTCCCTTCGTTCTTTTTCCCAGGGATAAAGGGAAACGTCGAGTTCTGTTATCTGCACGTCAAGGCCCAACGAAGAATATTTGTCTATGGCTTCCCTTAAATCTTTTTCGGAAGGGTCAAAAATTGACCAATGTGCCTGGATTCCCATGCCGTCAATCGGGGCACCTTTGTCTTTTAGCAGTTTTAGAAGCTTGTAAATCCGCTCCCTTTTTTCAGGAATAATGGCATTGTAGTCATTGTAGAAAAGCTTAGCTTCAGGGTCGGCTTCATGGGCATACTCAAAAGCCTTGATAAGAAAGTCCTCGCCGGCAACTTCATACCAGGGAGAATTTCGCAAAAATTCATCAGGATTGTCCGAAATTGCTTCATTCACTACGTCCCAGGCGTAAATTGTTCCTTTATAACGGGAGACCACGCTGTCTATATGGTTTTTCATCCGCCGTAAAAGCACCTCCTTGCTTACCTGCCCGCCGTCTTCAGCTTTAAAGATCCAGTCACCGGTTTGTTGGTGCCATACCAGGGCATGTCCCCGCATTTTTATATCATTTTCCCTGGCAAAATTGGCAATTTTGTCAGCTGCCTCCCAGTAATAGCGATTTTGTTCAGGATGAATCTCTCCCATTTTCATCACATTCTCCGGCGTCATACTATTAAATTGCTCCAAAATGAGTTCTTTGGACTGGCCCTCAAGAGACCTTGGAGCTACTGCAACGCCAATTGGAAAATATCCGAAATAATAATTTTTCAGCCCTTTTTCCTCTGTTTTTTCTACGGAAGCAATAGCTGCATTTTCCCCTTTTTCTTCATTATTGGATTTACAGCTGAAGAGCAGCAGTGTGCAAAGCAGGAAGAAACTTAGATTTGTAATTCGGTTTTTCATAATGTTGATAATGTGTTCGTTGATATTTATACCAGATGGTCAGGTTGAGCGGAATTGAAACCGCACTTAACTTATATGATCTTAAAACCCTATTGAATTTCCACCGTCTATAGGCAAAACAGTTCCTGTAGTGAATTTTGATTCGGTCGTGGCGTAATAAAATACTGCATCTGCAACGTCTGAAGGGTCACCAAGTTTACCCATTGGCGTCCTGGAAAGCACTTTGTTTTTTCTTTCAGGATCACTGTCCAGTGCCTTGCCGCTCATATTGGTTTTGATGAATCCGGGAGCCACACAATTCACCCTTATTCCAAATTCGGCAAGATCAACAGCCATGGCACGGGTCATTCCTTCAATCGCGGTTTTGCTGGCGGAATAAGCAATCACCTTTGGAATACCATACTGAGCCGCCATAGAGCTGATGTTGATAATGCTTCCGGCATTTTTTTCTTTCATGTATTTTGAAACTTCGCGGCTCATCACAAAAACGCTGGTCACATTGGTATGAAGAATGGACTGGAATTCCTCATCGGTCACTTCCATAAATTCTTTTTTCATATTGATTCCGGCGTTGTTAACCAGGATATCTATGCTTCCCGCTTCTTCGGCGATTTTTGCCACTGCGGCGGGAATATCTTTCAGGTTGTTAAGGTCAAGGATAAAAGGTTTGGCATTAGGACCAAGTTCCTTACAGGCCTTTTTGGTTTTTTCTTCGTTTCTGCCATTAACATATGTGGTAACGCCGTTATCGCATAATTTTTTAGCGGTGGCATATCCTAATCCGGCGTTAGCGCCGGTAACAATTGCGGTTAGATTTTCTTTCATTTAAATAGAGTTTAGGAGATTTTCCGGCTTTAGAGGCGGGGTTTCTCCTTTTTCAGGTTATAATGGTTAACGGGAGATTAAATTCCCGGGGCATAAGGTGTTTTTAAATTTTTATAATATTCTAAGGTATGGGCGGGTTCTGGTATAAATTCCGGCATTTCCATGTTAGAGAATTCCTGAAAATAAAGAAGACAGGCATCTCTCCACCATTTGGCTTCCTTTAGCTGAATTTGCAGCAGCATAGATACTTTTTCAAATCTTTCCTCATCTACATACTGCTCCATATTATTCCAGTTTTCCGCCATATCTTCAACTTCTTCCACGCCTTCCTGGTATTTGGAGGCCATATTGTACCAGAGGCTTTTACCATTATCCATTTCATAATCCCAGGGTAAATGATGAAACCAAAGCAGGTATTTTTCAGGAGTGGTTTCAGGAGAACTGTATTTCTCAGCGATAGGATCGGCGTATTGCTCCAGGGCATTGCTGCCGGAGCTGGTACGGTCAAATCCAATTCCGGCAGAATCTGCTTTATGATAATAAACAGGATTCCATTCCGGGCGGGAAAGGTTACTTACCCACGGTCCGGGGCCATAGTGGTGGCCGGTTCGCATAATATGGTGAAGGCCCAATGGCGTCATATAATTTACCACGGTTTCCCGCGATTCCAGCATCATCTCCTTCATAGGTTCAACAAAATCTTCATTATTGGTAAAGGTCATTTTCAGCCATTCTTCGGCTATTTCTTCTGAAGAGAGATAGGGATCCCAGGCGAGGCGGCCAAAGCCATACCAGTTGGCCTGCCCAAAAGGATGCCCCGTCCAGTTTCGTTCATTTCCAATATTTGCCACACCAGCCATTCCGGTTAATTTCTTATTTGAAAGCGTCCCGTCTATAATTTTTGCTACAGTGGATTTTTCACCATTTACATACGTGTCCTCTTCCAGCGTTTCTTCGAATAACTTCGGAAGAAAAACCAGGTGCGTGGCAAAGCCAAGATATTCCTGGGTGATCTGGAATTCCATCATTAAAGGAGTGTCCGGCATTGCCCCGAACAGCGGGTGGAAAGGCTCCCGCGGCTGAAAATCTATAGCTCCGTTTTTTACCTGTAGCAAAACATTATCTGCAAATTCTCCGTCAAAAGGAACAAATTCTGAATATGCCTGTTTTGCGCGATCTTCCGGGTCATGTTCTGAATAAACAAAGGCGCGCCACATTACAATTCCACCATGAGGAGCTACTGCTTCGGCCATCATATTGGCGCCATCTACATGAGAGCGGCCGTAATTATTTGGTCCCGGCTGCCCTTCAGAATTCGCTTTTACCAAAAATCCGCCAAAATCAGGAATTTCAGCATAAATCTGGTCGGCTTTATCTTTCCACCATTGCCTTACTTCTTCATTTAAAGGATCGGCAGTTTCCAGGCCCCCGCTTTCCATGGGAGAGGAAAACCTTGCCGTAAGATAAACCTGGATCCCATAGGGACGGAAAACTTCAGCAAGCGCTTTTACTTTTTTAATATATTCTTCAGTTAAAACAAGGGAATTGGCATTTACATTGGTAAGCACGGTCCCGTTAATCCCAATAGAGGCATTGGCGCGGGCGTAATCAGTATATTCAGGCTTGATAAGATCTGGAAGAAGATGCCAGTCCCAGATAGAGAATCCGGCATAACCCCTTTCCACCGTGCGATCTAAATTGTCCCAGTGATTGAGCACTCTTTTCTGGATTTTGGGACTATCGGTAATGGCAAGATTGGACAGTTTATTGTGCAGCTGCATTTCCCGAAGCAGCCGAAAACTGCCGTAAAGTACACCTATGTCGGATTTCCCGGTTATAAGAATTGTGTTATTGCCTTCAAATTTTACTTCTTTAATAATGTAACCTTCAGAATTGATATTTTCGAAATCCTGTTTTAGGTTTTGTTGAAGCTTTTGAGGTAGTTGCTCTCTTTGTCCAAGTAAGAGAATATTCTCTCCGGAATTTTTCTTCTGAAGTTCTTTTCCGAAGAAAGATTTCCAGGCGGTCTGCATTTCTTCCGCAGAAACATTAAGGGTTGGTGAGTTTCCTAAAATTTTTATTCCCTGTATTTTATTCAGGTAATCACTCTGAAGCTGCGTATCCGTTATTTCATCGTACTGCAGCCAAAGGTCATAACCTTTTTGAGCAAAAGATTGGGCTGAAAATAGGAGTAAAACGCCTAAAATTAGTCTGTTAACATTCATAAAACAGGAATAAATGGTGAAAGTGCTAATTCTTTTTTGCACTTGTATGGCGAAAATTAGGTAAAAAAAGCATGTAAACAAAATTTTTTACGCAATCGGTTGCGTTTAATTGAATTTTATGCGTTATTTGTTAATGCTATTGCGATATTACCCCCTCTGTATTTAATAAATCATAATTTTCAATACTTTAATCATCATGAAAATAACAGTTATTAAACCTTTTCTCCTATTATTGAGCATTGTTTTTTCTGTACAGGCGAATGCACAGAATTCTGCTGAATCTGAAGCTTATCCTTTTAGGAATACGGCTTTATCTTTAGACGAGAGAGTACAGGATTTAGTCAATCGATTGACTTTAGAAGAAAAGGCACTGCAGATGATGCATGACAGTCCTGAAATTGAAAGGCTTGAAATTCCTAAATACAACTGGTGGAATGAGGCTTTACATGGGATTGGAAGGTCTGGCGTTGCCACTGTTTTTCCTCAGGCTATAGGAATGGGGGCAACTTTTGATGAAGAATTAATTAACAAAGTGGCTTCGGCAATTTCAGATGAAGCACGGGCCACACATAATACCGCAGTAAAGAATGGTTATCGCCGCCAGTACAGCGGCCTCACCTTCTGGACACCAAATATCAATATTTTCAGGGATCCGCGCTGGGGAAGGGGGCAGGAAACCTATGGGGAAGATCCATACCTTACTTCTATCCTGGGAACGGCTTTTGTAAAAGGGCTTCAGGGAGACAATCCAAAATATTTAAAAACTGCTGCGGCCGCCAAGCATTTTGCCGTGCATAGTGGTCCGGAGAAACTAAGGCACGAGTTTAATGCGGAAGCTTCCCAAAAAGATATGTGGGAAACTTACCTGCCCGCATTTAAAGCTTTGGTAGATGCCGATGTGGAAACCATCATGTGTGCTTACAATAGTACTAACGGGGAACCTTGTTGTGCCAATAAATACCTGCTTCAGGACGTGCTGCGTGATAAATGGAATTTTGAAGGGCATATTGTTAGTGATTGCTGGGCTTTGGTAGATTTTTATGAAGGGCATAATGTAGTGGAGTCTCCCGAGCAGGCTGCTGCACTGGCCATTAAAAGTGGCGTTAATCTTAACTGCGGAAGTACTTATCCATCGCTTCCTGCTGCTGTGGAACAGGACCTGGTGAGCGAAGAAGAAATTAATGAACAGTTAGCCACGCTGTTGAAGACCAAATTTAAGCTGGGACTTTTTGATCCCGTTGAAGATAACCCATATTCAAAGCTTTCTGTAGAAAATTTAAATACTGAAGAGCACAGGCAGCTGGCAAAAGAAACTGCTCAAAAATCTATTGTAATGTTAAAAAACAATGGAGCACTTCCTTTAAAAAACGACCTTTCCAAGTATTTTATAACCGGTCCCAATGCTACCAGCATAGAGGTTTTACTGGGAAATTACCATGGAATTAATCCAGATTTAGTCACTATTCTTGAAGGGCTGGCCGGCGCTATTGAGCCCCAGAGCCAGATGCAATACCGGCAGGGAACTTTGCTGGATCGCCCGAATGCCAATCCACAGGACTGGGCTTCTCCAAATGCCGGAAACAGTGATGCTACTATTGCCGTTTTAGGAATCTCAGGAGTTTTGGAAGGCGAGGAAGGCGAATCTATTGCTTCTGAAACATTTGGCGACAGGATGGATTATAATATTCCGCAGAACCAAATTGACTATTTACAGAAGTTGAGTGATGCCGCAGGCGATAATCCTGTTATTGCTGTAATTACCGGAGGTAGCCCGATGAACCTTGAAAAAGTTCATGAACTGGCCGATGCCGTGTTGCTGGTATGGTATCCCGGCGAAGAAGGTGGAAATGCAGTTGCCGATATTATTTTTGGTAAAATTTCCCCTTCCGGAAGATTGCCCATTACTTTTCCCAAATCTCTGGATGACCTGCCACCTTATAAAGATTACACGATGAACGGGCGAACTTATAAGTATATGGATGAGGCGCCAATGTATCCCTTCGGATATGGTCTTAGCTACACCAATTTTGATTATTCCGATATAAAACTTTCCAGGAATAGGGTTAAAAAAGGCAATTCTTTGCAGGCTTCGGTTCAGGTGAGCAACACCGGCGAAAAGGAAGCCGAAGAAGTAGTACAGCTTTATGTATCAGACGTAGAAACTTCAGTAGATGCTCCTAAATATCAATTATTCGGGGTGAAAAGAGTAAAACTGCAGCCGGGTGCTTCCGAAGAAATCAATTTTGAAATTACTCCGGAAATGATGGAATTAGTAAACCTGGAAGGAGAACGGGTACTGGAAAAAGGGGATTTTAAGGTTTATTTGGGAGGATCTACTCCGCATCAAAGAAATACCGAGCTCGGAATGACTGAAGTTGAAGAAGTCACCTTTACTTTGAATTAATCTATAATTAGAAATGAGCGAGAGCGCCAAAGGTAAAATCTTGTTAGTCCTTGTTTTACTGCTGCTTACCGCCTGCGGAAAAAAGGAAGAAGGAAAATCTTTAAAGCTGGCGCACAGCCTTGGAGTCACCCATCCCGTGCATATCGCCATGGAATATTTTGCTGAAAGGGTCAGGGAAAAATCCGGCGGAAAACTTAGCATTGAAATCTATCCCAGCAGTCAGTTAGGTTCCGAAAGGCAGGCACTGGAATTATTGCAGATTGGCAGCCTTGCCATGACCAAAGTATCTTCTGCGGTAATGGAAAATTTCTCTCCGAAATTGAAGGTTTTTGGCTATCCTTATTTATTTCGGGATAGGGAACATCGTTATAAACTTTATGACAGTGAGCTGGGAAAGGAGTTATTGCTGGACGGGGAAAAATACTGGTTGCGCGGCCTCACTTATTTCGATGCGGGCAGCCGTTCATTTTATTCTATGGCTACGCCAATAAAGACTCCGGAAGACCTTCAGGGCATGAAAATACGGGTAATGCAAAGCCCCACGGCAATCGCTTTGGTGAAAGCTTTGGGAGGTTCGCCTACTCCGGTATCCTGGGGAGAGTTGTACACATCGCTGCAGCAGGGCGTGGTTGATGGTGCCGAGAATAATTTGCCCAGCTTCTACTCTTCAAAGCATTATGAGATTTGCAAGAATTTTTCAATAGATCAGCACACCGCCATTCCCGATGTTCTGGTAATAAGTTCTTCAATTTATGAAGATCTTAGTGAGCAGGAGAAAATGTGGATAAATGAAAGTGCCAGGGAAGCTTCACTAAAGGAGAGGGAATTATGGGAAGCAGCCGAAAAAGAAGCTCTTGAGGAAATTATAAAAGCTGGTGTAAAGGTGAATTATCCTGATAAAGATAAATTCCGCGAAGAAAGTAAAGTCGTAATTGAAGCTTTAAAACAGAAGGATACTTCCCTCTACAACCTAGTGCAGGAAATAAAAGATTTATGAAAATACGTAAGAGGCTGAATATATTTCTGGAATGGCTGGTGGTGATTTTAATTGCCATTATGCTCTTTAGCGTTTTATGGGGCGTGGCCACGCGATATATTTTTGCCGATCAAAGCTCATGGACAGATGAGCTTGCCCGTTTTATGCTAATTTGGGTGAGTATGGTGGGCGCAACATATGTTGCTGGTAAAAACGAGCATATCGCCATAGACCTGTTACCTGCTTCAATGTCTGAAAAAAAGAAAATAAAGATGGATATCATCGCCTTTGTGCTGATTGCGGTTTTTGTAATGGCAGTATTTGTTATTGGTGGCTTACGCTATGTATATATTTCTTTCCATTTAGGACAGACTTCGGCCGCTTTGGGTCTGCCAATGGGTTATGTTTATTCTATTCTTCCGGTGTGCGGTGTAATTATTATTTATTTTAAGTTTCTTTCCATTTGGGAGGCTAAAAAACTTTTAAAGAAACCCATATAATGGAAATTTTTGTGCTGGTGCTTAGCTTTATTGTGCTTGTAGGAATTCGTGTTCCGGTAGCGTGGAGTATTGGTATTGCTTCGTTGCTCACGATTCTAATAAGCATAAATTCTATTCCTGCCTTTACCACTATTGCGCAAAGAGTGGTGACAGGTTTGGACAGTTTTTCTTTGCTGGCGATCCCGTTTTTCATCCTGGCGGGGCATATTATGAATCATGGGGGAATTGCCAAGCGCCTTATTGAATTTGCCAAATCTCTGGTAGGTTCCCTGCCCGGTGGCCTTGCGCATGTTAATATTGTTGCAGCCATGATGTTTGGCGCCATTGCCGGTTCTGCAGGAGCAGCCGCGGCGGCAATTGGAAGTTTTATGTCTGAACGTATGGAGAGGGAAGGCTATACCAAGGAATATGGTGTTGCAGTAAATGTAACTTCTGCCACTACGGGATTGCTGATCCCGCCGAGCAATATTTTTATCATTTATTCCCTGGCCAGTGGTGGGGTAAGCATTGGTGCGCTTTTTCTGGCGGGTTATATTCCCGGAATCCTTACCGGACTTATTTTGATGATCATCGCTTTGATATGGGCTAAGAAGAAAGGATTTCCCACTGGAAAGAGAAGTTCGGCTTCACAGGTTTTGAAGGCTTTTATTTCGGCAGTGCCAAGTTTATTCCTGCTGTTTATTATCATTGGCGGAATAGTGGCGGGAATTTTTACTGCTACGGAAGCTTCTTCGGTTGCTGTGGTTTATTGCCTGATACTTGCTTTTATCTACAAAGAAGTAGGAATAAAAGACCTGAAAGCTATCCTGGTACAATCTGCCGGAACAATTTCACTGGTAATGCTGCTAATCGCAATGTCCATTGCCATGTCCTGGATTATGTCTTATGAAAATATTCCGCAGGATGTAACTTCAGCTTTGCTTTCTTTCAGCGATAATCCAATTGTAGTAATGATTCTTATCAATTTAATCTTATTGTTTATTGGGATTTTCATGGATATGACCCCGGCAATACTCATTTTTACGCCTATTTTTCTTCCGGTTGCCACAGCAATGGGAATAGATCCTGTTCATTTCGGAATTATTATGGTGCTGAATTTATGTATTGGACTTTGTACACCCCCGGTTGGTGCAGTACTTTTTATTGGGGTTGGAGTGGCAAATACTACAATACAAAAGGTAATTAAACCCTTGCTGCCTCTTTTCGCTGGTATGTTGACTGCATTGATTTTGGTGATTCTTTTTCCGCAGTTAAGTCTTTGGCTGCCGGAATTATTCGGCTTCTAAAATAGTTTCCAGCTTTTTCTTTTTACTTGAATTTCGTACGATAATTTCAGTATCGAGCATAGTGATTTCTGAAATATTGGTATCAAGGTTTTTTGAAGAATGCTCTAAGATACGTTGCGTGCAGATTTCTCCCATTTTCATGGCCGGGTGTGATACAGTGGAAAGTGCCGGCTCTACTATGGAAGCGATAGGATCGTCATTAAAGCCTATTACAGCAAGTTCATCTGGTACTTTTACCCCTTTTTTTCTGGCTGTTAATATTGCACTAACTGCTGCAGTATCGTTTGAAGAAAACAAGCCATCAGGCGGATTTTCCATATCCAGCAGCTTGTAAGTGGCCTCTTCACCTTCTTCAAAACTCATGGTGTTGAGGTCAATAATAAGATCTTCGTCAATTTCAAAATTATGCTCACGCAGGGCATCCAGGTATCCTTTTTTCCGCAGATTATAGACATTAAGATGCTGCGCTCCTGCAAAATGGGCAATTCTTTTACATCCCTCGTCTATCAAATGCCTGGTGGCACGGTAACCTGCAGCATAATTATCAATAATAACCCTGTAGGAATTAAATGCATCCGGCACACGATCAACAAAAACAATGGGGATATTCTGATCTACAAATTGTTTAAAATGCCCGGTGTCTTTGGTTTCCATTCCCAGGGAAACAATTAAACCACAAATACGACTGTCATAAAGTGCCTTGGCATTATTTATTTCATTTTCATATTTATCATTAGATTGGCTGATAATTACATTGTGCCCTGCTTTTCTGGCAGCTTCTTCCACTCCGCTGATAAGTGAAGCAATAAAAGGCCTGTTAATCCTGGCTATCATGATGCCTATAGTCTTGCTTTTATTATTGCGAAGACTGGCCGCAATCGAGTTGGGACGATAGCCCAGTTCTTTAGCAACTTTCTGGATTTCCTTTGTTGCTTTCTGGCTAATGCTTTTGTGATTGTTAAGAGCCCTTGAAATGGTAGAAGGGGAGTATTTTAGCTCTTTTGCCAGATCATATATGGTCACTTCTTTTTTCTTCTTCATTCATATAAAATTGATGCCCCATTAAATGTATTTTAATATCTGTTGCGTAGAATTTCAAATATAGCAAACCCTCTTCAATTAGGCTTTATAATAAACTATAGCTTTAGCCTTATTAAAAAAATTGCATAAATATTTGAAACTTTATGCAACTTACCTTGTTATAACTGTAAAAATAACATTTATGATGCACAAACACTCAAAATTCGAAACTAAATCCTTTCTCTGTTAATTTTTTATAGATATTGTCCTCAAACCTGTAGAGTTTAGCTGCTCTGTGAGAAACATCTTTTTGTTTTTCATTCAGGTCAACCAGCAGTTTCATTCGAAGTATTTTTCTGCGGAAGTTGGGCTTATCCATCTCCTTGTCAAGTATTTCTTCGTAAAGCTGCATTAACTGGAGTAAAGTGAATTTTTCAGGAAGCAAATTAAAGCCGATGGGAGCCTGTCTTACGCGGCGCCTTAATCTTTTAAGGCTGTAATCAAGGATCTGGTTATGGTCATAGATAAGGTTGGGGATTTCTTTTATTTTATACCATTTTGCCTCCGAAGCGGTAAACCCGGCTTTTATATTATAATCTTCCCTTTTGATAAGGGCATTGTAGCCAATAGTAATTACCCGGCCCATAGGAAATCGATCGGGATCTCCAAAAGCTTTAAGCTGCTCCAGGTAAATGTTATTAAGTCCGGTAAGTTCCCGCAACAGGCGGTGCGCTGCATTATCCAAACCTTCCTTTTCTTTTATCCATCCACCGGGGAGTCCCCATTCTCCCTTTCTTATTCCGCGTCCATGTTTTACCAGTAGAATTTCAAGACTTCCATTTTCAAATCCAAATATTACACAATCTATGGTAATGGTACTCATTACTGAAGTTTTTACCATTTCGCCGGATTCTTCGTTTATGAGTGTTTTTTCCATGTTATATCAATTTGAGATTTGTAGCTATTTTATTCCCTGTTTTTGAGGATATGAAATAAGAGAATATTGGTTTTTATGAAAAATTAATAATTAAGCCTAATAAATTGCTAAAGTTAAAAAGAATATTTAAACTTGTAGTCAAATAAACCATAAGGTCTTTTTTAAATAACAAATCACACATGGCGACAGCAAAAATTAGTCAAAAAAGTGTTTATCTTATTACCATTGTGGCCAGCCTGGGGGGGCTGCTGTTTGGTTATGATACTGCGGTAATTTCCGGGGCCGTTGGGTCACTGGAGAATTACTTTATAACCTCTTTACAGGATAATGCAATTCTTTCGGCAAGTATGATATTTCAGTTTAAGGTGATTATCAGTTTATGCATACTTGCGGTTGGAATTTTATTCGCTTCGTTTATTCTAAAATTCTTTCACCGTACCAAAGCTTACATTATCATTGCCGGTATTCTCCTGATTGGGGGAGCTGTTTATTATTTCCAGTTCCTTACTTTACCTGAGGTGCTTACAGAAAACCTTCGGAATTCTATTCTTGGTTTTATGATTAGCAGTGCTTTGGTAGGCTGTATTATTGGTGCTTCTATGGGAGATAAAGCAGCAAATTCCATAGGCCGTAGAAACGGCCTTATTTTGTCTGCCACTTTATTTCTGATTTCTGCCTGTGGCTCGGCTTATCCTGAGGCCATGAATATTTTCCAGGCCAATACCCTTACTTCCTTTATTATATATCGTATTGTGGGTGGTATAGGTGTAGGTTTGGCCAGTATGCTGGCACCACTTTACATTGCTGAAATGGCACCCGCGAATATTCGGGGTAAACTGGTTTCTTTTAACCAGTTCGCAATCGTTACCGGAATGCTGGTAGTGTATTTTGTAAACTATTTTATCGTGAACGGCCAGACCGAAGAGTGGATTAATCTTACAGGCTGGCGTTATATGTTCCTTTCGGAAGGTATTCCGGCAGTGCTTTTCTTTTTGTTTTTACTGGTAGTTCCTAAAACTCCGCGTTTTCAAACAATGAAGGGAAATGAAGAAGATGCGGTAAAGGTTTTAACCAAATTAAATGGTCCTGAGAAAGCTTCACAAATTCTGCAGGAAATAAAAGCTTCCTTCAGCAAAACACGTGCGCCCTGGCTTAGCTTTGGGTGGGGGATTATAATTATAGGAATTTTGCTATCGGTTTTCCAGCAGTTTGTAGGGATAAATGTTGTGCTTTATTATGCTCCTGAAATTTTTAAAGGAATGGGAATGGAAACCGATGCTTCCATGTTACAAACTATTATTGTAGGGGCTATAAACATGCTGTTTACGGTACTGGCAATTTTTACCGTAGATAACTTCGGAAGAAAAAAATTAATGCTCATAGGGAGTGCAGTGATGGCTGTAAGTATGATTGGACTGGGAGTGGTGCTTTACCTTCAATCTGAAGGAGTATTCGCCCTGCTTTGGATGTTGCTTTACATTGCGGCCTTTGCTATGTCCTGGGGACCTGTAACCTGGGTTTTGCTTTCTGAAATATTTCCCAATAAAATTAAAGGTGTTATGGCAGTAGCCGTGGCAGTACAATGGCTTGCCAACCTTTTGGTTTCATGGACTTTCCCTATGATGAATAATAATGTAAGCCTTGTGGAAACTTTTAACCACGGGTTCTCTTACTGGATCTACGGAATAATGGCTGTTTTATCCGGACTTTTCATCTGGAAATTTGTACCGGAAACCAAAGGGAAAACCCTGGAGGAAATGGAACTTTTATGGGGCCCAAAGGATAAATTATAAGTAATTGAAAAAATAAAATTATGTACTTCTTAGGAATAGATTTAGGAAGCTCTTCTATTAAACTTTCGGTTCTGGATGGTGAAAAAGGCAAAGAAATTTGTGCTGTCACCGTTCCCGATTCAGAAATGGAAATGATCGCTCCAAAATTCGGCTGGGCAGAGCAGGATCCGGTTGTTTGGTGGGATTATGTAAAAGAGGGATTAGGAAAAATACGCCATAAGCACCAGGTTGATCTTAAGAAGATACAGGCCATTGGAATAGCCTATCAAATGCATGGACTGGTACTTACCGATGAAAATCTCAACCCGTTAAGGCCTTCTATTATTTGGTGTGACAGTAGAGCAGTGAAAATTGGAAATGATGCTTTTGAAACTATAGGAAAGGAAAAAAGCCAGAAGCAGATTCTTGGGAGCCCCGGGAATTTTACTGCTTCAAAACTTAAATGGGTCAAAGAAAACGAGCCGGAAATTTACGCCAGGGCAAAATATATGATGCTCCCTGGAGATTTTATAGCAGCAAAACTTTCCGGTGTTGCCCAAACCACTACTTCAGGTTTGTCTGAAGCTGCATTATGGGATTTTCCTAAGGGGAAACTCGCCACTGAAGTCCTTGAAAAGATGGGGCTTTCAGAAGAAATGATTCCGGAGATCGTATCCAGTTTTGCAAAACAGGCAAAAGTAAATTCTGAAATTGCTTCAGAATTAGGTCTTAATCCCGAAGCATTTATCACTTACCGGGCAGGGGACCAGCCAAACAATGCGCTGTCACTAAACGTTCTGAACCCTGGCGAAATTGCCACTACAGCGGGTACTTCCGCAGTAATTTACGCGGTAACAGATAAAGATATTTATGATGAACAGAGCCGGATCAACACCTTTTTGCACGTTAATAACACTGAAGACCAAAAGCGCAACGGAATTCTTGGGATTATTAACGGTTCCGGTATTCTTTATCAGTGGCTTAGAAAAACCATTTCGCTCGGCCGTAAGGAACTGCTCTCTTACGACCTTCTGAACGAAGAAGCTGCCAAGGTAGCACCGGGAAGTGAGGATTTAAGATTTTATCCGTTTGGAAACGGCGCCGAACGAATATTCAATAATAAAGATGTTAATTCGGGTATTGAGAACCTTAATTTCAATATCCATAAACCGGCACACCTTATTAGATCTGCCTGTGAAGGGATTGTATTTGCCATGAATTATGGCTTTGATGTAATGAAATCCTTGGGTACTTCTGGAGATGTAGTGCGTGCAGGTAAGGGCAATCTTTTTTTAAGCCCGGTTTTCAGGGAAATATTTTGCAGTACCACACAGGCAAATCTTCAATTATATGAAACATCTGGAGCTGAAGGAGCCGCCCGGGGCGCAGCTTACGGGTCGGGATATTATAAAAATCTGGATGAAGCTTTTGGAGATCTTGAAATACTTGAAAGCCTTGAACCAAAAAAAGAATTGTCAGCTCAATATCAGGAGATATACGAAAATTGGAAACAACATATTAAAATAGAAGAATAGATTATGGAAAGTAAATTTTTTAAAGACATTAATGAGATCAGGTTTGAAGGAAGAGAGAGCGATAATCCTTTAGCCTTTAAGTGGTATGATGAGAATAGAAGGGTAGCGGGAAAAAGCCTGAAAGAGCATCTGCGCTTTGCCACTGCTTACTGGCATACTTTTAACAATACAGGGGCCGATCCATTTGGGCCGGGTACAGAAACATTTGCCTGGGACAAAAGTGATGATCCTATTACCCGTGCAAAAGATAAAATGGATGCCGCTTTTGAATTTATGACAAAGCTGGGAATGCCATATTATTGTTTTCATGATGTAGACGTTGTAGATGAAGCTCCAACTTTGGCTGAATTTGAAAAGCGCCTGCAAACTATGGTAGAATATGCTAAGCAAAAACAGCAGGAGTCAGGAATTAAATTGCTTTGGGGAACTTCGAATCTATTCAGCAATCCGCGTTATATGAATGGTGCAGCAACCAATCCAAATTTTGATGTGTTGGCATACGCGGGAGGACAGGCAAAAATAGCCCTTGATGCAACTATCGCCCTTAATGGAGAAAATTATGTTTTCTGGGGTGGTCGCGAAGGTTATATGAGCCTGCTGAATACGGATATGAAAAGGGAACAGGACCATTTAGCAAAATTCCTGCATACCTGTAAAGATTATGCGCGAAAACAAGGCTTTAAAGGAACTTTCTTTATCGAGCCGAAACCTATGGAGCCAACCAAACACCAGTACGATTATGATGCGGCAACTTCATTGGCATTTATCAATAAATACGGACTTCAGGATGATTTTAAACTAAATCTGGAAGTGAACCACGGGACATTGGCAGGCCATACTTTTGAGCATGAATTACAGGTAGCCGTAGATGCCGGAATGCTTGGAAGCATCGATGCCAACAGAGGGGATTATCAAAATGGATGGGATACAGATCAGTTCCCGATAGATATTTATGAAATTACCCAGGCAATGCTGGTTATTCTTGAAGGCGGCGGAATCCAGGGCGGAGGTATTAATTTTGATGCGAAAGTACGAAGGAATTCAACCGATCTGGAAGATAAATTCATTGCACATGTTGCCGGAATGGATGTATTTGCCAGGGGTCTAATATGTGCCAGCGAAATCCTGCAGAATTCACAATACAAGAAATTAAGAAAGGATAGATATTCATCTTTTGACAGTGCTGATGGAGCCCGGTTTGAAAAGGGAGAGCTTTCTCTGGAAGATCTTAGCAAAATAGCGAGAGAAAAAGGTGAACCTAAGCAGATAAGTGGGAAGCAGGAACTTTATGAGCAGATAATTGCGAATGCTTTTTAAACTGGTAGTGCTTTGGAATTTAATCCCTCATTAAGGGTTTAATTCCTCCGGGATATACGATTTTTTCGGTGGGCAAAATAAATAGTTAGTGGAATGTTAAAGGGCTTCTGAAAAGGAGCCCTTTTTTAATGAAGTATGGGAGTAATAAAGCAAATAACAGATGAAGAATAGATTAAAATTTACCGAATGAATTTATTTATTGAAGATGAAAAAACCGCCTCCATGTATGAAGACGGCCTGATTAACAAACTAACTACTAACTAATCCAAAATTTGCCTTATTATTGGCGAATCTTTTCCAGGATATATTATTCAAAAAGGGAAAGGTTTATGGCTTTAGCCATCATCTCATATCCCAGTTCATTAGGGTGGAGATAATCGCCCGATTGAGCTTCTGGTAACATTATTAATGTGTCTTCAGGATTTCTTATGGCTTTATCAAAATCAATAACCGCATCAAATTTCCCACTGGTCCTAATCCATTCATTAACTGAATCCCTGGCAGCTTCACGAAAATCTTTGTAGTAAAAAGACTCCTTTATTGGAGTAATTGTACCTCCGTATATTTTTATGTTCCGGGCGTGTGCCTTCTCTATCATTGTATTGTAAGCAGCAATTAAGTTTTTCGCTACCTGAAAGGCTGCAGCACTGTCTTTGGTTGCGCCAAGATCATTTACGCCTTCCATAACTATTGCCCAGCGTACTCCTTTTTGGTTAAGGATATCACGGTCAAAACGGTCAAGAGCCGTTGGTCCCAATCCTCCTTTAAGTACCGCATTACCACCAATTCCCTGGTTTAAAACCCCAATATTTTTTGTAGCCTCATTTTCTAAAAGACGCTCAGACAATATATCCGGCCAGCGGTTTTGTTTGTTGGTGCCAGAGCCGCGGCCATCGGTTATGGAATTGCCAATAATAGCCACGGCAGCTGCAGAATTTGGCGCTTTTACATCTATTCCGTTTATGCTGTACCAGTGATCTGTTTTTGTAGCTTCAGAAAAATTACTGGCAGATGTTTTATCACCTTGAACAATATATGAAGTGGTACGTGACCCGGGGTGGCCGGTAAGATCTTCAGGTACTTCACCAAAATGAATGGTTATTGCCAAATCTTCCCTTTCCTCTAAATCAAAGGCCACAGGATCTGAGGTTATTGCTTCCCCGGGTTGGATGATAACCTGATTTTTCCCGCTAAATTTTAAATTTTTTATGGTTGATAGGTCTATAGAATCACCTCCTTTGGAAGCAGCGATTTGTACTTCCTGCATAGTTGTAGGGGTGGAGCTGAATTCGTTTGAAAAACGAATTCTAAGACTATCGCCACCTATAGAAACCCGAACGATTTGTCGTAAGGTATTGTTACTCAAACCTGGCTCGGGAGGCATGTTGCGGGGCTCCACCAACTGCGGAGCGGTACTCCATGTGCCTACCCATTTTTCTAGATTAGTCGCAGAAGGCCGGTGAAAATCTTCGGGATTAGAAAATCCCATTGCAAGCAGTGAAGACAGAAATAAACCTGACAAGACAAGCCACATGCGAACAAAGATAGAAGTTCGATTAAGCCTATTTACTGTATAAGTAATTGGTTTATAACTCATCCTCTTAAAAAAAAATTAAAAATTGTAGTATAGGTCCTAATTATTTTGCAGGATAAAATAGTACCTGCTACAGATAGATTTTTAGTTTAGTTATAGACAAAATGAAGATTGGTTGCCTGTTGATAAAGCAACCAATCTTTAAGATCATAATGTCACAAATACCTTCCCCTTCCTAATATCCGGGGTTTTGATACCCACCGGTATCGCCCTCCATTGATTGGATCTGACTTTGCGGTATAGGCCGCAGATATAGGTACGGCTCAATATTACGTGTAATAGTTTGTGCTGTGTGATCTCCATAGTTGCTTCCGGCAATCCGGTAAGTGGATGCCAATTCTTCCCATTTTTGGGTGCGTATAAGATCATACCATCTGTAACCTTCACCAAAATATTCTCTGGATCGTTCTGCAAGAATATAATTAATGTCAATTTCGGCGGGAGTTTCAGATACAAGTTCATCGCTAAAATCTGCGATTCTTGGCTCATCAGAATTATTATCCCAACGCCATACTCCGGCTCTGGCACGAATTACATTAATTAATTCTCGGGCTGACATACCAGTAGCGTTTGCACCTTTTACGGCAGCTTCAGCGGCAACAAAATAAAGCTCTGAGAATTTTGCAATATTAAAAGGTCGTGTACTTGCGGCATTTGGTTGCCCAAGTCCATCTCCGGTGTTGGTGCGGTAAGGACCTAACTTCCAAAGTCCGGGATATACCACTCTGCTGATATCCTGTGGGCCTATTACAAAATCTGATCTTCCCGGTAAAACACCTGCGCCAATATTACTTCTTCCCTGTCCCTCCGGATAATCAATGGCACCATCAGGTTGTTCGTCCAGAAAAGTAAGGATAGCATCTCCTGGCGCTACAGGTAATCCATTGGCATTGTACAATGTAGTTTGTTCAACCCCTCCTTTTTGCCAGTTACCTCTATAGACTGTAGTGAAGGTGCCATCGTAACGCGAATCCTGATCTTTATTCTCAAAAGTTTCGGTAATAGCACCAATAGTAGGAGCCATACGTGTCCAGGGACGGCCCAAAGGCTGTGCATCCGATCGTTGTACTGAACTCACAGGATTATCCCAGTTGGGATCTGTAGCACTTCTTAAAACTGTATAGTTCCAGGTCATCATCCAGCCAGCAAAATTGTCGGGTGCGCCACCATTACTATAAGTTAGGCTTGCGGCGTTGTAAAATTCACTTGTTTCAGTATGGTCTGCATATAATAAAATTTCGCTATTCCGATCGTTTTCGGCATTGTTGACGTCATAATATGTAGGCTGAAGACCGAATGGGCCCGGATTATTTATAGCTGTAGTAGCAACATCATAAGCTTGCTGAAAATACCACTGGGCATCGTGTCCATCAGGATCTGTTCTTGAAGCCTCCGGATAGGTAGGAATATTATTTGGATTTTGCAGCCACCATCCGTAAGTAAGATAAGCTTTTGCCAGATAAAGCCGGGCGAGTGTTTTAGTTGCCCCACCAATCATTCTTGGATTTTCCGGTAGATTGTCAATTGCACTAACTAAATCAGGAAAAATTGCTCTGGTATACACTTCAGGCACGGTATTTCGGGTGGAAGTTCTTGTAGGATTGGGATTGAATGCGAGTTCCCCTGCACCAAGGTCTAAAGGAACACCTCCAAAGGTTTGCACCAGCAAAAAATAATCAAACGCACGAAAGAATCTTGCTTCGGCTATAAGGGATTCTGAAACATCCACTTCAGCTGAGCTTTCAATGATTCCGCTAGCAGTATTAATGTTTGAAAAGGAGGTTGCCCATATCACATCAGCACGACTGTCCTGCGGAGTGATATTTCCCTGTCCGGAAACATCCATCACCAGGAAATTCTGGTCTGCACTTTGCGCATAAGTGACTTCATCGGTACCTGTTTCGGTTGTATTATAGTAATAGGCTTGTCCATAAATATACCGCAGATGAGCATACATTGATGTTAAGCCGCCACGAACACCGGCTTCAGTTCGAAAAAAGGAGGGTTCGTAAGTGGCCCTAGGTGTTTCCTCCAAAATTTCATCAGAACAGGACACCAGCAGTAATGCCAGCATCAGGCTCGATACTATTGAAGTTTTTAGATTTATATTTTTCATAGTTGACTTATTTTTAAAATGTTAAATTGAGACCGATTAGATAATTCCTTGTAGAAGGAGTATTTGTCCCGATGGTAAGCAACCTGCTGGGATAGCCTTCTACTGCCGAATTTTCATCTCCGTACGAGTTGGTTACAGGATCCATTCCAGATTCATTATGATAAGGTGAGAACAAAACAAATGCATTTTGAACTGTACCATATAATCTCAGCCTGTTAATATTCATAGACTCCAGCCAATCCTGATCAAAGTTATAACCAAGGGTAATGGTACGAACCTTTAAGTAGGAGGCATCAAAATAACCAAGAGTGGATCCATATACCGGGTTATCGCTACTCACTGGACCTCCGGGACGCGGATAACGAGCATCAGTGTTTTCAGGAGTCCAATAATTGACGTCCACATTTCCACGGCGACCACTTAACATATTGAGATAACCCGAAGATCCATAAAGGGTACTTATTAGAGTTCCTCCACTCTGAAATGCTCCTACAGCAGTAAGATCAAAATTCCTATAAGAAAAACGAGTATTAAAACCACCCTGGAAATCAGGATTTACATCTATAATCTGGCGGTCTTCGGGACCAATTTCCCTTACAGGAACACCGTTTTCGTCATACTCTCCGGTGTATCGTACTTTAATCATTCCCACTTCTCCTCCGGGCTCTAGAATATCCAAATATGGATCATCCTCCTGCCAAATTCCTATACGTTCGTAATCGTAGATTACATTTATTGGATTACCTACAAACCAGTTATTACCTTCATCGCGCTGCTGGCCGGAAGCCAATGCAACCAATTCGTTCTGGTTAGAATAGAAATTGACGCCTGCTTCCCAGCTGAAGCCTTCTGGATTATCAATAATAAGTCCATTAAGAGAAAATTCAAAACCTTTGTTCTGTGTTTCTCCAATATTAGCTGTATAACTTCCTACCCCTGCGGTACCCGGAAGACCTACATTAAGCAAAATGTCATTGGTATTAGTGATGTAATATTCTGCTGTACCTGTTAACCGGTAATTCAATAAAGAAAAATCGACTCCAAAGTTGTAGGTGGTGGAATACTCCCATCCCAGTTCGGGGTTAGACAATTGGCTTACATAATATCCTACACCATAATCGTCCGGACCAAAATTGTAAGGACGTGTTGCAAGATTTCCTAGAGTAGAATATGGATCGACTGCCTGGTTAGAAGTTTCACCATAACCTGCACGTATTTTTAATGAATTTACCCATTCGGTATCATCCATAAAGGTTTCATTTCCAATGTTCCATCCGGCAGATATCGCAGGATAAGAATGCCATTTATGCCCTTCTGCCAGCCTTGAAGAGGCATCAGAACGGAAGGTAGCTGTAAATAAGTATCGGTTGTCGTATTCATACATTACTCTTCCCATATAAGACATTAAACCACTCCGGTAATAGCCTTGATTAGCTGGGTCAATAGTTATTTCGCCGGTGGCCTGCCCTAAATTAAAATATTGAAACTGGTCTGAGGGAATACCTCTTGCCCCAACACTTGAACTATTAAATTGTGTTTCTTCCATGGAATAAAGTCCCACCACATTAAGTCTATGCAGATCATTAAAAGTACGGTCGTAGGTAAGAATGTTTTCTACCAGATAACGGGTAGTGGTAGCATTATTAATTGAAGCTGTTGAGGGGGTATCTGCAGCAGCGCTAAAAACCCCTTCTCCTGTATAGCTTCCGCCATTAGTATTTCGGTAATTAAGACCAAAATTTATGCGATAGCTCAATCCTTCTACCCAAGGAGCCTGTATTTCTCCGAAAAAGTTATTATAAGTACCAAACTCTGTGCTACGGTCTGCCCAGGCATCTCCTAAATTCTCTATACTTTCTCTGGTATATACCCATTGATCATCGGATGGCATACGAATTATCCTTCTTAAAGAACCGTCTTCATTATAAGGACTTGCGAGTGGAGAACTGGATAAAACACCATAAATCCCCAGGTTCATTCCATTTCTTATTGAATAATTACTGTTCGAAGAGAAACCTAGCCGTAGATATTCTCCAATCTCCTGATCAAGTGTGGCATTAAAGGAAATACGTTTAAAATATTGTTCGGGAAGAACAGCTTCATCCTTAGTATATCCAAGGGTGGCACTATAACTACCACCTTCTGTACCTCCGGAAACACCCAAACTGTGATTGGTAATTATGCTATTTTCATACAGCAGGTCCTGCCAGTTCGTATTTATATCATCGGCTTCGTCTGGTCCGTTGGTAAACTGACCTGCAGCTTCACGTAGTTCAGTGAGTTCTGGTCCGCTCATCATGGGATATTCTCCAAACACAGTTTTAAGGCCATGAAAAGCATCATAGCTAAACCTTGCTTCCTGTCCCTGTCGGCCGGTATTTGTAGTAATTATAACCACCCCGTTGGCACCACGGGAACCGTAAATAGCGGTTGCAGAAGCATCCTTTAGGATATCCATGCTTTGGATGTCATTTGGATTTATATCATTAAGAGAACCGGCAAATGGAACACCATTCAGTACAATAAGAGGATTATTGTCTGCGGTTAAAGAGCGTGTACCACGTATACGGATTTGTTGTGTTGAGCCAGGTTGGGAAGAAGTTTGTGAGAGCTGAACTCCAGGCAAACGTCCTCCTAATGCCTCCGAAATGTTTGCTGAAGGTATCTCTCTTAATTCATCTCCGTCTATCGAAGCTACAGATCCTGTTACAGCTTCTCTCCGCTGGGTACCATACCCCACAACAACGATTTCGTCCAGGGCTTCGGTATCTTCCTGTAATGTAACATCAATAGAAGATCTTCCATCCACAGGAAGTTCAGTTGTGGTAAAGCCAATAAAGCTATATTGGAGCGTCGCGTCCACAGGTACGTTGGAAATGCTATAGTTTCCATCAAAATCTGTGGTTGTACCATTGCTGGTTCCTTTTACCAATACCGTTACTCCAGGAACAGGTCCGTTTTCATCAGTAACAGTTCCTGTCACTGTTGTCGTCTGGGCACTTGCGGCAAAGCTAAAAATGAGAAAGAAAAGGAATAACGTTTTTTTCCTTAACTGACTACCATAAATTAAGAATTTTTTGATCATAATGTCATATTTATATTTCTTGGTAATAAAAAATAAAAGAAGTGTAATAAAAACCCTTTTATATTTTTGTAACGATAAATATACGTAAATATCTTTATGACGCAATCGGTTGCGTTAAAAATTCATGAAATTTTCAAAATTTAACATAAGTGGTGTTTATTTATTGTTTGTAACTAATTGAAATATTGTCATTTAAAATAAGTTCTAAAACAACGAATACGATTGATTAAAGATTTTATAAATTAGCCAGACATATATTTCATAAAATCCTTATTTAAAATTCTTAATTATGAAGAAATATTCTTTTTACCCCTTCCTGGTTTTCTCTATATGCTCATTAATTAGTTGCGGCGAGAAAAAACAAAACAACAGTGAAGAAGAGGGTGCTGCAATGGACTCTATTAACCCGGGGGAACAACAATCTTCTCAGCCACTGGTAACCGATAATTATACTGCCGATCCATCTGCCCATGTTTTTAATGATAAAATTTATATTTATCCTTCCCACGATTGGGACTCCGGGATCCCGGAAGATGATATGGGAAGCCACTTCAATATGAAAGATTACCATGTTTACTCCATGGACAGCATTGGCTCAAAAGTTAAAGATCACGGAGTGGTTGTCGATGTTGAAGATGTAGAATGGGCAAAAAGGCAAATGTGGGCACCCGATGCCGCAGAAAAAGATGGTACATACTACCTATATTTTCCAGCCAAAAATGAAAATGATGTTTTTCAGATTGGCGTAGCCACAGCAGATAATCCTGCGGGACCATTTACTCCGCAACCAGAGCCTATAGAAAACAGTTTCAGTATAGATCCTGCCGTTTTTGCTGATTCTGATGGAGAATACTATATGTACTTCGGCGGAATCTGGGGTGGGCAATTACAGCGCTGGAAGTCTGGTGAATATGTAGAAGAAGATACATATCCGGCAGACAGTGCCGCGGCCCTTCAGCCTAAAATAGCTAAATTAAGTAACGACATGATGAGTTTTGCTGAAGCACCAAAAGATGTAAAAATTCTTGATCAGGAAGGTAATGAACTGAAAACCGGGGATAATGAACGGAGGTTTTTTGAAGCCGCATGGGTTCATAAAATGAATGGCAAATATTATTTCTCCTATTCTACAGGAGATACTCATAAAATTGTTTATGCCACCGGTGATAGTCCCTATGGCCCGTTTACCTATCAGGGTGTTGTGCTGGAGCCTGTTTTAGGTTGGACCAATCATCATTCCATTGTGGAATATAACGGGAAATGGTACTTATTTTATCATGACAGCTCTTTGTCTGGTGGGAAAACTTATTTAAGAAGTGTAAAAATGAAGGAACTTCAAATTAATGAAGATGGCAGCATTGAAACTGTTAATGCTATGGTTGAAGCAGAATAAAAATCCGTAGTGATTATGAAAAGATTGCTCTTACGCCTGATGCTTGGGCTTCCCTTGCTGGTTCAGGCTCAGGTTAGTTTACCGCAACTTATTAACGATGGAATGGTGCTTCAGCGAAATGCCGAAATTAGAATTTGGGGGTGGTCTTCTAAAGGTGAATCTGTTTCAGTATCATTTCTGGAAAAAACCTATCAGGTAAAAGCTGACAGGAACGGGAAATGGTTTGTTGATATTTCAGATTTACCGGCGGGAGGACCCTATAGAATGACTATTAAGGGGAAAAACCAGATAAATCTGAAAGACCTATACGTTGGAGATGTGTGGCTTGCTTCGGGACAATCTAATATGGAGCTGCCCATGTCCCGGGTAGAGCCTATGTATTCCAAAGAAATAGAAAGTGCCTCCAATGCTGCAATCCGATTCTTTGAGGTGCCAAAAACTTATAATTTTGAAGAGGCTAAGGAAGATTTAAAAGGGGGTGAATGGATGCCGGTAACGCCGCAGAATATCGGTCAATTCTCAGCGGTTGCGTATTTTTTCGCTAAAAATCTTAATGAGCGCTATAAAGTGCCAATTGGAATTATCAATTCCAGTTTAGGAGGATCACCTGCGGAAGCATGGATAAGCGAGGAATCGCTTAAAAAATTCCCTGATTATCATGACGAGGCAATGCGCTACAAAAGTGCTGAATTTCGTGATAGCATTGAACAAAGTGATTCGGAAAGGATTAACTCCTGGTACAGAAAATCTTCGAAAGATGATATAGGAATAGCCAAAAACTGGCAGGATGAAAACATCAACACCTCCGGTTGGCAGGAGATGGAAATTCCAGGATATTGGGCTGATGAGGAATTAGGAGCAAAAAACGGTGTAGTCTGGTTCAGAAGAAAATTTGATATTTCTTCTGAAAACCTGTCCAATGAAGCTCCTGAATTATTAATGGGAAGGATTGTAGATGCAGATTCTGTATTTGTTAATGGAATATTTGCTGGAAATACAACTTATCAATATCCGCCAAGAAGATACAAAATTCCGGAAGGGGTTTTAAAAAAGGGGAAGAATACGATAAGCATACGTGTTATTAATGAGCGTGGAAGAGGCGGTTTTGTTCCGGACAAGCCTTATAAAATTGTTTTTGAAGATGAGGAAATAGATCTTGAAGGTAAATGGAAATATAAATTGGGTGCTGAAATGCCTCCTCTAAGAGGGCAGACCTTTATAAGATGGAAACCTTTGGGCTTGTATAATTCCATGATTAACCCGCTAACTGATTATACAATCAAAGGTGTAATATGGTACCAGGGAGAATCCAATACCGATACTTCGGATGAATACCGGCAGCTTTTTTCTACTCTTATCCGTGACTGGAGGAAAAAATGGGATCAGGAGACTTTTCCATTTCTGTTTGTTCAACTGGCAAATTTTATGGAAGCCAAAGAGGAGCCTGCAGATAGTAATTGGGCAAGGTTAAGAGATGCCCAGCTAAAGACCCTATCATTGCCACAAACAGGAATGGCGGTTGCTATAGATATTGGGGAATGGAATGATATTCATCCTTTAAATAAAAAAGCAGTTGGAGACCGGCTGGCCCAGACGGCAAGAAAAGTTGCCTACAAGGAAGAAGTTGTCTCCGGCGGACCGGTATACAATTCTTTTACACGAAAAGGAAATTCCATAATTATAAACTTTGACAATGTAGGTAAAGGGCTTATGATTAAAAACGGCAAAAAACTTAAACATTTTGCTATCGCCGGTAAGGATCATCAATTTTTTCGGGCAAATGCTGAAATTAAAGGAGATAAAGTAATAATTTCCAGCCCCAAAGTTAAAAATCCTGTTGCGGTAAGATATGGCTGGGCAGATAATCCTGAAGGGGTAAATTTTTATAATAAAAATGGTTTTCCTGCATCTCCTTTTAGGACAGATGATTGGTAAAGGTATTATTAGATTAGTGATGATAAGATAAGATCAAAATTTAATCCTACTTTAATGCTTGCGCGGTAATTTTTATTAGATAAATTATAACTTCTGCATACCAGAAAGATCAAATTGATATTTTAGAATATTGGCAGGCAAAAGCTTAGCAAAATAGTACAGGATACGTCGTTAATGAGTTATATTTTATATAAACGCAATCGATTGTCTACCTTATTAATATTATTAAATTGAGAATGCCTACTAAAAAATCATCTCACTGTAATAATGGAAATCTTAAATAATAGAATTAAAAAATGAAGAGAATAATCTTTATCGTATTAGCCTTTATTGCTATTCCTATAGCAAACGCACAGGATCATTTTTTGAACCCGGTACTCGCGGGCTGGTATCCCGATCCTGCCATAACAGATGATGGTAAAGGGAATTATTATATGGTGAACTCCACCTTTGCTTTTTATCCCGGAATTCCGGTATTTCATAGCACAGACCTAATAAACTGGAAGCAGATAGGAAATGTGATTGATCGTCCAGACCAGGTCAAAATGACTGGCTTAGGGGTGTCCCGAGGTATCTTTGCCCCTGACATTAGTTATGATAACGGCACTTTTTATCTGACATGTACCATGGTGGACGGTAAGGGAAATTTTGTAATGACTGCAAAAGACCCTGCGGGACCTTGGTCTGATCCTGTCTGGTTACCAGAGGTTAATGGAATAGACCCGGGGTTATTTTTTGACGATAAGGGTAAATCTTATCTGGTTTACAACAGTGAGGCACCTGATAATGAGCCTCTTTATGACGGGCACCGTACCATTCGGATGATCGAGTTTGATAAAGAAAATTTAAAAACCATCGGGGATAACCGTATTCTTGTTAATGGTGGAGTTGATATTTCAACAAAGCCTGTGTGGGCAGAAGGACCCAGAATCTACAAGAAAAACGGCTATTATTATTTGATGACTGCTGAAGGAGGTACGGCTGTCAATCATTCTGAAATGGTCTACCGCACTAGAGATATTAATGCTGCATTCATTCCCTATGAAGAAAATCCAATTCTTACTCAGAGACATCTTGACCCAAACCGGAAGGACCCTATTACTTCAGCCGGCCATGCGGATATCGTACAGCATCCAAATGGAGAATGGTACGGAATCTTTTTGGCAGTAAGGCCTTATGAAGATGATTATTACAACACCGGCCGGGAGACTTTTCTGGCTCCCGTAAAATGGGAAAATGACTGGCCAGTTTTTGATCTCGGCGGGGAAGAGATTAAATATGCCTACCCATTACCTGAGGGAGTGGATATAAGCAAAGATCTGCCACCTTTGAATGGAAACTTTTCTTTCACAGAAAATTTTACCGGCGAAAAATTACCATTGGACTGGCTTATGTTAAGGAATCCTGAGACTGACTGGTATGACCTTAAAAGAAATAAGCAGGGTGTAATTATAAAAACCCGTCCCGAAACCGTCAGTGGTACCGGGAATCCAAGCTTTCTTGCTCACCGCCAGCAACATTTAAAAGGAGAAGCTTCTATATTTCTTAAGTTCAATGCGAAGAATGAAAATGAAAAAGCAGGTCTCCTGGCTTTTCAGAACGAAAACCACTTTTATTTTACTGCGGTTTCTTCGGCAAATGCTTCTCCGGTGCTTCAGCTTTTTAAAGCTGATGAACTTCTAAAAACTGTGACTTTAAAGAAAAATACGGACGAGATTCAATTAAGACTGAAGTTTGATGATGATCTGTATACTTTTCAATATAAAACCAACGGCAAGTGGAAGAACCTGGGCGGTGAGATTGATGGGAAGTTCTTGAGCACCAAGGAATCCGGAGGATTCGTTGGTGTGAATATTGGCCCTTACACCACTTCCGGTAATGCCAAAAGTCAGAATGAAGCCTATGTACGCTGGTTTAAGTATACCGGAGATGACGACATTTATGAAAAGACCAAAAACAAGTTTTAATTCAACTCTTTAAAGTACGTCTGCAGATAAATCCAACTTATGATAAGCAAAAAATATCCGATCTTTCTCCTTTTTTGTTTTCTGGCAGGTTCTCTTCTTGCCGGTGTATCCCATTCCTCACAAGTTGTTTCGGGTATTGTTAAAGAAAAAGATACAACCTTAAAAGAAGCTTTTAAAAACAGGTTCTTTATTGGTACAGCATTGAACACGAGGCAGATCATGGGCGGCGAAATAGAAGCCATTGAAGTGGTAAAGCAGCATTTTAATTCTATTGTTGCCGAAAACGTGATGAAAAGCGGAAGGATTCAGCCCCAACAGGGAAAATTTAACTTCTCAATAGCCGATGAATTTGTGGAATTCGGGGAGCGCAATAATATGCACATCCACGGGCACACTTTGATCTGGCATTCCCAGGCTCCGGACTGGTTTTTTAAAGACGAAAAGGGAAATCCGGTTTCAAGGGAAATTCTTATCGGGCGTATGAAAGATCATATCTCTACAGTGGTGGGACGCTACAAAGGCCGTGTTCACAGCTGGGATGTAGTGAATGAAGCCATTCTGGATGATGGAAGCTACCGGGAGAGCAGGTTTTATGAGATCATCGGGGAAGACTTTATTAAGCTTGCTTTTCAGTTTGCTCATCACGCTGACCCTGAAGCAACTCTATTCTATAATGACTATTCCATGTCCAACCCCAAAAAAAGAGAAGGGGTAGTCAAAATGGTAAAGAAGTTCAAGCAGGAAGGAGTTCCTATAGATGGAATAGGGATGCAGGGCCATATAGGCTTGAATAATCCTACGATAGAAGAGTTTGAAAAAAGTTTAGAAGCCTTTGGAGAATTGGGCACGGTAACAATCAACGAGCTTGACTTGAGTGTTCTTCCCTCCCCGTGGGGCGATGCCGGGGCTGAGATCTCGAAAAATTTTGAATATGAAGATGAAATGAACCCTTTCGAAAAAGAATTGCCTGAGGCCGTTCAAGAGCAATTCAATAAGCGCTATCGTGAATTTTTTGAACTTTTCCTTAAATATCAAAACAGTATTTCCCGCGTAACGCTGTGGGGGGTGAATGATGGTAATTCATGGAAGAATAACTGGCCTGTAAGAGGAAGAACAGATTATCCTTTGCTATTCGATAGGGACAATGAGCCTAAACCGGTTGTAAAAGAGCTGATCGGATTAGGGCTGAAATACCGGAATTAGAAGGTCTTTTCCTTTTCCGGAGCAGCTATGGATTTTACAACTATGCTACCCAAACTCCCGGTGGGTATGCAGGCTTTGATTATTTCGATAGTTCCGGGGACATTAATAATTTAAACTTATCGGGAACTAAATTTACTTGACAGGAATGAAAAAGAAAAAAACTACAACAATTCTGAAGAATGTCTTTTTTGGAATGTTTTTAGGAACAAGTGCCGCTTTTGCGCAGAATCCTCTCATAACAGACCAATTTACAGCCGACCCTACGGCAAGAGTTTTTGGTGACAGAATATACGTTTATCCTTCGCATGATATTGTACCGACTGAAGGAGAAGGTCGTGCCGGTTGGTTCAACATGGCAGACTATCATGTTTTCTCATCTGAAAATTTAACCAACTGGACAGATCACGGGGTGATTCTGGACCAAAAGAATGTTCCCTGGGCCGATTCAACAGCGTATAGCATGTGGGCTCCCGATGCGATAGAAAAAGACGGGAAGTACTATTTTTATTTTCCCACCAGGCGAAAGGGAGCCAGTGACGGCGAGAGTGGTTTTTCCATAGGGGTAGCAATTGCCGATAAACCTCAGGGGCCTTTTATTCCTCAGGAAGAGCCTATAGAGGGGGTGGTTGGTATAGATCCTAATGTTTTTATCGATAATGATGGGCAGGCCTATCTCTATTGGTCCAGGGATAAGATTTACGGAGCGAAGTTGAAAAATAATATGCTTGAACTTGCATCAGAACCAAAAGTTTTCACACTTCCTCAAAAAGGACATATTGAAGGTCCTTTTGTATTTGAACGCGAGGGTATCTACTATCTAACTTATCCCCACGTGGCCGATAAAACCGAAAGACTGGAATATGCTACCGGAAATGATCCTCTTGGCCCTTTCAAACATCAGGGAGTGATTATGGATGAGTCTCCCACGGGTGTGTGGACCAATCATCACTCTATCGTGGAGTTTAAAGATCAGTGGTACTTGTTTTATCATGATGCTGATCTATCACCCGATTTTGACAAAAATCGTTCTATTAAAGCAGACAGTCTTTCTTTTAATGAGAACGGATTACTAAAAAAGGTAGAGCCTTCTTTAAGAGGGATCGGTTTGACACAGGCTACAGATAAAATACAGTTTGATAGGTTTAGTGCGAAATCTGATTCGGCAGTTGAGACAGCCTTTTTAAATGCTGAAGATACTTTTAAAGGCTGGAAGGTGATACTGGATAAAAGCGGGAGCTGGGTTTCTTATAACAAAGTGAACCTGCAGGAATCTCCGGAAAAATTGACCGCACGGATTCGCTACACAGGCGAGAAAGGATCTCTTGAAGTTACAGATAATACCGGAAATGTAATAGCCGATTTCGAACTTTCAGAAACTGACTCCTGGGAAATAATCAGAACAGAGGCAAATGCTACTACTAAAGGCATTAAGGATCTAACCTTAAAAAATAATGCCTCAGGAAGGCTTGAGGTTGATTGGATTCGCTTTGAATAGGTTGATCACCAGGCAGGTTTTCCATTTCAGAAGAGAATGAAATTAAAATGAAAAAATGATGAAAAAAATTTATTTATCCGCACTCGCCTTTATTAGTATAGTTTTATTTTCAGGCGGAATAAATGCCCAGGAATGTGAAGAGGAGGTACAGGATCTCCGTGGTAAAATGGAGCCATGGAAAAAAGGAGCATGGGAAACCGGTGAATATCGGAATCTCTTTTTAGAAGCCGGTTATTCACAAGCTGAGATTGATGCTAAAATTCAAAAAGCATATTATGATGTCTTTGAAGGACCGGACAGGGTTTATTTTGAAGTAGAGGATTCCCTGGCCTATGTATCCGATTTAAAGAATAAAGATGCACGTACTGAAGGACTCTCTTATGGGCTTATGGTGGCAGTTCAATTTGATAAAAAGGAAGTATTTGACCGGCTGTGGCGTTGGACAAAAAAATATATGCAGCACCAGGAAGGGCCCGGAGAGGCCTATTTTGCCTGGAGTGTAGATCCAAAAACCGGAAAGCATAATGCAGAAGGCTCGGCTTCAGATGGGGAACTGTATTTTGTCACTGCACTGCTTTTCGCTTCCAACCGCTGGGGCAATGATACCGGGATAGACTATTACGGTGAGGCCCGAAGAATCCTGGACGAGATGTGGAGTAAAGATGGAACTGAGGGTGTTAGGAACGTGATTAATATTGAACATAAACAGATAAATTTTGTACCCCACGATGGCGGTTATGATTGGACAGATCCGTCTTACCACGTACCGGCCTTTTTTGAAGTCTGGGCTGAATATGCCAATGATGGGCACGGGGAATTCTACAGAGCCGTAGCTGATACGGCGCGTGTTTTTCTGCACCGCACTACACATCCCAAAACCGGCCTTACACCGGATTATGCGGAATTTAATGGAGAGCCCCATAGCCGTGGTCGTATGGGTGATGCATTCAGGTATGATTCCTGGCGAGTACCTATGAACATAGCTATGGATTACAGTTGGTATGCAAAGGATATTGAATGGCAACAGGAATATGCCAACCGCTTCCAAAAATTCTTGTATTGTGAAGGCATAGAAACATATGTAGATCAATATAATATAGATGGATCAACTCCAGAATGGATACTTCCTGCCGGAGGTTATCAGAAGCTGAGACATTCCCTAGGACTTATTTCTACCGCAGGTGCTGCTTCTTTAATGGCCACACATCCTAAAGGATGGAAGTTTGTAGATGAGGTTTGGGAGGCTAAACTTGAACCTTATGAAGACGGCTACTTCGATCCCTATTTTGACGGGCTGCTTTACCTGTTCAGCCTGATGCACTTAAGCGGGAATTATCAAATTATTACCCCTCAGGCGAACCAGCCGGGTCAATAGTTTTTGCAGGCAGGCAAATAAAGAAGAGTTTTACAAAAGACTGAAAAGCCTGGTCAAAGAAAATTCATGTACACTGAAACGTAATTGGCAGTAAATTGAAACTATCCCAAAGATAACACTACCAGTGCAGTTGTAGTAGAACATTGTCAAGTTCAGGATGACGAATTCAATTACCGTACTGATAAAGAGCTTTTTGCTTTTAAGCTCATAATGAGAATGGAAAGCAATAGAAAAGATTTCTTCAAAAGTTTTACTACTCTTTTAGAGAAGACATTATATTGATGTTCAGTATCCAAGGTTGCTTTTTTCCCGGAAATTTAGATTATGAATAACCAATTGTTGCTTTTGGATCAAATCTTGTAAGGATAGTAGTTCAATATACAGTTTTGGTATATTTTTAGCATACTTTTCGCAGAGTAGTACTTGAAGATAAATCTAAACTCTGATATTTATATTGCTTCGGCGGAATTTAGTATTTATAAGGAAAAACTTGCAGGTATGTTTACAATAAATTGCCTGAAGGAATTTTCCTAACGCAAAAAGTTTATGCTCTTTTGGTTTATGTTTTTTGACGTATTTTTATTTCTTTAGAACCGAAGAATGATTTAATTCGTTAATATAGCGCAGGTTTTAATTTATGACAGAGCGAGAGAAACGATTTAAAAAATTAAAAACCGTAGCAATGGTGATGCTATTGCTATTTTTAACTTCTAATGCTTTCTCCAGTGTTCAGGAACCTCCATCACCGGGTGGTGTCCCACCACCACCGGGGCTTCCCATAGATTTCGGGATTTCAGGTCTTATTGCTTCCGGGATTGCTTTGGGAGTATACCACCTCAGGAAAAAGAGAGAAGATTAGCGGAATTCAGAAATTCGTTTTACGTATTTTCCTATTACATCAAATTCCAGGTTTACAGTATCTCCTCTTTTTAAACCCTTAAAAGTAGTATGCTGGTAAGTAAAAGGAATTATGGAAACACTAAATGTGTTTTTTTCCGAATTCACTACAGTAAGACTCACGCCATTTACGGTAATTGATCCTTTTTCTATAGTTAAATTCTGTAACTCAGGATCATATTCAAAAGTGAAGTTCCAGCTGCCCCCGGCTTCTTCCACAGCAACGCAGGTGGCTGTTTGATCTACATGGCCCTGTACAATATGCCCATCTAAACGATCACCAAGTTTCATTCCCCGCTCAAGATTAACCAGGCTACCTTTCTTAAGGAATTTAAGATTGGTTTTGTCTAATGTTTCTTTGATGGCGGTTACAATATAGCTTTCTTCATCCATTGAAACCACGGTAAGGCAAATACCATTATGCGCCACGCTTTGATCTATTTTAAGTTCAGGTGTGATCCTGGCTTTTACTCTTATGTGGAGATTGTTGTTTTCCCCGGTTACTTCAGCAACTTCGGCTACTTCTTCTATAATCCCTGTAAACATGGAAGATATAATATTAGTACATTTGTGTTGTAAAAATAGAAATAAAATATCGGGAAGTTTTATGAAACACGCTCAAAAGATAAAATTAGGAATTAGCATTGGGGACCTGAATGGCATTGGAAGCGAAATAGTTCTTAAAACCTTTGACGATTCCCGCATGTTGGATTTTTGTACTCCGGTAATTTTCGCTTCAGCAAAAATTATTACTTTTTTGAAAAAGCAGTACAAACTGTCGCTTAACTTCCAGGGAATTGATGAGCCATCCAAAGCCATAGATGGAAAAATAAACGTGGTTAATGTATGGAAGGAAAACGTGAACATTAACTTTGGTGAAGAAGATCCAACCGTGGGCAAATATGCTTTTCTGTCTCTTGAAGCCGCTACGGCTGCTTTAAAAAAGGATGAAATTGATGTGTTGGTTACAGCCCCTATCAATAAAAGCAGTATACAGAGCGAAAATTTTAATTTTCCCGGCCATACAGATTATCTTGCCAAAGAGCTTGATGGCGAAAGTCTCATGTTTATGATTACCGATACCCTTAAAATTGGTTTGCTTACCGATCATGTGGCGCTAAAAGATATTGCCAGCGTAATTACTCCGGAATTAATTGAAAAGAAAATAGAAATTATCCACGAAACACTGAAGCAGGATTTTAGGGTGGAGAAGCCTAAAATTGCTGTTTTAGGGATCAATCCGCATAGTGGGGATAACGGTGTAATAGGAAAAGAAGATGAGGAAATTCTGAAGCCCACCCTCAATAAAATAAGGGAAAAAGGAAAACTTGTTTATGGCCCGTATTCAGCTGATAGTTTCTTCGGCTCTAAAAACTATAAAAATTTTGATGCGGTGGTGGCTTCTTATCATGACCAGGGGCTTATTCCATTTAAAACCCTTTCTTTTGGAAACGGAGTGAATTTTACAGCCGGTTTAAGTAAGGTTCGTACCTCGCCGGACCATGGCACTGCATTTGAAATTGCAGGAACAAATTCAGCAAATATCAACTCCTTTAAAGAGGCAGTTTTTAAGGCTATTGAAATAAATAAATGCCGTATGGAGTACAAGAAACTAACAAAGAATCCGTTAAAGAAGCAGGGTAGAAAGATATAAACAAAAATTTGTTTATAAATCATAGTTAATTAATTATAATTTTTATCTTTGCAGCCGCCTAAACCTAGGGGCCGGGCGCTCGAAAATGGAGATGAGATGAGGAAATTAGCAGAGTTTACAATTCCATTCGTGGGATTAAAGCTAGGGAAACACCATTTTGAGTACGATATTGATAATGAGTTCTTTGATCATTTTGAGTACGATGACTTCAACAGTGCCGATGTGAAAATCGATTTGCTGTTTGAGAAGAAAACCACCATGATGGAGCTAACTTTTCAGGCTTCGGGAACGGTAAATGTAAATTGCGACATCACTAATGAACCTTACGACCAGCCTTTAGACAGCAGTCTGTTTCTGGTTATAAAGTTTGGAGATGAGTTTAATGACGATGATGAGGATTTGCTTATTATTCCTCATGGAGAATTTGAAGTAAACGTACAGCAATATATCTATGAACTTATAGTTTTGTCTTTACCGCTTAAAAGGGTTCATCCCGGAGTGGAGGACGGAACTTTAAAGTCAGACGTGCTGGATAAGTTGGAAGAACTTAGCATAGACAAGAAAGAAAAAAATAAAGAAGGGGATACAGATCCCCGATGGGATAAACTAAAGAATTTACTAAACGATTAAATAATAGCAAGCCATGGCACATCCAAAGAGAAAAATCTCTAAAACCAGAAGAGATAAAAGAAGGACACATTATAAGGCCTCGGTACCAAAAATAGCTACCGATCCTACTACAGGCGAAGCGCATTTGTACCATAGAGCACACTGGCATGAAGGTAAATTATATTACCGTGGTCAGGTATTAATTGATAACACAGAAGAAGTAGAGGCTTAATGATTTTAAGAGCTTCAATAAATTACAGAAACTCTCACCTTGTGGGAGTTTTTTGTTTTTAGTTGAATAAGTCCTAAAAAGACCTTAATTTGCACCGCGTTTCGAAGAAATTTTAGTAAATTTCTAAATACTGTACTGTGCGCAAATGCAAGGCGCCGGTGTTTAAAATTCGAATTTATGAATAAAATCACAGCAGCAATTACAGCTGTGGGTGCATACGTTCCCGAGGATGTCCTTACCAATAAAATGTTGGAGGAAATGGTTGATACCAACGATGAGTGGATAACTTCCAGAACCGGGATTAAAGAGCGTAGAATTTTAAAAGATCCAAATAAAGGAACTTCCTTTCTGGCCATAGAAGCGGCCAAAGATCTTATCAGGAAAAAAAACCTTGACCCCAAAGAAATCGATCTTATTATCATGGCCACTGCCACACCCGATGTGCCGGTTGCGGCCACGGGAGTTCATGTAGCCAGCCAAATAGGGGCAATAAATGCTTTTTCTTATGATTTGCAGGCAGCCTGCTCCAGTTTTTTATACGGTATGTCTACTGCCGCGGCTTATATTGAATCTGGCCGGTACAAAAAAGTGATTGTAATAGGAGCTGATAAAATGTCTTCTATTATTGATTATACCGACAGGACAACCTGCATAATCTTTGGAGATGGGGCGGGAGCAGCTCTTCTTGAACCTAATGAAGAAGGACTGGGTTTACAGGATGAGATCTTACGATGCGACTCTATTGGAAGAAATTCCTTAAAAATTGAAGCAGGAGGTTCACTTCTGCCTGCAACGGCTGAAACTGTTGCTAATGATTTACATTATGTAAGGCAAGACGGGAAAACTGTTTTTAAATTTGCTGTTTCTAATATGTCTGGCGTTAGTGAAGAAATAATGCAGCGTAATGATCTTACCAATAACGATGTAAACTGGCTTATTGCGCATCAGGCAAATAAAAGAATAGTAGGAGCAACCGCCAGCAGGATGAATCTGGAAGAGGAGAAGGTATTAATGAATATTCAAAAATATGGAAATACCACCTCTGCAACTTTGCCGTTACTATTAAGTGATTACGAGAAAAACTTCAAAAAGGGGGATAACCTTATTTTTGCCTCTTTTGGCGGTGGCTTCACCTGGGGTGCTGCCTACCTGAAATGGGCTTATAATTCATAAAAAAACCAACACTTTAATATCATGGATTTAAAAGAAATTCAGAATCTGATAAAGTTTGTAGCTAAATCTGGTGCCAGTGAAGTAAAACTGGAAACGGGAGATGTGAAAATCACCATCAAAACCGGTTCAGATGAAAAAGAAACTATAGTACAACAAGTACCTATGGGCGGTATGCAGCAGCAAATGCCTGCACCACAGCCACAACAGCAGGCACCGGCACCGGCGCCGGAACAGAGTGCGGCCGATGGAGGGAAAGATACTCCTGCTGCAGCAGAGGGCAATTCAAATCATATCACTGTTAAATCCCCCATTATTGGTACCTTCTACAGGAAGCCTTCACCAGATAAATCTGTGTTTGTTGAAGTGGGAGATACTATTAAAGAAGGAGATGTGCTTTGTGTGATAGAAGCTATGAAACTTTTCAACGAAATCGAAAGCGAAGTTTCCGGTAAAATTGTAAAAGTTCTGGTAGACGATTCCTCTCCCGTAGAATTTGATCAACCGTTATTTTTAGTAGATCCATCATAAATTACTGCCCATTTATCTGAAGGATAAACTGATTTTTCTTCAGAAAAAAATACAATAGGTATGTTTAAAAAAATATTGATTGCCAATCGTGGGGAGATTGCCCTGCGCATCATCCGTACATGTAGGGAAATGGGCATTAAAACCGTGGCGGTATACTCTACTGCCGATGCTGAAAGCCTTCATGTTAGGTTTGCTGATGAAGCAGTTTGCATAGGCCCTCCCCAAAGTAACCTCTCTTACTTAAAAATTTCAAACCTAATCGCTGCTGCAGAAATCACCAATGCAGACGCCATACATCCCGGCTACGGATTTTTATCTGAAAATGCCAAATTTTCAAAAATCTGCGGCGAACACGATATAAAATTTATTGGAGCCTCTCCAGAAATGATTTCCAAAATGGGAGACAAGGCAACTGCAAAGGCTACTATGAAAGCTGCAGGGGTCCCTTGTATTCCGGGTTCTGAAGGCCTTATTAAGGATTTTAATGAATGTAAGAAACTGGCTGTAGAAGTCGGTTATCCCGTGATGCTTAAAGCCACCGCCGGTGGTGGAGGTAAAGGCATGCGTGCCGTTTGGAAGCCGGAAGACCTGGAAAACGCCTGGGAATCTGCCCGTAAAGAGGCCGATGCCTCATTTGGAAATGATGGTATGTATATGGAAAAGCTTATAGAGGAGCCCCGCCATATCGAAATCCAGATTGTTGGGGACAGCAGCGGTAAAGCCTGTCACCTTTCAGAAAGAGACTGCTCTATCCAGCGCCGTCACCAGAAATTAACCGAAGAAACACCGTCTCCTTTTATGACGGATACACTTCGGAAAAAGATGGGGGAAGCTGCCGTAAAAGCTGCCGAATACATTAAGTATGAAGGTGCCGGTACAGTAGAGTTTTTGGTAGATAAGCACCGCAATTTCTACTTTATGGAAATGAACACCCGTATCCAGGTAGAGCATCCAATCACCGAGCAGGTGATAGATTACGATCTAATACGGGAACAGATTCTTGTAGCCGCTGGAGTACCGATTTCAGGAAAAAATTATTTTCCACAACTGCATTCTATAGAATGTCGTATTAATGCAGAAGACCCTTATAATAATTTTCGACCTTCTCCCGGGAAAATCACTAACATGCATGCACCAGGTGGTCATGGGGTGAGAATAGATACACATGTTTACAGTGGCTATATCATTCCGCCTCATTACGATTCTATGATTGCTAAATTAATTACCACTGCCCAAACAAGGGAAGAAGCAATTAATAAGATGAAGCGTGCACTGGATGAGTTTGTAATAGAAGGTGTAAGAACCACAATCCCGTTCCACAGGCAGCTAATGGACGAGGCGCCTTATGTAGAAGGAAACTATACCACTAAATTTATGGAGAGTTTTAAAATGAATCCTCCTGAAGAAGAATAGTCAAAATTTTATAAAAATATGAGATCCCCGGGAAATTTTCTGGGGATTTTTTTTGGCGTTCCCGCAATAAAAATCGCGGTCGGGCTATACGTTTTTAGTCCCGCCGTGCCAAAACACGGCAGGAGCTAACCACTTCTATCCCTAACGCAATCACGATTCGAAAATTTAAACCTGTAAGGTTTACCACTTTTTTCCAGAGAAGATGGATTAATCTTTAGCAGAAGATTAAGGCGAAAGGGTGAAAATAGTATAAATCCTGTTGAACTTGGCTTTGCGAGGCGGTAGCCGAAGCAATCCGCTTGTAGAATCGTTCAAAATTTGTTCTTTCTATAGTTAAAAGATTGCCGCGCTCACATCGTTCCGTTTCAAGGCTTACATTACACAATTTAGAACCAAGAATTTAAAATGTAAAACCTTCTTCCTTTTTTGGGGAAGATGGCTTCATCAGCCTTTTAGCTGGTGAAGACAGTAGGGTGAAAAATCATTTCATGGCACGTGCGTGCTTGTTTTTCTAAATATGTACTAATTTTTAATCCAAAAGCCCATAATCCCATTTTCTACACTATTAAACTTTTTTGTAATTTCATGCAAAAGAAATCAATAGATGAATTTCTCCTACTGGGAAACCAAAACCTGGTTTTCTAATATAGATTATACAATAATCGGCGGAGGCATTACCGGACTCAACTGCGCGTGGTATTTAAAACAAAAATATCCAAAAGCAAAAATTGTAGTTTTGGAACAGGGTCTTCTCCCGAACGGCTCCAGCACTAAAAGTGGCGGTTTTGCCTGTTTTGGAAGCCTCTCAGAGATTCTGGAAGATCTTAAATCGAACAGGGAAGAAGAAGTTGTAGAGCTTACAAAACAGCGTGTAAACGGTTTAAAACTCCTGCGGGAAAATTTGGGAGACAAAGCCATAGGCTTTAAATCTTATGGCGGATTTGAACTTTTTCCGGAAGAAGACGGGGAATTTTTTGATTACTGCCTGAATAAAATGGACGGGGTCAATCGCATTTTAAAACCCATATTCCGGGAACAGGCCTTTAGTTTGGAAAAAAACAGGTTTGGATTCAGGAATGTTCAGCATGAGTTAGTATATAATTGCCTGGAAGCACAACTGGATATGAGTAAAATGATGGCAACACTGCTTCAAAAAGTGCAAATTTCAGGAGTAAAAATTTTAAATAATGTAACGGTAAAGGAATACTCAGAAGAGGCTGATTCCGTAGAAATAAGAACTGAAGAGTTCAGCTTTAAGACAAATAAATTATTTATTGCGACAAATGGTTTGGCTTCAAAATTGGGAATTACTGCGGTAAAGCCCGCCAGGGAACAGGTTCTTATTACCAAACCTATTGGCAATCTTAAAATAAAAGGTATTTTCCAAATTGATAAAGGCTTCTACTATTTCAGAAATATAGATGATCGTATTCTTATTGGCGGCGGAAGGAACCTTGATTTTAAAACAGAAGAAACTACAGAATTTACGGAAACGGAACTAATTCAGAATAAACTGAACGAAAAACTTAAAACTATTGTTTTGCCAAAAACAGAGTTTGAAATTGACCAACGCTGGAGCGGTATTGTTGGAATGGGAGAAAGTAAAAAACCGGTGGTAAAACAAATTTCCAATAATGTTTACTGTGGGGTAAGATTGGACGGCATGGGCATTGCTACAGGCAGCCTTACAGGTAAAGAACTTGCAGAACTTTTATAATATGATCAAAAGGATATTTCGTTTTTTGCTCAAAATAATAGGTTACCTGTTGCTTTTTTCCATATTTATGGTGCTCATATATAAATGGCTGCCGGTACCACTTACTCCGCTGATGGCTATTAGATATTTTGAAAATCCTGAAGAGGATATTCATCATGAATGGGTGCCGATAGAAGAAATTTCAGACAGGTTGCAGCTCGCCGTAATTGCCAGTGAAGATCAAAATTTTCCGAACCATAATGGATTTGATTTTGAAGCTATAGAAAAGGCTATTGAAAACAACAAAAAAGGTAAAAGAGTGCGTGGTGCCAGTACTATCTCCCAGCAAACTGCAAAAAATATTTTTTTGTGGCCCGAGAGAAGCTGGTTTCGAAAAGGCATGGAGGTATATTTCACTTTTTTAATTGAACTTTTTTGGAGTAAGGAAAGGATTCTGGAAGTTTATCTAAACAGTATTGAAATGGGGAAAAGCATCTACGGAGCTGAAGCTGCAGCAAAGACATGGTTTGGGAAACCAGCCGCAAATCTTTCTGCTTATGAGGCTGCGGCAATAGCCGCCATTCTTCCAAACCCCAGGGTATACCGTGCAAATCCTGCCAGTAATTATATTCAGCAGCGTAAAAACTGGATTGTACGGCAAATGAATAACCTTGGAAAATTAGATCTTGGTAAATAATCTGCTGTTAAAATCTCACTTACACCTACAGCTTTCACAACCTCTGAGGTCTGGAAATACAAATCCTATTGTTTTCCAAAATAACTAATTAAGAGAAAATGAATAAGATAAAACAAGAATTATATGAATCCTGTGACCAATACTTAGAAGACAGGATGCAACGTATTAGAGCCGCGATGAACGACTTGGAAAATGACCTGGAGAATGAAACTAAAAGCAGTGCAGGCGATAAATATGAAACCGGCAGGGAAATGATCAACCTGGAATGGAATAAGCTTTCCGGCCAATTACAACAATTTAAAATGCTGAAAGAAACGCTTAAAAATGTAAAAAGAAGAAATGCTTCTGATGAAATTCAGCTGGGAAGCCTGGTAAAAACAAATATGGCCAATTATTTTATCGCCATTCCGGCAGGACAGATAAAGGTAGCAGGAGAAACTTATTTTAGTATTGGCGTGGGTTCTCCAATAGCGCAATTATTACTACATAAAAAAGCAGGAGAGGATTTTAGGTTTAACGGGAAGATAAATCAGATTATTTCTGTTGAATGACTTTGATATTTTATCTAGGAAATCAGGAACGGGATTTTATCAATTCTTTTGAAATTTTAAGGCCCACACTTCTGCCTTTTTGCAATTTCGATGAATGTTCAAAGAAAATATATTGTCCCGAAAGCTTAGCTTCAATCAGCCAGGTGCTTCCCTGAAAATAGGAGTTTCTGACTTCTGCTTTTATTTCTGAATTCTGAGTGAATTTAATTTCTTCCGGATAAAGGATTATTTTTTTCCTGCTTTTTTCAGAAGGTTTTAAATCTTTAAGTTTAATTTCATTTACATCTCCAAAGAGTGAGGCTACATAAACATTAGGCGGATTATTATACAGTTCTTCGGGAGGAGCCTCCGCAAATATTTCCTGATTTTTCAGCACAATGGTGTGATCTGCAAAAGAAAGTGCGTCTGTACTATCATGTGTGGCTACTATGCAGCTGATATTTTCCTTTTTTAAGTAGGCAAAAACACGTCTGCGCAGGTTGTTTTTTCGAAATTGATCAATATGACTGAAGGGTTCATCCAAAAGGATAATTTCTGGTTTTTTGGCCAAAGCCCTTGCAAGTGCCACTCTTTGCTGTTGACCACCGCTTAGGTTTTTTGCTTTTGTATCCTTTAATTCGGCCATTTCCACCACTTCCAGCAATTCCATAACCCTACGCTTCTTTTTTACAGGATACATGTTGCTGAGATATTTCCCCACATTATCGGCAACGCTCAATGGAGGCATCAGGTCAAAATCCTGAGCGAGGTATTTCATAAACGGATGCCCCGGGACAAGATTAAAAGCCGGCCCTAAAAGCTGTTCTTCATTTCTGTAAATTTCGCCTTCAACATCAAAAAGTCCATAGATAATTTTTAGCAGGGTACTTTTTCCGCAGCCACTTTCTCCAATAACAGAAATATGATCGCCTTGTTTTACATTCAGATTGATGTTCTTCAGCACCGGATTTTTATCATTATAGGAAAAGGAGACATTTTTTAGCTTCAGCATAGCGAGATTAGTTTAGGCAATTTGCAGGATCACATCCAGCGTAGTCGAGAGGTATTATTCCCGGCTTTACGAATTTATTAATTCTGCGCTACTTGTACCTTTTCAGCAGTAAGAAATAAAAAAGCTGTTTGGAAACAGCAATTTTCAAACAGCTTTTTTTAGTTATGTCAGGTTGAATAGAAAAATTCCTAACTGTCCAACAAATATATTAGAAGTCTCACTGAGCCTGTCGAAGTGAGCCTGTTCAAGGGAGTATTTTTATATTCGGAAAATAAATTTATCCTTTAACCTTTTCTTCAACTTTATTAGGCAAAACCTCGTAACCCATGTTATAAAGCGTAAAACCGAAAATATCGGCATACTCTTCAATAATCATTTTAGTTGGTTTTCCGGCACCATGACCCGCCTTGGTCTCAATCCTGATTAGAACAGGCTCATTTCCCGCTTGTTTTTCCTGTAATTCCGCAGCAAATTTAAAAGAATGCGCAGGCACCACACGGTCGTCGTGATCTCCGGTAGTTACAAGGGTAGCGGGATATTCCACACCTTCCTTCACATTATGTACGGGAGAATAGCCGTAGAGATAGTCAAACATTTCTTTAGAGTCTTCAGCAGTACCATAATCATACGCCCAGCCTGCGCCGGCAGTAAAGGTATGGTAACGCAACATGTCCATTACCCCCACGGCAGGTAAAGCCACTTTCATAAGGTCTGGCCGTTGCGTCATAGTTGCACCGACAAGTAATCCTCCGTTAGAACCACCACGAATGGCAAGATAATCCCTGGAAGTGTAATTATTGTCAATAAGATATTCTGCTGCCGCGATAAAATCGTCAAATACATTTTGTTTTTTCATCTTAATCCCGGCGTCGTGCCATTCTCTTCCATATTCACCACCGCCACGAAGGTTTGGAACAGCATAAATCCCACCCTGCTCCAGCCAAACGGCATTTGCAGTGCTAAAAGATGGGGTAAGGCTAATGTTGAATCCGCCGTAACCATAAAGGATGGTAGGATTTTTACCATTGAGCCCCAGTCCCTTTTTATGAGTGATGATCATCGGAACTTTGGTGCCATCTTTTGAAGTAAAGAACACCTGCTTACTTTCATAATTATCAGAATTAAAGTCGATGTTTGGCTTGTTATAAACTTCTGAAGTTCCCTCTTTAATATTGTATTTGTAGATGGTGCCGGGAGTGACGTAATTGGTGAAATTATAATACAGCACATCTTCTTCTTTCTTAGCTCCAAAACCACTGGCAGAACCTATGCCGGGCAATTCCACATCCCGCACTAGCTTTCCGTCATAATCATATTGCTTCACTTTAGAAATGGCGTCTTCCATATATTCTGCGAAAAAATATCCTCCGGCGGTGGAGGGACTGAGCACGTTTTCTGTTTCAGGAATAAAATCCTTCCAGTTTTCAGGCTGCGGACTGGCAGCATCAACGGTTACAATTCTACGATTTGGAGCGTCAAGATTTGTTACAATGTAAAGCTGACTGCCGTCATTCTCGATTACATAAGAATCGGTTTCTTCATTGCCGATAATAGTCTTTAATTGAGGATTGTTCTGGGTAAGGTCCATCATAAACAATTTCCCTCCTGAAGTGGAATTTCTTGCTGAAATAAATAAGTAGCGGTTGTCTTCGCTTACACTTCCGCCTACATAGCGATGTTTTTGATCTTCTGTTCCGCCGAAGATAAGCTTATCTTCACTTTGCTTAGTCCCCAGTTTATGGTAGAACAGGCGGTGCTGATCTGTTTTTGCTGAAAGTTCACTTCCTTCAGGTTTCTCGTAGCTGGAATAGTAAAAACCTTCATTAGCCTTCCATGAGACTCCGCTGAATTTCACATCTTTAATAGTGTCTTCAGCAATTTTTTTACTTTCAGCATCCATTAAAATAATTTTTCTCCAGTCGCTTCCACCTTCAGAAATACTATAAGCAGCCATTTTACCATTTTCAGAAAAACTCAGTCCACTAAGAGAGGTGGTGCCATCTTCACTAAATTTATTGGGATTCAGAAAAACTTCCGGCTCGGCATCTTCAGATTTTTTCCTGTACACCACGTACTGGTTCTGTAAACCATCATTTTTATAGAAATAAATGTAATTCCCTTCAGTAAAAGGAGAACCTATTTTTTCATAATTCCATAATTCAGAAAGGCGGTTTTCGAGCTCTTTTCTAAAGGGAATACTTTTTAAATAATCAAAAGTCACCTCGTTCTGGGCTTCCACCCAATTTTCGGTTTCTTCACTGCGGTCGTTTTCCAGCCAGCGGTAAGGATCCTTTACTTCAGTTCCAAAGTAATTGGTGACGGTATCTACTTTTTTGGTTTCAGGGTAATTCAAAGCGGTTTCTTTTTCAGTTTTAGAATCATCACAGGCAGCTAAGGCTCCTATTGCAAAAATTCCGGTTATAATTTTTTTCATAGAAATGGATAAAATGTTGATTTCAAAACAAGGACAAAAAACGCCTGTAAGTTTTAATCTTACAGGCGTTTAAAGTAGTAAATTTTGCTAAATCTATACCAGCTTGTTTTTCAGCAGATATTCAGCGATCTGAACCGCGTTGGTTGCAGCTCCTTTTCGCAAATTATCGGCCACCACCCACATGTTTAAGGTGTTGGGCTGGGAATAATCCCTTCTAATCCTTCCTATAAAAACATCATCTTTTCCTTCTGCATAAATAGGCATGGGATAGGTATTAGTGTCGGGGTTGTCCTGAACGGTAACCCCGGGGAATTCATTTAAAATTTTACGAACTTCATTTTCGTCAAAATCAGATTCAAATTCCACATTTACGGCTTCGCTATGCCCACCAACTACAGGAATCCTGATGGCAGTAGCACTTACATTTACTGAATCGTCTCCCAGGATTTTTTTGGTTTCCTTGGTAAGCTTCATCTCTTCCTTAGTATAACCGTTTTCTTCAAAAACATCGCAATGTGGCAGGGCATTCTTATGAATTGGATAAGGATAGGCCATTTCGCCCTGCTCCCCGGCATACTCATTTTCCAGCTGCTGAACCGCTTTTACGCCTGTTCCTGTAATGGACTGATAAGTAGAAACCACTACCCTTTTGATTTTATAATTATCGTGCAAAGGCTTTAGAGCCATTAATAACTGAATAGTGGAGCAGTTAGGATTGGCGATAATTTTATCTTCGGCTGTAAGTTCGTTGGCGTTAATTTCAGGAATAACCAGTTTCTTAGAAGCATCCATTCGCCATGCTGAAGAATTATCTATCACGGTAGTTCCTACTTCGGCAAATTTGGGGGCCCATTCCAAAGAAGTTTCCCCACCTGCTGAAAAAATCGCGATATCAGGTTTTTTTGAAACAGCAGTTTCAAGTCCAATTACTTCATAATCTTTCCCTTTATACTGAACTTTTTTCCCAACAGATCTTTCTGAAGCCACCGGATATAGTTCATCTACAGGAAAATTTCTTTCCGCTAATACTTTTAACATTACCTGGCCTACCATTCCTGTAGCGCCTACTACTGCTATTTTCATTTTACGAATTAATTTATTTGTGAATCCCTCGCTGGTTTTCAAAACCTGGGAGGTCTGTAATTTTTTCTGGTGCAAAGGTATTATACAAAATTATTTTGTAACCATGCTAATAGCCTAAAATTGATAGGAATATTATTTTTATACCAATTTGTACATTTTGTTAAAAAAAGACCCCTCACTTTCGCAAGGGGTTTAACTTAATTGCTACTTCTAAAATGTGCAGTATAGCGGTGCACGTATTTTTAATTTTATGCCTGTGGAGCATTATTTTGTCTTCTAAGCTCATCTCTAATATCAATAAGCAACTCTTCCTGGGAAGGGCCTTTAGGAGCAGCCACTTTTGGAGCTTCCTTTTTTGTTTTTGTCTTTTCGTATGCCCGTAGCAGTAAAAATATAAAAAAGGCCACGATAATAAAATAAATAACAGCCTGTAAGAGGTTACCGTAAGTAATTATGGCAGCCTCAGCTTCTTTCGCGGCCTCCAGGGTTTCGTACTGTTCACCGTCGAGTGCAAAAAACTTCTGGGAAAAATCTGTGCCGCCGGTAATTACTCCTATTATTGGCATAAGAACATCTGCAACCACAGAAGCGATAATCTTGTTGAATGCAGCACCCATAACTACAGCGGTAGCCAGTGCAATAATATCACCTTTCATGAGAAAGGCTTTAAAATCTTTAAAAAATGCCATTTATGGGGATTTAATAGTTGCCGACTAAAATAGCCAAAATTTTAATTGAATTTACCCTCTAGATTATTCAGAGATAATTTTACGGGTTACCCGTTGGGACACTCCCGTAATTAATTCATAGGAAATGGTGTCTCCCGCTTCCGCAAATTTTGTGGCATGCTGTGGCCCGCCAAAGATAACCACTTCATCACCTTCTTTGCAGTCAATATCGGTAACGTCTATCATTATTATGTCCATACAAACATTCCCAACAATAGGCGCATATTGTTCATTAACAAAAACACCAATTTTGTCATTGCCGTATTTACGATGTATTCCGTCGGCATACCCAAGGGGTAAAGTTGCAATTTTTGAAGGTCTTTCTGCTTTATAAGTTCGATTATATCCTACCGTATCTCCCGGTTCCAGTTGCTGAATTTGGGAAATTAGTGTTTTTAGCGTACCCACCGGCTTTAGGTGTTTATCTATCTCTTTATCATTGCCGAAACCGTAAAGTCCAATCCCGCTTCTCACCATACTAAATGCGGCTTCAGGATAATTAAAAATAGCAGAAGTATTACAAATATGGAGCAATGGTTCGTAATTGAATTCTTCAAGTAGCCTTGCTGCAATTTTGCGGAAATTACTAATCTGCCCCAGGGTAAAATCTCTTTCCTTCCAGTCTTCACTTGCTGCCAGATGGGAAAATGCAGATTGTAATTTTATAGCTGAAGTTTTTGAAAAAATTCCAAAAATGCTTTCAACCTCTTTTTCTGTAAAACCAAGCCGGTTCATGCCGGTATTAAATTTTACATGGACGGGATAATCCTTTTGTTTTTTTTCTTCAGCAAAAGCAGTAAATTCTTTCAGCAGTTTTTCACTGTACAGGCTGGGTTCAAGGCGGTGGTCTATCAATTGCCCAAAATTTTCTTTCTGCGGATGGAAGATCATAATGGGAATTGAAATTCCGGCTTCTCTAAGCCTTACTCCTTCCTGTATGTAAGCGACCGCAAAATAATCGGCTCCCAATTCTTGCAGTTTTTGCGCCACGCTTACCGAATCATTTCCGTAAGCATAAGCTTTTATAACCGCCATAAATTTAACATCCTTCGGTATTTTGGCTCGTATGGTTCTATAGTTATGGGCGAGTGCGCCAAGGTCTATTTCAAGTACTGTTTCCTGTGCTTTAGGCATTCTTTTGTTTTAGTTTTGAGTTTATTTCCTCGGCTTTGTTCACATCCAATTTCTTCACTCTTTCCATTAGCATGGCCTTGTAATATGCACCACGGCTTAAAGGCTCATACTCTTCGTTCTCTCCAAGAAAAACCAAATCATCATTTGTAGCTTTACGGTAACTAAACTGGGCGAGATTTCCGGTCCTGGTGCAAACCGCATGCACCTTGGTAACATATTCGGCTGTGGCCATTAGATTGGGCATTGGCCCAAAAGGATTTCCTTTAAAATCCATATCCAGGCCTGCAACAATTACCCTAACGCCGCGATTGGCAAGATCATTACAAACGGTTACAATTTCATCGTCAAAAAATTGTGCCTCGTCAATTCCCACCACATCGCAGCCATCGGCCAGAATCCTTATATTGGCGGCAGAAGGGACAGGAGTAGAGCGAATTTCGCTGGCATCGTGGGAAACCACCATTTCTTCGTTATATCGAATATCTATGGCGGGTTTAAAGATTTCCACTTTTTGTTTTGCAAACTGGGCTCTCTTGAGTCGGCGGATTAATTCTTCAGTTTTACCCGAAAACATACTTCCGCAAATAACCTCAATCCAACCAAATTGCTCTTCGTGATTTACTGTATTTTCGAGAAACATTTTGTAATTTTCAAGTCGAAATGGGAATAACCTCGTTTCGCATAAAGGTGGAACAAATTTATTAAAAATACAAGCCTTGCCGAAGGTGTGGGTGCTAAAGTTATAAAAGGCCGGGGTGCTTATTTTGGATAATTATTCCAGGTCAGCAGTTAATTAGCTGCAGGCCTTTTAATTCTGATATAAAGAACCCAGCTTATATTTTGATAAAGCGGATTACATTCAATGCTATAAAATCCATTAAAATGAAAAAGAAGATAGAACAGGAACTTTTTAGTCTTGCAGAAAAAATCTTAAATAATAAAGGCAGTAATAATATAGCTGAATTAAAAGCCCAGACGCTGAAGGTTTATGAGAAACTCACTCTTTTGGCTTTTACTGAAAGTTATATGGAAGAATCGCAAACCCTTTCCCAACCTGAGGTTGAAAAGGTAACAGAGCAGCCGCAGAAGGAACAAATAAACCGGGAGGCAGACAGGGAGCGCACCAGTTATTTTGCCCCGGATGGAACCGAATACAGCGATTCTGATGCGATAACCGAACCCAATACTGAAAAGATCAAGAATATTGTTTCCCAAATGCCTCCTGAAGCAGACCAGTTTAATACTTTGTTTCAGAATATAAATACGGAGGAACAAATTCCAAAGCATCGGGAAAATCCACCAGAGCCGCAGGAACCTACACAGCATCAGGTACAGCCATCTTCAAAAGAAACTCCGCCGCGCCACACTCCTCCAGAGTCAAATTCACCTTCACAGCCTCACACATCACAGCCGCAGGCCAGGCGGGAATCACAACAGCCATCTGAACACGAAGCGCCTAAACCAGAACCTAAAAAGGAAGAGCCAAAGGAGCAGAAAGACGATTTTCATGATTTTGGGGTAGATTATGATAGCCTGCCCAAATTTGAGCCGGTTAATCAAAATGGAAAAATGCAGCGCCCACGATCTTTAAATGACCGGTTGAAAAAGGGAATTACTATCGGGCTTAATGAACGTCTTTCTTTTATAAAACATCTTTTTGAAGGCAATACAGCCGATTATAATCGCGTGCTTTCCCAGTTGAATACCTTTGATTCGCTTGAAGAAGCACATAAATTTATTCAGCTTGTGGTCAAGCCCGATTATAACAATTGGGAAGGAAAAGAAGAGCAGGAGCAGCGGTTCCTGGAAAAAATTGAGAATAAGTTCAACTAAGAATTTTAGAAACCATAGTAATTTATGGGTAAACTTTATCTTGTTCCCACTCCAATAGGAAATCTTGAAGATATTACCTTTCGTGCTGTAAAAGTACTTAAAGAAGCAAATCTTATTCTTGCGGAAGACACACGGAACAGCGGTAAACTGCTGAAGCACTTTGATATTAACACCCAAATGCAGAGCCACCATATGCATAATGAACATAAAACTGTGGATGGCATTGTACAACGCATACAAAACGGCGAAATTATTGCTTTAATAAGCGATGCGGGAACGCCGGCAATTTCAGATCCCGGATTCTTGCTTACGCGTGCCTGTGTAGAGGCAGGGGTGGATGTGGATTGTCTCCCCGGGGCAACCGCATTTGTTCCGGCTCTTGTGAATAGCGGACTTCCAAATGATAAATTTGTATTTGAAGGCTTTCTTCCGGTTAAAAAAGGGCGCCAAACAAGGCTGAAACTTTTGGCTGGGGAAACAAGGACCATGGTGTTTTACGAGTCTCCTCATAAATTATTAAAAACACTTGGCCATTTTGCAGAATATTTTGGGGAGGACCGGCAGGTCTCCGTTTCAAGAGAAATCACTAAGCTGCACGAAGAAACCATAAGAGGCAGTGCTGTGGAAGTTCTTCAGCATTACACTCAAAAACCTCCCAAAGGTGAGATTGTAGTGATAGTAGCAGGAAAAAAATAATGGATGATTTACTTCAGCAGATACGTGGTTGTGAAGTTTGCCGTAAGCACTTGCCCTTAGGGCCGCGTCCAATAATTGAAGCTTCCCGAAATTCAAAAATCATCCTTATAAGCCAGGCGCCGGGACGGGTTGTCCACAAATCTGGTATTGCCTGGAAGGACCAGAGCGGTAAAAAATTAAGGGAGTGGCTGGGCGTAAATGACGATACATTTTACAATACTTCCAATTTTGCAATTTTACCAATGGCCTTTTGTTATCCGGGTAAAGCAAAAACCGGAGACCTCCCGCCACGGAAAGAATGTGCTCCGCTGTGGCACCACAATGTCCTTAACCAATTTAAAGATGTAAAGTTGAAAATTTTGATTGGTGCTTATGCTGCTGGCAGTTATCTGCCCGATTCCCCTAATAGAAACCTTACTCAAAAAGTATCCAATTTCGAGGATTTTCTGCCGGAATATCTTCCTTTACCTCATCCTTCTCCCGTAAACCGTTTCTGGCGAATGAAGAACACCTGGTTTGAGGAAAAAATGGTTCCTGAAGTGCAGCAAATCATAAGGAAAATTTTGGAGGAGGATACCTGAATTGATATTATTTCCTTTCCGGTCAGAATTCTGAATACCTCTGTTTTTAATATTTTATTTGTTGAAGATTGCCAAAACCATTACATCTTCTTTATCAACATTTAGTGACCGATTTATTTTTAGGAATTAACAAACTTAAAATTTTTTCCGCTGAATAGCCCTTTATCTGACAGTTTTAAATCGGGTATTACAAGTAGAGCCATAAATGAGAGCGTCATAAACGGAGCTTTTAGTGTGCTGCCAAGTTCTTTGGACATAGCATCAATTTCCTCATATAATTTCCCGGTTTCCCAACCGTCTTTTTCACTAATTATCCCGGCCACAGGCAGGGGAAGCAATTTTACACTTTGCCCGTCTACTGAACAAATCCCACCTTTACTTTCTATAATATAATTCACCGCATTGCATAATTCTTCATCTGAAGTACCCACGGCAATAATATTATGGGAGTCATGCGCCACAGAGCTGGCAATTGCACCTTTTTTCAAGCCGAAATTTTTTATAAAAGCAACGGCCGGGGGCGCATCTTCATATCTGTTGACTACAGTAATTTTCAAAATATCATTATTAGTATCTGCAATTAAATTTCCGCTTTCATTAAGACCTTCCAATTGAAGTTCATTGGTAATTAAAGCGCCGTCAACAGCCTCAATCACTTTGGTATCTTTCTTTTCGGCTTTAACCACAAATTCTTCAGGCTTTTTTAAAGAAGTATGGAAGTTATTCGGCTTTTCAAAATCTACGGAAGGGATGGAGGATTTACCATTTTCAGCTACCTTATCTCCATTTATAAAAGTTTGCAGCACTTTAAAATTCTTTAGATCTTCCACCACAATAAAATCGGCAGCATCCCCTTCATTTAACAATCCCACCGGGAGGTTATAATGTCTCACCGGGTTTATACATGCCGTCTGCAACACTTTAAAAAGGTCAATATCTTTTTCTACTGCGCGGGCACAAAGTTCATTGATGTGGCCTAGCAGTAAATCGTCCGGATGTTTGTCATCTGAACAAAACATCATATTTTCATAATTCTCAGGTAGCAGGTCTATGAGCGCATCAAAATTTTTAGCTGCACTACCTTCCCTTATAATTATTTTTACTCCCAGGGAAAGTTTTTCCCTGGCTTCTTCATAAGTAAAACATTCATGATCTGTGGAAATACCGGCTGCAGAATATTTCCAGGCACTTTCACCACGTAGTCCCGGGGCATGACCGTCTACCGGTTTTTTAAAATACTTTGCCCAGTTAATTTTTTTCATCACTTCTGAATTTCCTGCAAGAACTCCGGGATAATTCATTACTTCAGCAAGATAGTAGATATCGGGAGAAGCCATTAAGTCTCTTATGTCATCTACATCAAGCTCTGCTCCGGCAGTTTCAAATTCAGTCGCGGGAACACAGGAAGGCGCACCAAAATGAAATTTAAGCGGTACTTTTTTTCCATTTTCGATCATAAACTCAACACCTTTTTTTCCCAGCACATTAGCTATCTCATGGGGGTCTGATACGGTTGCTACGGTGCCATGAACCACTGCCAGTTTTGCAAATTCTGAAGGCACCAGCATAGAGCTTTCTATGTGGATATGCGCATCTGTAAAGCCGGGCATAATATAAGTTTTCACATCATGCTCCTTCCTTTCAATTTTGGCAATTCTTCCATTTTCAATGCTAACTTCTGCAGGGAAAATTTCCCGTGATTCAATATCTACCAGTTGTCCTTTAATCTTTTTCATTGCTAAATTTATGATGGTAAAATAAGCATAAAAAAGAGTTTATTAAAATGGCTAATTTTGTGTCTGCCTAAATTTTATTGGCATCTTCGCAGCAAACTACTATAAAATGAAAACTGAAGAATTTCTAAATTTTTTAAAAGAAAATCCACGAGCTAATACCTTTGGGCGTACTATGGAAGTTATAGATAAAAATTATTATTTCACACCTGTTGCCTTTAAAAATGGTCAGATAAAAAATGCAGCCGGAGAAAACAACGGCAGTTGTAAGATCTTTTATTTCGCAAAAAGGAATAATTTGAATAAAGAGGAAACACTGGCTTGTTTTGGAGAGGTTTATTTTGAGCAGGTATTAAAGCAGCCTAACGGAGAAGGGCATCAAAATATCAGGAATTTTATGAAATCCGGCTGGGAAGGAATTCATTTTAAAGAAACGGCATTGCAGCCCAAATAACCATTTTTCTTTACTACCTTAAATTTATTATTTTTTATGGAAATGCGCTGGAGCCTTAAACCCAAACCTAATGAAGAAACTGTAGCTCACCTGGCTGCAAAACTTGGTGTTGGAAAACCTGTAGCTTCCCTTTTGGTGCAGCGGGGAATAGAAACTTTTGAAGAAGCAAAGAAATTCTTCCGCCCATCTCTGGAAGATCTCCATGATCCTTATTTGATGAAAGATATGGATCGCGCGGTGGAGCGTATTGAAAAAGCTATCAAAAACGAAGAAAATATCCTGGTGTACGGAGATTATGATGTAGATGGCACTACAAGTGTAGCCTTAATGTCTTCTTTTCTGAAAGGATTCTCGCCATACGTGGCCACCTACATTCCAGACCGCTATAATGAAGGTTACGGGGTATCTTACCAGGGAATTGATTTTGCTGCAGATAATGATGTAAGCCTGATCATTGCGCTGGACTGCGGAATTAAAGCCGTGGAAAAAGTAGTTTATGCGAAGGAGAAGGGAATAGAATTTATTATCTGTGACCATCACCGCCCTGGTGCCGAAATTCCTGCTGCGGCAGCCATTCTGGATCCAAAACGTGAAGATTGTGACTATCCATATAAGGAACTTTGCGGGTGTGGCGTTGGTTTTAAATTAATTCAGGCGCTGGCCGCCAGAAAAGGATTAGAAACAGAAAACCTGTTGCCTTACCTGGACCTTGTAGCTACGGCTATTGGAGCTGATATTGTTCCTATTACCGGCGAAAACCGCATCCTGGCTTATCATGGAATGCATGTTATTAATGTTGCGCCCAGGGCGGGGTTTAAAGCCATTCTAAAGCAGGTGAAGAAGGAAAGAATAAGCATAACCGACGTGGTTTTTATTCTGGCCCCGCGCATTAATGCCGCCGGCAGGATGAAACACGGGCAACATGCTGTAAATCTTTTAACTGAAGAAGATGAAGATACCGCGGCACAATTTGCCGCTGATATAGAAAATTATAATTCCGATCGTCGTGATGCCGATAGAAGCATTACCGCTGAAGCTCTTGCGCAAATTGAAGATTTAAAGGAACAGGAACGGCATACTACAGTGGTATATCAGGAAAACTGGCATAAAGGCGTGATTGGTATTGTAGCCTCCCGTCTTACAGAAACGTATTACAGGCCCACGCTGGTTTTTACGAAAAGCGGTGAAAAACTGGCGGCTTCGGCGCGGTCTGTAAAAGGTTTTGATGTTTATGATGCCCTTGAAGCCTGTAAAGAACATATTGAGCAGTTTGGCGGACATAAATATGCAGCCGGCCTTACTTTATTTGCTTCGGAATACGAAAATTTTAAAAGGAAGTTTGAAAATGTGGTGGCTGAAACGATAGATAAAAAGCTGCTCACTCCTGAAGTTTCCATAGATGCCGAAATAAATCTGAAAGATATCACCCCTAAATTTTACCGCATTTTAAAACAATTTGCGCCTTTTGGACCCGGCAACATGTCTCCGGTATTTACTACCTGTAACCTAAGGGATACCGGCTATGGAAAATGTGTTGGAGCCGATGAAAGTCATTTAAAATGCCAGGTAAAACAGGAAGGGGAAAACCCTGTTTTTAATGTTATAGGCTTTGGACTGGGCAAAAAACTGGAGATTATTAGAAAACATAAAATTTTTAAAGCAGCCTACTCCATAGATGAAAATCATTATAATGGCAATATTAGTTTGCAGCTGAGGTTAAAGGATATTGCAGAATAATTCTTATTATTTAGATTGGTTTTAAATAATAATTTTATCTTTGGGTAAATACATTCAGAGATGGAAGATGTAGATGTAATTTATCACAATAAATTCGGTATCGCTTTTAGATGGCAAAGTCCTGAGCTAAATGCCGATCCCAATCGTATTCAGCTGGTATTTAAAGATATGGGTTTTTATCTGCGGAAAGATGAGCTTGTGCAATTGGCAGGGAATATTCAAACCGCCGCACAGCATAATTGCTGCAAGTGCGATAAAAAAAACTGTCGGAGCATTTTGGTGAAGTCTCCTTTGCTGAAGATGGATTTTGCAGTAACTCGGGAAGAACTGGAAGAAATCTCAGATCTTATTGAAGGCACTTTGTTTAAGGTAAACCTTTATACATATGTGAGCGATATTTGTAAAAATTAAGCCTGCTCTTGGCGTAATTTTTTCAATTTTAATTCTTTCCCATCAAACACGGCGTAAGTATAATAGTTTATCCAGTCGCCGGTATTAATGTATGTTGAATTTTCCTTTATCTTAAATTCAATAGGTAAATGCCGGTGCCCGAATAAAAAATAGTCATAGTGTTTTTTATCCAGTTTTCGCTTGCAGTACTGTATAAGCCACTCATTTTCTTCCCCCAGAAATTCCTGGTCTTCTTCTCCTGAAATTGCTTTGTTTTTAACAGAAAAATACTGTGCCAGCGGTACTCCAATATCCGGATGTAACCATCTATACAGCCATTTGGAAAAAGGATTCGTAAATACCTTTTTCATCTTTTTATAACCGTTATCTCCGGGGCCCAGTCCATCGCCATGGCCAATGAGGAATTTCTTATTGTTGAATTCAAACTCCCGGGGTTTATGAAAAACGGGAATGTTGAGTTCCTCCCCAAAATAATCGTTCATCCACAAATCGTGGTTTCCCACAAAAAAATAAACAGGGATTCCACTGTCTTTAATTTCGGCCAGTTTCCCTAATACCCGAACAAAACCTTTGGGAACCACATGCTTATATTCAAACCAGAAATCGAATAAATCCCCCATAAGAAAAATGGCGGCTGCGTCTTGTTTAATTTCATCCAGCCATTTTACAAATTTTCTCTCCCGCGGGCGGCTTTCTGCCTGTGTGGGAGCACCTAGATGATTATCGCTTGAAAAGTAAACTTTTTTACCGTGCGGGATGTTCATAATTTGGATTCTGGAGGGTAAAGATAAATAATTTCGGATTGGAGAGGATTAGTTTACGGTATCACCTGACAGGTTCTTGAAACCTGCCAGGTTTGAGAATATTCCGTTTTTACCCTTCCGTCTTAATCTTCTTTCGAAGATTAATCCACCTTCCCTTGAAAAAGGGAAGGAGCTATTGGAAGTATGATTGCCATTGCGAGCGAAACGGAGTGTAGCGCGGCAATCTTTAATTTGAAGTGGAAATAATGTTTGGACAAAATTACAAACAGATTGCTTCGGCTGTCGCTTCGCAGTGTTTGTTGCGCAAGGGATAGAAGCGGGTAGCTCCCGCTTTTTTGCGGGACTAAAAGCGGATAGCCCGGCCCGTAAGGGTTGCGCCCTAATCGTTATCTGAAGCGTACCACTCGGCAAAAGAAGTTTCGGTTTCCTGCAGTTTCAGGGAAAACAAGCCGATGTGTGCAGGCAGGTGCTTCCTGATTTTTTCAGCAAAATCTATCACCATATTTTCGCTGGTAGGCTGATAATCTACCAGGATTACGTGGTGGCCGCGGGATTTTAATTCTTCGGCGAGTTCCAGGTGTGGGGTATTCTTGTTAAAAACGGTGGCATGGTCAAATTTATCCACAATTTCAGACTTCACAATTTTCTTAAGATCACCAAAATCTATCACCATCCCAAATTTTACATTTTTATCGTCCGTTATAGGTTCCCCAATTACGGTAACGCCCAGTTTGTAACTATGGCCGTGTACATTGCGGCATTTGCCATCGTAGCCGTAAAGTGCGTGACCGGTTTCAAAAGAGAATTGTTTTGTGATTCTTATTTTACTCATCCTGATTGAATTTGCTGCAAAGATAAAGTTTTTTTGAGGCTAAAAATTTTTATCCAACCTATCATTTTCTGATCTATATTTGCAAAATTTTTTTCATCATGGAAATGGCAACAGAAGAATTATTTGACCAGCTGGAATTTAAAGAGAATCCGCTTTATGAGCAGATAATTTCCGATTTACTGGAGAAACAGTATGCTGTAATTGATTCTTTTTTTGATTTAGCTGAAGTAGAAATTTTGCGGAAATCGCTCCTGCAGAAATATAAAGAGGATAATTTTAAAAAAGCGGCTATAGGCAATCGTATTAATGAAGTTGTTTTAAAATCGGTACGGGGAGATGCAATTTTGTGGTTAAATGAAGCCGAAGCCGGAGCAGCGGAATGCATATTTTTTGATAAAATAAATGCTTTGGTAGATTACCTGAATAAAACCTGTTTTCTGGGAATTCTTACCAAAGAGTTTCATTATGCCTTATATCCGGAAGGGACTTTTTATAAGCGCCATCTGGACACTTTCCAGAACGACGGCAGGAGGAAACTTTCTCTTGTATGTTACCTGAATCAGGAAGACTGGCAGCCGGAAAACGGAGGGGAACTGGTGATATATAAAGAAAAGGGCGCCGCCGAAACTTCAGAAAGTTTTTTCCCTTTTCCGGGGAGGCTGATAATTTTTGAAAGTCAGGTTTTGGAGCATGAGGTAAAACCAGTAAAAAAGGAACGCCTGAGTATTACAGGCTGGCTTAAAACCAGGTAATTATTCCCGGAATTTTTTATAAAAAACTACAAAAACAAGAATAAGCGCAATAATTAGCCAGAAGCCGTAACCGCTTAAAAAACTAAGGATTTCCCAGGCATCTCCGGAAGGGGTTTCCTGCTGCATCATTTTTCGTGTCTTTTTCTCCAATTGTACCGTGCATAGAAAAATATAGCCAGTATAAATATTACAGCCAGAAGGTAGGGCCAGTTTCCGGAAATAAATTCCCATACTGAAAAACCCCAGGTTTGCTCCTGGCTGGCGTCACGATCTTGTGGCAAATGTTGTTGAAGCACGGTCATATTATTAATTGAATTTTTCCAGAATAAACAAGTTACAAAGGATTTATTGAATGAGGTTCTTCTAATTTAAAATATTACCGGCTTAAGTATTCTTTAGACGTTTTTTTGATCTAATGATGAAAAACAGAATTCCGGCTGATGCAAAAAAAGCAGCTGTAGCGATAATTTCAAAATTTTTTTCAAAAGACCTTTATAATTTAAGCTGATATTTTAAATTATAAGGTCACTTTTTAAACTTCGATAGTGCATTTTTGGTAAAATCTGAAAGTACCAGTTCCCCGGAAATCGCTGCTCTTTCCTGAAGCAGGCTATCCCAATTCTCTGTATTTTTCCAAAGGATATTTTTCATTTCCAGAAGTGCCTGCGGGTTATAAGAAGCCAGCTTTTCTGTAAAAATTTCTATTTCTTTATCTAAATCTTTAATTGATTCAAAAACCCTGGCGTAGAGATTCTTTTCCTTCGCCCAGTATGCGTTCTTCCATTCATGTGCAGCCAAAGTTAGTTCTCCCAGGGCGGCGGCACCCATTTTCCGTTCTACTGCAGGTGCAATCACAAACGGGCCTATTCCAATGCTCAGTTCGGAAAGCTTTATAGATGCAGCATCTGTGGCCATAGCATAATCGCAGGCAGCTATAAGACCCACGCCGCCACCCACTGTTTTTCCCTGTACGCGGCCAACAATAAGTTTTTTACATTTTCGCATTGCATTAATCACATTGGCAAAACCTGAAAAAAATAACTTACCAAGCTGCATGTTTTCAATAGCCATAAGTTCATCAAAGGAGGCACCGGCACAAAATGCTTTTTCTCCTTCAGATTTAAGGATAATCACATTCACTGCTTCATCATCAGAAAGTTTATTGATTTCCTTTTCCAGTCTTTTAAGTAATTCTGAAGGAAAAGAATTGCTGGCGGGATGCCCGAATTCCAGCGTAGCGATTTTATTTTCTATGTTGGTGTACAAACTTCCGTTTTTTCTTGTGGTGCTCATTTTCTTTGCTTTTTCTCAAATTTAAGTAATTAAAAATATAGTTTATTAAAAGCTTCAGTTCTGAAGGTCGGTGATTGTTTTTGAAACTGATCTATTTGAGTGAAAAGTGCAGAGAGGAAAATTTTAAATGCTTCGAAATTTATGGTACATAATTTTTAGAAGTCAGTAATTGACCTTTTTGAAAGTTCGATTTGCTACGAATTTTTCAGAAGTACTCGTTTTAAACTTCTTTATTAAGATATTTTCTTCGGAACTGGATCACCAGCGCGCTGCTTCTTATAAGCATCCATACAAAAAACGCCATCCATATAGCGTAGAGCTTCAATCCGAAGTAATCTGAAATGAGCAGCGTAGGAGTAAAGCCAAGAAAGGTTGCCACCAGTAAAACATTCCGCAGATATTTGGCTTCCCCAAGTCCTTTAAAAATTCCGTCGAACATAAAAGCAATTGCATTTACAGGCTGCATAATTAAAACAATCCAAAACACCGATGAAAATAATGCCAGTACCGTGGCTTCCTTATTAAAAAGCCATCCAATCTCATCATAAAACATTCCGCAGATGGCCATCAGGATAAGAGCGATCAAAACAGCGTATAAACTAATTTTTTTGCTCAGTTCCCAAAGATTTCGGTAATCTCTGGCTCCTAAAAGCCGCCCTCCAATAGCGTTTCCAGCATTAGCATAACCATCTATAAAAAAGCTGAAAAATAACCAGATATTCATTAGGATACTTTGCGCGGCGATATAACTTTTGCCATAATCTGTAGCGTAGGCATTAGCCAGATATATGGCAAAATTTAAGGCTGCCGTACGTACAAACAGGTTGGCCGCCATAAGCAGTAGCGGCCGCATTTGGGGATTAATATTAAAACTCAGCTTCATATGGAAAGGAGTTTTTTTAAAAAAGAACCACAATGCCATTACCAGCATCACAGCCTGAGCCGAAAGGCTCGCATATGCCGCCCCTTCCAGGTGCATGGCAGGAATATAACCATCTATTCCATATACCAGTAAGTAATCAAGTGCCACATTTATTACGGCACCGGTTAAACTGCATTTCATGGCCCACAAGGTATTTTGAAGTCCGCGAAAAATACCAAAAATTGCAAAAGTAACCAGCGTTAGCGGGTAACCCAGCGCACGGATTTGATAATATTCTTCAGCATATTCAAGAATAAGTCCTTCTGCGTTATAAGCACTAAAAATGGCTTCTGCGAAATAAGCGGTAACCACATAAATAAGTAAGCTGAAGATGAGGTTAAAAGTGATTGCCTGCGGGATTAAAGTTTTAACCGCATGCAGCCGGTTTGCCCCTAAATGCTGAGAAACTATTGCTGAAATGGCCGTTTTTGTTTGCGCCACAATCCAAATAATGGCCGATAAAAAAGAGCCTACTATGCCTGCTGCAGCCAGGGCTTCTACAGAATTTCTACCCACGTTTCCTATAACCGCAATATCAGTAAGGGAGATGAGGGGCTCAGCTATCCCGGCAATAATAGCGGGGATGGCAATCCTGTTTATATTTTTAAAGCTAACGGAAGTATTCACGGCGAATTTTAATCTGCAAATATAATATTTACAAAGGTTTCGCCATTAGATGATGGCTATAGTATTAATTCATAACAGTGGAAAGGATCTTTACTTTGCTTCGGAAAGAAAATATCTTCAAGCTTTATATAGCCACGGGATTCATAAAATTTCTGATTTCTTTTATTTTGACTGAAGGTATCCAGCCGCACTGACTCGTAATTATTTTTCCTGGCAAAATCTTCTGCGAAATCCATAAGTTCTTTTCTTGTTCCACATCCCCAATTTTCAGGATTGGTGGCCAACCGATGAATATAAAGGTTATTTTCGCTTTTAGTAAGCCATTTTAAAGGTATATATTCTGCGTCCATAAAGGCACTCAAAACAATCATTCCTTCAATATTATTATTTACCTCCTTCACGTATAGTTCCTTTTTTTGAACGTCTTCAGCAAGGCGTTCAAGGGAAGGATAATGTTCATTCCATTGAAAAATGCCTTTGTTTCGCATAGCAAGGGCACAGGCCTGGGTAAGTTTTTTAAGATTATGAAGGTCTTTTTCTGTGGCAATCCTGGGCATGGAAATAGAAAAAATAAAAGATTTCTTTATTTAAAGAAAATTATTACATTTGCCGTGTAAACGGGGGATTAGCTCAGCTGGCTAGAGCGTTTGGCTGGCAGCCAAAAGGTCATCGGTTCGACTCCGATATTCTCCACAAAAACCACTGCATTTGCAGTGGTTTTTTGTTTAGAAAGTTTTTCTTATGTCTTAACTTAAGCCCTAATCTCCATAAGCGTCCAGTAATTCCTGATTATCGGCTTTAATAAATTCCAGGGTATTGTCCAGCACATATTTAAACTCTTTTGGGAGTTCTGCCTCATTCCAGGGATGCTTCATCCCAAAAACATGATCGGCATTTTCTACCAGTAAAAGTTTTGGCGCCGGGCTCCATTCAAATAATTGCCCGGAATCTGCTATGGAAACACTGGTATCGTTACTTCCATGTACAATAAGGTGTGGTATTTCAAGTTTTTCCGCGGCATTTTTAATATTCAGGCGTTCTTCATTTTCCTGGAAATTGGTGTAGAACTGGTAGTGATGCGGGAGCTGTTGGCCGGTCCTGGAATTAGTGATATAACGCACTCCTTTTTCCTGCCATTTTTCCAGAATATCTTCTTTAGGAAAACGTGAACCAAAGTCGGCTACAGATGCGAAAGTAATTAGTTTGGTGATTCTTTTTTCTTCGGAAGCTTTTATAATTGCAATTCCGCCACCTCTGGAATGGCCAATAAGGTTAATAGAAGAAACGTCCAGATTTTGAGCATAAGTGAAATCAGGTAACAGAAGCGAATCAATTACCGATTGTAAATCGTCCAGCTCTTTGGTGTAATTATTATCTCCAAAAGCTTCTATATCTAAAAATTCTGTTGGATTATCTTTATTGGTACCATTATGGGAGAAGTTGAATTTCACAAAAAAGTAGCCATCTTCTGCAAAGCGTTCAGCCATCTTTTCCCATCCGCCCCAGTCTTTAAACCCTTTATAGCCGTGGCAGAAAATTATAACGGGTTTAGGCTTTTTATCTTCCTGAAAAAAAATATCAGTTACTATTGGTCTTTCATGTTTTCCTTCAAAAAGGAGGTTTTTTTTCTTTGTGATTTCCATCTCATTTCAATTTTAACGGCTCGCATCAATAGCTTCCGAATATTTGTTTTACTTCTTTTTCGATAAAAGGAATTTCAGGATTGCATATTTCGGCAATTAATATCTTCAATTCCGCACCAAAAGCTTCTAAAATATCATGGTCAACTTGCGTTTTTTTTCCACTCCTTTGCCCTGGTTTGTCTTTTTTACAAAATTTCAGGAATCCGCCTTTCATATTTTTAAAGGAAATGATCCCGGCTTCCACTGGTTGAACAAAATTTTGGCCTGCATTCAACATCGTAGCATAACAAAGCACCTGAAAACTTTTGCTGTACTTATCATAATCGGTTGTTATAGATTCCCAATCTACAATTTCAATTTTATTTTGTTCAACCTTTCCGGTTTTATAGTCAATAATTCTGGTAATACCGTTATAATTTTCCACCCTGTCTACTTTTCCGCGAATGTATACCGGAAAAGGCAGTTGATTTACTTCAACGGGCGTTTTCAAATTTCTTTCAATCTGCAAAATTTTAATTTCTTCCCCGCTTTTTAATCTTTGCAATTCATATTTTAAAAAGTTGATCAGGTACCTTTTTGCTACTTCAAAAATCAATAAATTTTTGCCGCTGTCCATAGGTGCCTGTGTATAGGAATTTCGAAACTGGAGCCTGACTTCAGTATCTACTTTTTTAAGAAGCCCGGTAATAATTTCTTCAGATAAATATTGATCTTCCAGAGGTTCATAAAAATTCTGAAGACTATCGTGTACCACTGTACCCAGAGTATTATAAGCAACAGTTTCCTCCACCGCTTCCTGCTCTCTTACTCCTAATATGTATTGATGATAAAAGTCAAGCGGATTCCTAATGTAGGTGGTGAGTGCTGAAGGAGAAAAACCGTAGGCAGCAAGATCTTTTAATTTTTCCATAACTTCAGGAGTTTTTTTAACTTCCTGAAGTTTTGGTGAGGCGATATTAACTTTGGGTGCCACAATGTTTTTAATCAAATGGTGAGCAGGTTGCTTTTCAATTTCCAGTTGAGTGAGAAACCGGCTTTTTTCCCCGGCGCCAAGTCCGCTGCTCTCCGTATTGTAAAGAAGATGTACGTTTTTTGCACGCTGTAACAAACGATAGAAATGGTAGGTATAAACAGCATCCTTTTCCCTGTAGGTTGGCAGTTGATACGTTTTTTTAAGATCGTAGGGAATAAAGGAATTGCTTGATTTTCCTGCGGGTAAAACGCCTTCATTTAATGAAGTAATGATCACATTTTCAAAATCCAGTGCCCGGGATTCTAGCATGCCCATTAGTTGCAAACCCTGGAAAGGTCTTCCCTGAAAATCCAGGCTTTGGGTACTCATTATTTCTTTGTAAAAATGATAGAGTGATTTAAGATTTTTAATGTGAGGGTAATCTTTTAAAAGGCTTTCCAGCTTATTGAAAAGCACATGAAATTGATATAAAAATTCCAGTCCTAATTGGTCTTCTGAAGTTTTCAGGTGAATCTTTATGTGCTGGACCATCTCCTGAAGCTTTTGCAAAGCATTTTCTGGTGAATCCTGCCAGCGCTGAAAACATGCCTTTAGAATAGTAGCTTCAGTTGACGTTTCTACGGACAAGATTTTTTCAGACTTTAGGTAAACAAGATTCTGCCGATTAATTTTAGTACCGATTTCTGTTACCGGAACTTCAGGAATTCCAGCAATAGCCGGATGGTTAAGCACTGCAAGAACATCTTTATAATAGTATTCTTTCTCACCGTTGAGGTGAAGTTGAAAAAGTTTCTCAAAAAGAGATGCCAGGGGAGCGTTTTTCAGCGGAAAACCCATGGTAATATTCAGAGCTTCTATATTGGGCGGAAGGCTGTTTAAAACAGGCAGCAATAAATCTTCTTCTCCTAGCACCACCGCTGTCTTTTGAAGTTGCTGAGGATCCATATTTGCCAGAATCTCACCTAAATATTTTGCCTGGCCAATATTTTTTGGAACTCCTGTTATCTTTATCTCTTTTTCAGAGGCATATTCCCTAATAGGAGCAGGTTTAGAACTGGCACTGTAAAATGGCCATTTTTGGAAATATTCCCGGATAAACAGGGATGCTCCATGTTCCCTGTCCTGTAGAAAAACTTCATCTATGTCCCAAAAAACTTCAGCGGCTGTTTTTTCCAGCATAACCTGAAAGATCTTTTCTTCAGCGGCATTAAGCGCGTTAAAACCTATAAATATGTGTTTGCGGGAATTATTATTTAAATAATCTGAAATTTTTGAAGCTGCTTCGCGGTAAATTAACCCCTGATAACCTTGCTTCTTAGATAATAATTGCTCCCGGAGCTTCTCATAATAATTTGGAAGCGTATGCCAGAAGCGCAGGTAATTATTTATAAGCTCGGTTTTTTCTTTTTGCAGGTACCAATGATTAATATCCTGAATTTCAGAGAGATAATTAAAAAATTCTTTATGGTTGATAAGGTAACGGTCTACTTCATTAAAATCGTGAATTAGGGTCTGTGCCCAGTTCATAAATGTTTCAAAATCTTCCTGCTCTTCTTTTGGGGTACATTTTTGGTAGACTTCAAAAAATTCGAAAATCGAAATTGTATTATCTATGCCCTTAAGGCCGGAGATTTTTTCGGTAAATTCTTCAATGCTGAATATTTGCGGAGCAAAAATACTTTTGTCACTTAGGTGTGATAATTCATTCAGAAGAAAGGCTCCAGCTCTTTTACTTGGCAGGATGAAGATATACTCTGAAATATTTTCTTCGGAAGAAGAAATTACTTTTTCAAGAACCTTTTTTATAAATGATTTCATGTTATAAAAATAAAAAACGCCCCGATGACTCGGAGCGTTTTTGGTAAAAAATAATTCCTTATTATCTTAGTTAGAAGAATTTCTAACCTCTTTATTTTTGTCTAAAGAAATCTCTACACGTCTGTTCTCCTGTCTTCCGGCAGAAGTACTGTTAGTGGCGATAGGCTGAGTTTCTCCATAACCTTCAGAAGTTAATCTGCTGGATGGGATACCCTGGTTAGCAAGGTAATCGCTTACAGAGGCAGCACGCTCTTTAGAAAGTTGAAGGTTATAATCATCACTTCCAGAACTATCAGTATGTCCTTCAATGTGGAATATTGTATTTGGATATTCCATCATGATTTCAGCAATTGAATTTAATGCTTCTTCAGATTCAGTACGGATTGTAGCCTTATTAAGATCAAACAATACTGTATTTGAATATTCATTTAGTTCAGAAACAACTTCAGCGGTTGGTTCAGGACATCCATTATTAGCTCTTGTACCGGCAACCTCTGGACAATCGTCTTCATCGTCAATTATACCATCACCATCGGTATCTTCTTCAGGGCATCCGTTATTATCAGCGGGACCTGCTTCGTTTGGACAATCATCTTCATTATCGGCAACTCCGTCACCGTCAGAATCTGGACATCCGTTCATTGAAGCCAAACCGGCAACCTCTGGACAGTCATCTTCATTATCAGGCACGCCGTCTCCATCAGAATCAGGACATCCGTTAAATTGTGCAAGGCCTGCTTCATCTGGACAGTCATCCATACGATCTTCTACACCGTCCCCATCAGAATCAGGGCATCCGTTAAATTCAGGAAGGCCTGCTTCTTCGGGACATTCATCATCTTTATCATAAATGCCGTCACCATCTGTATCGGTACCTCCAAAGACAAATTTTATACCGGCAGCATGTTGAAAGTGGGAAGCACTTTCAGTTTCAAAAGAATGCTTGTAATTAGATTCAACGGTTAAAGCAATATTATCTGAAAACCAGAAGTTAAATCCTACTTTACCATTAAGAGTGGCACCATCAAAATTTTGAAGGTTATCAGAATCCTGATCTCCAATCCAGTTGTAGTCTCCACCCACACCAATTACCGGATCAAACCATCCGTCATTAAGAAGGGCCCTTAAACTATAGTTTGCAGAAAGTCCTGCGGAATAGTAAGAAAGCTGCGGAATAGACTCAGAACCAAATTGGTCTATCTGGTTAATAGATCCTGCAAATTCTGCTACAAAACCAGCGCCTATATAACGCCCTACAGTTAGCCTGGAAACAGAAGGAAGGATGTTCCAGTTTTCTGTTTGGAAATAATGGTCAAAATAACCGCCCTGTCCCGGTGCGTCTTCGCCAGTTGGATAGAAGTCTACCGCGTTAGTTTGAATACCTATAGCCCACGGGTTGTTGTCATCCTGAGCATTTACCGAAGTAATCCCAAGAAACAACATTGAAGCTAAAAGGAATTTGCTAAAATGTTTCATATTCAATAGTTTAGTTTTAAGTGTTAACTTAAACAAAAGTATGGGCTTCATCCTCATTAACAAAGAAAGAAATAATAAAGTTTTCTTAATAGATCCTTGTATAACGGTACCTCTCGCACGATTTGATTATTTGGTAACGTGAAAATTTAAGATTTTCACCCCTCTGTTGTTTAGATTATTTTAAGATTTTTTCCAACTTCTATAAAGGCTTTTATGGCTTTGTCCAGATGTTCCTTTTCATGGGCGGCAGATAGTTGTACCCTTATTCTTGCCTGTTCTTTTGGAACTACGGGGTAAAAGAAACCTATTACATAAATTCCTTTTTCCAGAAGTTTATCTGCCATTAATTGGGAAAGTTTGGCTTCATAAAGCATTACCGGAACAATTGCGGCGTCACCTTCTATAATATCAAATCCGGCTTCTTTAATGCCCTTTCTAAAATACTCGGTATTTTCCTTAAGTTTTGTTCTTAAGGAATCGTCCTTTTCCAGCATATCAAATACCTTTATGGAAGCTCCAACTATAGCAGGAGCCAGGGAATTTGAGAAAAGATAAGGCCTTGACCGTTGCCTCAGGATTTCAATAACTTCCTTTTTGGCTGTAGTGTAGCCACCCATTGCTCCACCCAGAGCTTTCCCAAGAGTGCCGGTAATAATGTCCACTCTTCCTAATACGCCTTTTTCTTCAAGGGTTCCAATTCCCATATCTCCAATAAAACCTGTGGCATGGCAATCATCAATCATCACCAGGGCATCATATTTCTCTGCAAGGTCACATATTTTATCAAGTGGGGCTACCAGGCCATCCATAGAAAATACACCGTCTGTAACTATTATTTTAAACCTTGCGCCATCCTCATTGGCAGCTTTTAATTGTTTTTCAAGATCGGCCATATCACTGTTCTGGTAACGGTAACGGGCAGCTTTACAAAGCCGAACTCCATCAATTATAGAAGCATGGTTCAGGGAATCTGAGATAATGGCGTCTTCTTTGGTAAGCAAAGGCTCAAAAATACCACCGTTGGCATCAAAGGCTGCGGCGTAAAGTATAGTATCTTCTGTTCCGTAAAAATCGGCAATTTTTTGTTCCAGTTCTTTATGTATATCCTGAGTTCCGCAGATAAATCTAACGCTGGACATTCCAAAGCCATGGGTATCCATAGTGTCTTTGGCAGCCTGTATTACCTCGGGATGAGAAGAAAGCCCAAGATAATTGTTGGCGCAAAAATTAATTACTTCCTGTCCTGAAGAAATTTTAATTACAGCATCCTGTGGGGTGGTGATTATACGTTCTTTCTTATAAAGTCCCGCTTCTTTTATTTCCTCAATTTCCTTTTCTAAATATTCTTTTATTTTTCCGTACATAAATTTCGTTTTTTACAAAATTACATTTCTTTTATACAAACAATGGGGAAACCTCATCATTTATATAGACCAGGATTCTGTTCTCCACCTCATAGCCCATATCTTCCAAAACTTCAGCATAACCGTAAAGTTGATTTTTATGAGCTTCAGCTACTCCACCAGTTTTATAATCAATGATTGTACATTTGTTGTCCAGAAGAACTATCCTGTCGGGCCTTAGCTTTTGCCCGTTAGCAGTAAGAATACTTCTTTCATTAAGATTGCCGGTATTGGTGGTAAATAACGGAGCAAGATCTGGATGACTACAGATTTTTTCCAGTAGGGTACTTATTTCCGGCACATATTCCGAAGAAATCAAACCATCGGTAACCGCTTCTTTTACAGCAGATTCTATATCTGCTGCGGAATTTATCTTTGAAAGGATTTCATGTGCAATTTCTCCTTTTTCTATCGCCCCCTGCTGCCTGGTATCCCACAGGGAACCAGATCTTGTAACAATATTTACCGCCTTGCCCTGTGTTGCTGAAGAATAAAAATGTTGCTGAAAATTGCTTTGAAGTGCCTGTTCTTTGCGGGGCTGTGATTCTGCCATTTCACCAAATTCATAGGAATTCCCGTTGTTCCACAGATTTTTAGTTTTCAAAAACTCCATGAGCAGCCCCGAAATTTTGTTTGTCCTGGCCTCCCCGTTTTTGTCTGTTTCATAATTGGAAAGCAGGTATAGTTGTTTTGAAGCACGGGTACAGGCTACATAGAAAACATTCAGGGTATCCAGTTCTTTTTGATGCATTAGCTCCTCGTATAGCTGGCCGGATTTGTTATTCCAGTTGAGCATTTTTTTAGAGGCGCTCAGGTAGCTTACCGGAATTTCCTTAATGGGTTCTTCCATTTCCAGCCAAAGATTATCTCTTTTGGTATCATTAAAATCGGCATTTGCAAAAGGATAGATTACCACTGGAAATTCCAGGCCTTTAGATTTATGAATAGTCATAATTTGAACCGCATTTTCATCCTGCGGAACCACAATGCTCAGCCTTTCTTTTTCCCGTTCCCAGGTTTCAAGAAATTCTGAAATACCCACAGCAGCTTTTTGGCTGTTTTCATAAATAAAGTCCAGGAAGAACTGCAGGTAAGCGTCTGAATCTTCTATAAGGTGAAAACTACGAATAATGTATTCTGCCGCTTCATAGAGGGAGAGCTGCAGCAGCCGGTTTAGACTGAAATCAATGTTTTTATTCTTCAGCCAGTTAAAAAAATCATCTCCATTCCGGCTAATGTTCTGGTTGATAATCTGGTATGGGTTTTGAAATTCATGTTCCTCCTGTAAATAGTTGAAAATTGATAATTTCAGCAGGTCATTTTCAGGATTAAGCGAAAAGGACAGAAGATCTGCAATAAAGTTAACTTTAGGAGAATTAGATATCAACAAGGTTTCTGAAGAAACCACTGCGATACCCTTTTCACTTAAATGGTTGGCGATAGCGATCCCTTCTTTTTTCTTCCTGGTGAGGATACATATATCTCCTTTTGTATAATTTTTGCTATCAAGATTTTGAATGATTTCCAGGACTTTTTCAGGATAAATTTCAAATTCTTCTTCCCGGTTTTCAGCTTCTAAGAAAGAAATATTTACATATCCTCCTTTTTTCGCAGTCGGCTGCTGAAAACTTTTTTCAAACAGGTCACGATAATCGGGATGGCTAAGGTATCCCGCAGCAAATCCAAAGAAATCATTATTAAATTGTACCACTTCTTCTGCACTTCTATAGTTTGCCGGGAGGTTTACCACTTCTTTTTGGGTAGAAAAAGGATTGCCGTGATTGCTAAGATTTAAAAATTGTTCAGCTTTTCCTCCCCGCCAGCGGTATATGGATTGTTTTGCATCCCCCACAAGCATTAAGCGTGAAGGTGTTTCTTCTTCCATACCTGCAAGGCTGGCGTCAATAAGCGGGATAAGGTTTTCCCATTGCATTTGAGAAGTGTCCTGGAATTCGTCAATAAAATAATTGCTGTACCGCTCTCCGAGGCGTTCGTAAATAAACGGAGCGGGCTGATTTTTGACCTGGGCGCTTATTTGTGGATTAAATTCTGAAATAAGCACCAGGTTACGGTCCTTTTTGATGGTTTCGATTTCCTGATTTATGGCATTTAGGAGGGAAAGCTGCACAAGCCTCTTTCTTACTTCTTCCAGGAATTCAATTTTGAAGTAATTTTCTTTGGATGTGGTGAAGAAATTAACAATTTCAGGTTGTAGCTGGTCCAGAATTCTTTTTTTTCCAGCATTGAGAGATTTTGAGTAAAGCGTGCTTTCAGCTATATTTTGTGCCCATTGTGCGTCAAATTTAACAGCTTCGGATTTTTGCAGTTTTTTAAAATGTTTGGGAACAGAACCACGGGTAAAATCTTTTTCTTCAAAGCCATTGGCCTGGATAAGCTTAAAAAAGGATTTAGCAGTTTCATTGATTTCATTTTGGGCAAAGGCAGCAATTTCTTTTAGTTTAAGGTCAAAACTTTGAAAATCTTCCAGTGTTTTTCCCCGTAACTGCTGAAGTGCAGCGTGATTATTTTCATTAACGAGCAGCCGCGAGATTTCAAAAAGATCCCTGGTTATGTCCCAGCTTTTATCTTCATCTGCTTTATTTAAGGTGAAATCTAAAAGTATGCGGGTAAGAGTTTTATCACTCCCTGCTTTGTTAACCAGGCTTTCAACAGCTTCCATAAGAATATCTTCCTGTCCCAGCTCCACCTCAAAATTTACCGGCAGCCCCAGGTCTTTGGCAAAAGTTCGCAATACCCGGTGAGTGAATCCATCTATGGTAGAGACTTCAAAAGCAGCGTAATTGTGAATAATGTTTTTTAAAATGAAACCTGCTTTTTGCCTGATTTCGGGCTTACTCAGTTTACATTCCTTGCAAACTGCTTCAAAAAGTCCCTGAAATTTTTCCGGAATTTCTTCAGAAGAAAATGCCGAGAGACTATCAATAATGCGGGTTTTCATTTCGTCCACCGCTTTATTTGTAAAAGTTATCGCTAGAATATTTCTATATTCTTCTTTCCGCTTCGATTCAAAAAGCAGGAGAAGATATTCTTTGACCAGGGTAAATGTTTTTCCAGATCCTGCCGAAGCATTATAGATTGTGAAGGAGTTTTTCAATCCCGATTTAGCTTTAGAGTTTTTTCTTTAGGTAAGAATCGCATAATTTAATTATAAAATATCAGAGATTCCTTTTGAGCCATAGCTTTTAAGGATTTTATAACAATAAAATGTTTCCTGTAAAAGCCTTTATTCCTAAATTTGAGGGAAAGATAAAATACTAATCACTAAAAATAATAATATTATGGCATTTGAGTTACCGAAACTGAATTACGCCTTTGATGCGCTGGAACCACATATTGATGCAAAGACCATGGAAGTTCACCATGATAAACACCATGCCGGTTACACAAAAAAGTTGAATGCTGCTATAGAAGGTTCTGACCTTGAAGGAAAGACCATCGAAAATATATTGAAGAATCTTGATCTTTCCAATAAAGCTGTTAGAAATAATGGCGGTGGATATTATAATCACAATTTGTTCTGGGAAATTATGTCGCCAGATGGTGGTGGAAAGCCGGAAGGAGAACTTGCTAAAGCTATAGATAGCAAATTTGGTTCTTTTGAAGCCTTTAAAGAGGAGTTTGCAAAAGCAGCTGCAGGACAATTTGGATCTGGTTGGGCCTGGTTATGTGTACAGGAAGGTGGAAAGCTTGAAATTTGTTCAACTGCAAATCAGGATAATCCTATAATGCCTGAAATTGGCTGCGGAGGTACTCCAATATTAGGATTGGATGTTTGGGAGCATGCTTATTACCTGAATTATCAAAATAAAAGACCTGAGTATATTCAAGCCTTTTTCAATGTTATAGATTGGAAAGAAGTTGGCAGTCGCTACGCAAAAGAAAAATAGATATTATTAATTGTTAGAGTTTAAAAGGCTGCTTTTGAAAAAAAGCAGCCTTTTTTATGTGCATTACGCTAATTATATATCAATCAGGTGAGTAGTCCTGGAAGAGCCAGCCAGTTGGAATCCTAGCTGAGGGCAAGGCTGTCTATGGTGATGTGGAATCTGATAGGAAGCTTAAAGCAAATCTATGATTTTACGAACAGAAGGGTAATATAAGGTTTACCAGGTGAGTGGCATTGGACAGCGAAGCCCTATTAATTGGACGTAAAAAGAAAACGGGGTGTGAGCGTGTGCAAATTTTAAAAGAGCTAAAATATAATTTTAAATCAGTATGGGAAACTGGATAGGTAAATGAGTTAGGATCTATAATCAGGTTATTGAAGCTGAGGTTTATATTCTTAAGGAACATCAAAGCATAAAAAAAGGCGGAGAAGAACTCCACCTTTTTGCCCCAAATCTACCATGAACTTAACCTACTTATGCTATGGTAGTACTAATGTAAGCAGAAAGATTATATAAAATTCATTTTTTAGCTAAAGCGCATGATTAGTAGCTAAACTACCATTTTTAGTACACTTGGTTAAAAATTTGAAGGAAAAGGTATATGAAAAGAGAAATTTCACCTGGAATTTTATAAATAAAAAAGGCGGAGAAAAACTCCACCTTTTTTGCCCCAAATCTACCATGAACTTAACCTACTTATGTTTATGGTGGTACCAAGATAGAAAGAAAGTTAGTATAAAATTAATTTTTTAGATGAACCGCATGTAAATTAGTTAAAGTGTTTTGTCTTCTTTAAACCGGTATATAATATTTTGAATGTCCGTATTTATTCAGATTATCAGAAATATACATCGAGCACCAGACCTCACAGGTTTAAAAAACCTGTGAGGTCTCTCGTGTCGAGTACTAAGAATTTTGAACAGGAAAAGATTTTAAACATCATTTTACGGTTCTCCGGATATTCATATATAATATCAATGAATCCAGAAAAGTATGGATATAAAAAAAGGCGGAGAAAACTCCACCTTTTTTTGCCCCAAATCTACCATAAACTTAACCTACTTATGTTATGGCAAGTCTAATGTAGATAAGAAAAAACATGTAACCAACTAATATAGACTAACTACTTATAAATTAGTTAAAGTGCATATTGTCTAATAAGCACGGCCTGTTGTTCCTTCATAGAAGTTAATAAAAGCCCTGTTAACCACCCTGTTTCCTCCTGGTGTGGGATAGTTTCCGGTAAAATACCAATCCCCGAGGTTTTTAGGACATGCTTTGTGTAAGTTATCCACTGTTTGATAAATCACCTTTACTTTAGCTGTTACAGTTGGTTCACTAATCAATTCAGCTATTTTATCTGATAATTGGCTATCTGTAAAAGGTTCATAAATTTCCTTTACAAAATTTTGAACTTCGGTATCTTCCAGGTCTACCTGATCCATGCATTTGGAATACACCTCTTCTACAATGCTATAAGTATCATTTTCTTTGTGTAATTCCAGAGCTGCCCTAAATGCAACTAAATCCTCAAGCCGGGCCATATCAATTCCGTAGCAATCGGGATAACGTATCTGAGGTGCAGAAGATACTACTACAATCTGTTTTGGATAAAGGCGGTCCAGCATTTTTACGATACTTTTCTTTAGCGTGGTGCCTCTTACAATGCTATCATCTATAATAACCAAATTGTCTTCAGGTCTTACCACGCCGTAAGTTACATCGTAAACATGGGCAACCAGATCATCACGGCTGCTGTCTTCGGTAATAAATGTACGCAGCTTTACATCTTTAATTGCGATCTTTTCAGTTCTGAGCCTGTGAGATAGAATTTCCTGAAGCCGGGCATCGGTGAGGGATTCTTTTTCAGCTAAAATAGCCTCGTTTTTTTGCTTACTGAGTTCATCCTGGGCTGCTTCTACCATTCCGTAGAAAGAAGTTTCAGCAGTATTGGGAATAAAAGAAAAAACAGTATTCTGGGTGTCGTGATCAATTGACTTTAATACATCGGGCATTAAGAGCTGACCCAGCATTTTTCTTTCCTTATAAATTTCAGCATCGCTACCACGGGAAAAATAAATACGTTCAAAAGAACAGGCTTTTCTTTCCAGGGGCTTAATGATTTGCTGAATAGATACATTGCCATTCTTTTTAGTTATAATGGCATGTCCCGGTTCTAATTCCTGTACATCTTCAAACTTTACATTAAAAACCGTCTGGATTACCGGCCTTTCAGAAGCCACCACCACAACTTCATCGTCTTTATAATAATATGTAGGGCGAATACCTGCCGGGTCCCTGAGTACAAAGGAATCACCATGTCCCATAAGTCCGGCCATGGCATAACCTCCATCCCAGTTTTTAGAAGATTTTCTGAGAATTTTTGCAACATTCAATTGCTCGGCAATATGAGGGGAAGCCTGTTGTTTATTATAACCTTCTTTCTTTAATTTTTTATACAACTTGCGTACTTCAGAATCTAAAAAGTGCCCGATCTTTTCCATTACGGTTACCGTATCGGCCTTTTCCTTTGGGTGTTGTCCAAGTTCAACAAGATTGTTGAAAAGCTTGTTTACATTTGTCATGTTAAAATTCCCGGCCACAATCAAATTCCTGTGCATCCAGTTATTCTGCCTCAAAAATGGATGAACACTTTCTATGCTGTTTTTGCCGAAAGTTCCGTAGCGCACATGGCCAAGAAAAACTTCTCCCAGGTAGGGGATATATTTTTTCTGAAGGGCCACGTCATCGGCATATTCAGGGTTTTCCTTAATTTCATCGTTGATCCTTTGATTAATTTGCTCAAAGATATCCTGAATTGGCTGTGCCTGGTTAGATCTTACCCTGCTGATGTATCTTTCGCCCGGAGCGGTATTTAGCTTAATACTGGCAAAACCGGCACCATCCTGCCCGCGGTTATGCTGTTTCTCCATCATCAGGTACATTTTATTAACTCCATAAAATGCACTGCCGTATTTTTCCTTATAAAACTCTAATGGTTTTAGAAGGCGAATATGTGCAATTCCACATTCGTGTTTAAGGGCATCACTCATAAATATATAATTACCGTGTTAATGGTTATAAGTTTGGTCACAAAAAAAGCCCTGAAATTACAGGGCAAAATTTTAAGTTGTTTCTATTTCAAACTGGGTAAGTTTGCTGAATTCCCTAAGCCGCGAATGAACATCTTCTTTAGAAAGTTCCTGCATCCGCTCAGTACCAAATTTCTCTACACAAAAAGATGCCAGGTTAGAAGCATAAATAACGGCATTCTTCATGTTTTCAAAAGAGATGTCTTCAGTTTTGGCTAAATACCCAATAAAGCCTCCTGCAAAAGTATCTCCCGCTCCTGTAGGATCAAACACTTCTTCCAGTGGCAGGGCAGGGGCAAAAAAGATTTCCTCTTCATGAAACAACAAGGCACCGTGCTCTCCTTTTTTAATAACTACATATCTGGGGCCCATTTTTTCGATCTTTCTGGCAGCTTTTACTAAAGAGTACTCGCCGGACAGCTGTCTTGCTTCCTCATCATTTATAGTAATTACATCTACTTTAGAAATAACCTTTTTCAGATCTTCCAGGGTATTGTCCATCCAGAAATTCATTGTATCCAGCACCACCAGTTTAGGATTTTTAACCTGCTCGAGCACGCTAAGTTGTACAAGTGGGTGTAGATTGCCCAACATGACAAATTCTGAATCCTTGTATTTTTCAGGTACCACCGGCTGGAAATCTGCCAGTACATTCAGTTGTGTTTCAAGGGTGTCTCTTGAATTTAAATCGTTATGATAACGCCCGCTCCAAAAGAAAGTTTTTCCTCCTTTTACAAGTTCAATACCTTCAATATTAATGTTGTTTTTTTGAAAGAGATCAAGGTATTCCTGTGGAAAATCATCGCCTATAATAGAAACAATAGCGCTGTTCGCATCAAAATGTGAAGCAGAGAGACCAATATAAGTGGCTGCGCCTCCAAGGATTTTATCGGTTTTACCAAATGGTGTTTCAATAGCATCAAAGGCAACAGTGCCTACAATTAATAATTTACTCATAACGGGATTTAAAATTCGCTGCAAATATACAGTTTGTTTTTCAAGAGATAAACCTAAAACAGAAATTGGCAATTTTCAGATCATGTTTCCTGAAAGCCTTCGTCAATAAGTAATCTTTTTTCTTTAGAAGCCGCCACGGCAAGTGCATCACAGCGTTCATTTTGAGGATGATTATTGTGGCCTTTAATCCATTGAAACTTCACCTTGTGCTTGCGGTATTCTTTAAGAAATTCTATCCAAAGATCAGCATTCTTCCGATCCCTGAAGTTTTTTTTCTCCCAGCCTAACACCCATTTCTTTTCTACGGAATCTACAACATATTTGGAATCTGTGAATATAAGAATCTCCAGTCCAAGCTTTTTAAGTTTTTTCAGGGCTTCAATTACGGCCATTAACTCCATTCTGTTATTGGTGGTGTGTTTATAGCCTTTAGAAAATTCTTTGCGGTAAGGTTTTCCAACCCACTCCATTACAATCCCATAACCCCCCGGCCCGGGATTTCCTCTTGCGGCACCATCTGTATAAATATGAACCTGTGGTTGCTGCACTATTTTTCTTTTTCCAGGAGTTCTTCAATTATTTTCGGGAAATGGCTGTATTCAAGAGCATGAATTTTTTCAGCAAGGATTTCTGGAGTGTCTGTAGGCTCAATGGCAACAGTAGTTTGAAAAACAATTTTCCCTTCATCATATTTTTCATTTACATAATGAATAGTGATACCGCTCTCTTTTTCTTTATTTTCAATAATTGCCTGGTGAACTTTATCGCCGTACATTCCTTTACCGCCGTAGTTTGGTAAAAGTGCAGGATGAATATTAATAATTTTGTTGGGAAACTTCCGAATAATGTTTTCCGGCACTACCCAAAGAAAACCTGCTAACACTATAAGGTCGGGGTTAATATCTTTCAGCACATAAAGAACTTCATTGGAATAGTAGAAAGAATCACGATCAAAATGAAGCGCTTTTACATCAAGATGGTGTGCTTTTTTTAACACACCTGCCGATTTCCTATTGGAAAACACTGCTACCACGCGGGTTGCAGGGGAATTCCGAAAATATTTTATGATATTTTCAGTATTTGTTCCGGAGCCGGAAGCGAAGATTACAATCTTTTTTTGTTTTTTATGTGGCTGAGTGCTCAAAATGAGTTTGTTAACAATAATTAGGATGTAAATTTAATCGGTTTCAGTGATTTTATGTAAATTAGATTCACATTTTTAAAGTAAAAATCGGTTTTAAAATAAAGTTTTTTATTTTTGCCACCTAATCAAAATTAAAACAAAAATATTATGTCAGACATTGCATCAAGAGTAAAAGCGATTATCGTGGACAAATTAGGTGTTGACGAAAACGAAGTTGTAAACGAAGCCAGCTTCACCAACGACTTGGGTGCTGATTCATTAGATACAGTGGAATTGATCATGGAGTTTGAAAAAGAATTTGACATTCAGATTCCAGATGACCAGGCAGAAAATATAGCAACTGTTGGTCAGGCAATTTCTTATATTGAAGACGCGAAAAAATAAAAAGCAAAAAACCGTATGGAGTTAAAGCGAGTTGTAGTAACGGGATTGGGAGCACTAACCCCCGTTGGTAACAATATTGAAGAATATTGGAATGGATTGGTGAGTGGAAAAAGTGGTAGTGCACCTATCACTTACTTCAATACCGAAAAGTTCAAAACCAAATTCGCTTGTGAACTCAAAAATTTCAATCCTTTAGATTACTTTGACCGCAAAGAAGTAAGAAGGCTGGACAGGTTCGCCCAATATGCGATAGTAGCTTCAGATGAAGCCATAAAAGACTCCGGATTGGATCTTAATGTTGTAGATAAATACCGCGTGGGTGTAATTTGGGGAGCTGGAATTGGTGGCCTGGAAACTTTTCAGGATGAAGTAATTAATTTTGCTGAAGGAGACGGAAGTCCTAGATTTAATCCATTTTTTATTCCCAAGATGATCGCAGATATTGCCCCCGGTAATATTTCCATTCGTCATGGGTTTATGGGTGCTAATTACACCACGGTTTCTGCCTGTGCATCTTCTGCCAATGCAATGATAGATGCGCTTAATAATATAAGGTTAGGGTATAGCGATGTTATTGTATCCGGTGGATCTGAAGCAGCAGTAACTATTGCAGGTATGGGAGGTTTTAATGCCATGCATGCCCTTTCCACCAGAAATGAAAATCCCGAAACTGCCTCAAGACCTTTTGATGCTGAAAGGGATGGTTTTGTTCTTGGAGAAGGTGCCGGGGCACTTATATTGGAAGAGTATGAACATGCGAAAGCCAGAGGTGCAAAAATCTATGCTGAAGTTTTGGGCGGAGGTTTATCTTCAGACGCTTACCATATGACGGCACCGCATCCCGATGGAAATGGGGTTGTTGCCGTAATGGAAAACTGTTTAAGGAATGCCGGTATGAACCCCGGAGATGTTGATGCCATAAATACTCACGGAACTTCAACTCCCCTGGGAGATGTAGCCGAATTAAAAGCTATAAGTAAGGTTTTTGGTGAGCATGCAAAAAACATCAATATCAATTCAACAAAGTCAATGACCGGGCATTTATTGGGAGCTGCCGGTGCTATAGAAGCCATTTCGGCTATTCTTTCTATGAAGTACAGCTTAGTGCCTCCAACCATAAATCATGAAAATCCGGATGAGAATATTGATCCTGAATTGAATTTGACCTTAAACAAAGCCCAGGAACGGGAGGTAAACGTTGTGATGAGCAATACGTTTGGTTTTGGAGGGCATAATGCCTGCGTTTTATTCAAAAAATTTCAGGAATAACTTCTTAAAATGAGTGTTATTCACAATATATTAAATTCCCGCTCTTCCAAAGGCGGGAATTTTTTTGCTGATATACATAAGATTTTGGGTTTCCGCCCAAAAGAGATTTCCCATTATAAAAAAGCTTTTACCCATCGCTCCCTTAATATAAAGGATGAAGAGGGGAATGCGGTAAATTACGAGCGGATGGAGTTTCTGGGGGATGCCATGCTTAGTGCGGTAATTGCGTCTCATCTATTTAGGGCAGTGCCTGGAGGGAATGAGGGCTACCTCACTAAAATGAGGTCTAAAGTGGTAAGCCGGAAACACTTGAATGAACTTGGGAAAGACCTTAAGTTAATATCTTTTGTTCAAACTAATATTCCTAAAGATCAGTTTGGGGTAAATATACACGGAAATTTGTTTGAAGCCCTTGTTGGTGCCATCTATCTTGACCGTGGTTATAAATACTGCCGCAGGTTTATTTTTGAACGGGTAATAGAGCCTTATGTTGATATCGAGCAGCTGGAGGGCAAGGTTATAAGCTATAAGAGCCTTTTAATTGAGTGGTGCCAGAAGCAAAAAAAAGACTTTGACTTTGAAGTTTATGAAGATACCGGCAATGATGAACTTAAACATTTTGCGGTAAAACTTCGTATTGATGACCGGGTTGTGGCAAAAGCCAGAGCAACTTCAAAAAAGAAGGCTGAAGAAAAGGCTTGCAAGAGGGCTTATTATGCACTTCAAAATAAAATGAAATAATTTTGCGAATTTAGCGGAAACTATAACGTTTTCGTAGAAAAATGGCAAAATTATAAGCTGTTCTTCCTGCTTTTTAGCATTCTTATTTTATCTTTAGCCTAAAGTATTGAGGTTATGCAGGCGCATAAAATGTTGTTGGATGAAGTAGAGGAAGACAGCTTTAAATTGGTGGCTATTTACAGTTCTGTTGAAGAATTCAGAATGGCTTATTTATTGAACAAACATTTAAATCTGCAATTAAAAAGAGCCAGGCGTGATGTAGACTTTAATTATAAAGCTGTCCAGGCCATGTATGCTTTGTTTACTTCAAAAGATCCCAAAACCCACTGTACGTATCATCTTGTCTGCAATAAATACAAAGGTAAGCCAAAAAAGGTGCTAAGTTCCGGCTCTCTCTTTGATGAGGAAGAAGTACGGCCACTTGAGATGCAGCTCATTCCGGAGTATAAGAAGGTAGATTATTTTCTTAAAATAGGAGAAGATGTACAGGATCAAAATTTTACAAAATTGGTGAATATCGTCTATAATATTCCGCAGGTACTTGCCGCGTACAGTATAGACGTTGAAAATCTAAAATCGAAGGAAAATTTAATTTTTGAATAATGCCAACAAATAAAAAGACTAAAATTGTAGCAACCCTTGGACCTGCTACAAGTACTAAAGAAGTTTTATTCGACATGCTCCAGGCCGGAGTGAACGTCTTCAGAATAAATTTTTCTCATGCAGATTATGATGATGTGAGAGAGCGGGTCGCCATGATCCGTAATTTAAATAAAGAGCATAATTTTAATGCTGCCATTCTCGGAGACCTTCAGGGTCCTAAACTTAGAGTAGGTACTATGAAAGAGGAGGTAGTGGTTTCTAAAGGTGATGAAATAATTTTTGCAACCGGCGAAGAGTTTAAAGGCACTGCAGAAAGAGTTTATATGAACTACGATACCTTTCCACAGGATGTAAACCCGGGAGAGCGTATTCTTCTTGATGACGGGAAGCTTATTTTTGAAGTGGTAAGCACCAACAGGGAAAATGAAGTAAAGACAAAAGTAATACAGGGAGGTCCTTTAAAATCTAAAAAAGGGGTTAACCTTCCAAATACCAAAATTTCCCTTCCCGCTTTAACTGAAAAGGATGTAAAAGATGCCATTTTCGCCTGTGAAATGGAGGTGGACTGGATGGCACTTTCTTTTGTGCGTCATGCGGAAGATTTAATTGAACTTCAGAACTTAATACAGGAGCACAGCAAACATAAAATCCCTATTGTTGCAAAAATTGAGAAACCTGAAGGGGTTCAGAACATAGAGAAAATTGTTGCGTATTGTGATGGATTAATGGTTGCCCGTGGTGACCTGGGAGTTGAGATTCCGGCTCAGGAAGTCCCACTAATTCAGAAAAAACTGGTTTTAGTTGCCAAAAAAGCCCGTATTCCTGTAATTATCGCCACTCAAATGATGGAAACCATGATTTCCAGTCTTACGCCTACAAGAGCCGAGGTTAATGATGTGGCAAATTCTGTTATGGACGGCGCAGATGCTGTTATGCTTAGTGGGGAAACTTCAGTTGGGCAGTATCCCGTACAGGTAATAGAAAAAATGTGTCAGATTCTGGAAAGCGTGGAAAATTCGCCTCTTATTAAGGTGCCACACGATCCGCCACATGTGCGTACCAAAAGGTATATTACCAAAGCAGTTTGTTATCATGCCGCGCATATGGCCAATGAGATTAATGCAAAAGCAATTTGCACACTTACCAATAGTGGTTATACCGCGTTCCAGATTTCGGCCTGGAGACCCGAATCTCATATTCTTGTATTTACTTCTAATCAAAGGATTCTCTCCCAGTTAAGCCTTTTATGGGGAGTTAAGGCATTTTATTACGATAAGTATACCAGTACAGATGAAACCATTGAAGATATTAATGTAATGGCAAAAGAAAACAAATTTGTACAACCGGGAGATTTTACCATTAACCTGGCAGCAATGCCAATTTCAGATAAAGGAATGGTGAATACCCTTAGGGTTTCTGAGATTCAGTAGAAATCTTATTACCTGTAAGAAAAGGTCTAAAGAGCTAAAACCATTGTTCTGAATGAATGAGAATTCAGGGAAATAAAATATATTCTTTAGACCTTTTCAATTTATAACGAAAGATTAGAATTCAAATCTCAGTTGCACCTCAATTTTCTTTTTTGCTTCTTTTTTTAGTTCGGTTTTATCGGTATTTAAATTAGAGAGGGAAATCCCAAGTAATCTAACAGAATTTTTCATTTTTTCCTGATATAGCAGCATCTTGGCCTGCTCAAGAATAAGCTCCTTACTGGATATAAAATATGAAATAGTTTTACTCCTTGTTTGCAGGCTAAAATCACTGTACTTGATCTTCAGGGTGACGGTTTTCCCGGCGACTTTGCTTTTCTGAAGCCGGCGCTCTATCTCTTCTGCAATATTCTCCAGGCGTTCCAGCATAAAAATTTCCGAAGAAATATTTTCGCTGAAGGTTCTTTCTGCTCCAAGGGATTTTCTTATTCTGTTTGGTTTAACCTCACTTAAATGAATTCCCCGTACTACGTTGTGATAATAATTACCACTTTTACCAAAGTGTTCTGAAAGGTATTCAGCTGATTTTTGTTTTAGGTCTTTACCGGTAAAAATGCCTAATCTGTACATTTTGTCGGCGGTTACTTTTCCCACGCCATGAAACTTCCTGATATCCAGATTCTCCAGGAATTCTTCCACGTCCTCAGGGTTTACCGTTTTTTGGCCATTAGGTTTATTGTAGTCGCTGGCAATTTTTGCTATAAATTTATTAATAGAAATACCTGCCGAAGCATTAAGTCCTGTTTTATCTTTTATTTTATCTCTTATTTCTCTTGCCACAAGAGTAGCGCTGGGATTTCCTTTTTTATTTTGTGTAACATCTAAATAAGCTTCATCCAGGGAAAGTGGCTCTACAAGATCTGTATATTCTAAAAAAATTTCCCGTATACGTTGGGAAATTTCCCTGTACCTGTCAAAACGTGCCTTTACAAATATTAGATGTGGACAATTTTTTTTGGCAATTACGCTGCTCATAGCACTTCGTACCCCAAATTTCCGTGCTTCGTAACTTGCAGCACTTACCACACCTCTCTGGGAACTTCCACCAACTGCAATAGCCTTTCCCCTAAGTTCCGGATTATCCAGTTGCTCTACGGAAGCGTAAAAGGCATCCATGTCTATATGAATTATTTTGCGATGGTTTTCCACAATGCAAATTTATAATATCTTTAATCTATAAGAGATGGAAAATCATCTGTATATGAAACAAAAGACTGCGATCGTTTTGGGTGCCACAGGCCTTACTGGGGGTAAGCTGCTCCGTAAATTGCGGGAAAATAAGAATTATGGAAAAATCATTCTTTTCTCCAGAAGCCCTTCCCATGTACGCGATGTGAAAATTGAAGAACATTTAATCAACCTGCTTGAGCTGGAAAATTATGCGGAAGAATTTAAGGCCGATGAGGTTTTCTGCTGTATTGGGACTACTAAAAGCAAAACTCCTGATAAGCAAAAGTATAAAGCTATAGATTATGGAATACCAGTGACGGCTGCAAAATTATGTGAGGCCAACAATATATCTTGTTTTATGGTGGTTTCGGCAATGGGATCAAATCCTCGGAGCAAGATTTTTTATAATAGAGTTAAAGGTAAAATGGAGCGGGATGTACTGCAATGTAACATCAGGAAAACATACATTTTCAAACCCTCCTTAATAGTTGGCGATCGTGAAGAAAATCGTAACGGGGAGAAAGTTGCTAGTGGTATAATTAAGTTTATTAATCCATTTTTGAAAGGCCCCTTAAGGAAGTATAAATCTATTTCTGCTGAAGAAATAGCTGGCGCTATGTTGTATTTGGCAGATGACGGATACCATACCACAAGAATTGAATCTGATGAAATTGCGGAAATTGCAAAACTGGCCGGAGAATAATGAATATGGAAATAGAAAGAAAGTTTTTAGTCACCTCTGAAGATTATAAAAAGGAGTCGTACAAAAGTGAAAGGATAACGCAGGCATATTTAAATTCCCATCCCGAACGCACCGTAAGGGTGAGAACAAAGGGAGAAAATGCATATCTGACTATAAAAGGTAAATCTTCAGAGAGCGGGCTAAGCCGATTTGAGTGGGAGAAGGAAATTTCTATAGATGATGCCCGTGAACTCATGAAGTTAGCTGAACCCGATGTTATAGATAAAACCCGTTATTTGATAAAACAGGGAACTCATATTTTTGAAGTAGATCATTTTCATGGAAGGAATGAGGGTCTCATAATAGCCGAGGTGGAATTAAATTCAGAAGAAGAAAAATTTGAAAAACCAGCCTGGTTAGGAAAGGAGGTAACTAGAGATAAAAGGTATTATAATTCTCTTCTCAGTAAGAAGGCTTATAAAACCTGGTAAATAATTGTCAGAATTCAGAAGATAGCAACATCACCGCTCCTGATAGAATTATTTCTGAAAATGGTTTCCTGCGTATAGCCTATAGAAAATAACTGTGATGTTCCTTACAGTGTTAGAAGGTACCTCTAATGCCAATTCTACCAGGACCCATCTGAAAATCCCAGCTTATTTTAGTTTTGTGAGGATCAATATTCCCATAATTTCGATCTCTGTTCAGGTAATTGTCAATAGTATCTACCACAGCAATGCTTATGGCTATACTCAAACCAATATCGGTAAGCCAGTGGGCACCGGCCCAAAGACGGGAAGCAGGAGCAATAAGTCCCAGGGTATATATACCGCCCTTTACAAATGGATTGTCAAACTGTTTACCTATGGCATAAGCAGTGGTAAAAGATAAAATGGTATGACCAGACGGGAAGGTGTGATAGCCTTCTTCTTCACTGAAAGGTTTAAAACTCCATTTCCCTTCCCCCACGCCGGGCCTTGCCCTCCCCAAAGCAGTTTTGGTAAAAGTTTGTAATAATCCTGCAGCAGTGGCAGCCGAGATTAATAATACACCGGTTTTTCGCACCTTTTCATTTTTAGTGAATAATCCATAAAGGTATATGGCACTGGTAAGGGAGTAGTTATTTACGGGCTTTCCGGAATACCAGCCTATATCCCTGATTAATGGTGGAATATCCTTTTCCTGAGCTATAAACCAGTCGCTGCTTTGCTCATCGATTATATATAAAGCGGCCGTACCTAAAACCACTGCTCCTGCGGTTATAAAATCTTCTTTTTTCCATCGCAAAGGTTGGGTGTAGGTATTTTTTATCCCTCCAAAAGCACTTATCCCGTCATATTTTAGTAATTCCCAGGATGAGGGGAGGCTGTCTCTTTTTACCACCTGGGCCTTTGTTGTGTTAAAACATAAAAACAATGCCAGAAAAATAGGCAGTAGCTTATTTGGTGTTTTGAATATGCTTTTCATTGGACGTTGTTTCAATTTTCTGAATTTACGATTAAATTCTTCGTTTTTCAATACTGAAGATTTCCACCGGATTTTCCCTGCCTTGTAATTCCTGATACCCAAGAGAATTTGATAAATAAGAATTACGAATGTTTTCCATACTATTTACTGTGCCTGAAATAAGTATGGATTCATTATAAATTTTACAAAGCCCTTCTATTCGGGCTGCCACATTTAAGGTGTCTCCGTGATAGGCAATATCTCGTTTAACATCTCCTACTTCAACGGCGGTAACAATGCCGGCATGTACTCCTGCTTTAAAATGTGGTGTAATTCCATAGCGTTGCAGATAATATTCTTTCCGGCTTTGTAATTGCTCCTGAACGGCAAAAAAGAAATCTATACAAGAAAATCTCCCCGGAATATGAAGTGGCCAGCTTACCACAATTTCGTCTCCTACATATTGATAAATTTCAGCATTGTATTTTTTTACCATTCTGTTGATGTCAAGAAAGCTATCCTGAATGAGTGCGCTGTATTTTAAATGGCCCAGCCTTTCAGCAAGTTTTGTTGAGGAAGTAAGGTCCATAAACATAAAAATTCTTTCTTCTTCCCTGGGATAGCGATACCTGCCGAATAAGAGCGGAATTAAAATACCCGGCCCGAACCTTTTATTCATCTGGTTCACAAAACTTATTACCAGCGTCATGAAAAAGCTATAAGCCATTAAAATATAGTTGTAGTATTTCCAGTTATCTTCCAGAATCCTGATGCTGATTTCATCAAAAACCAGCTGACTGGCATAATTCAGTAAAAAGAATCTAATAAAGTTAATTACCAGCATTAAAACAATAAAATACAGGACGCCTCCTATAAGTATGCTTATTCCTAGCGGCATGTTTTTAAATTGATTCTTTGCCAGTACAGCATCTATTAATCCAAGGGAAAATCCCAGAATTAAGCCTGCCAGTATAACAACCACTCCCATGGAAATAACCGGATTATGAAATTCTACATCAACAGCATTGATAATAGAAGCAGTGTTATAATGTATAATTAATAATAAAAGCGAATAGGATAAAATCCAGAAAACAGCCTGTTTTATAATATTGCTTAAAAGAGGATATTTATGAGCGATCCTTATTGCGCTGAAGGTGTAGTTGTTCTTCATTCACATGTTTTAAAAAATATGTAGGTTAAACTTTATAGTAACAGCCTCAGAATAATTACCATTCTGAGGCTGCTAACCAACAACTAACAAACTAAAACAATACCTAACAGTTATTGCCAGCCTCCGCCCAACGATTGATATAAATCTACCATGGACTGAAGTTGATTATATTTTGCATCTATCAAATTTAAGCTGGAATTAAGGGCATTTTCACGAGCAGTAAGAACTTCAAGATAGTTGGCTAAACCATTATTAAGTAGTTCTTCAGAATAATCTGTAGCGGTTTGGTATGCCTCATACTCATTTTGCCTTACTTCAATTGATTCCGTGGCCGCTTCGTAGGAATATAACGCGTCCATCACTTCACGGGTAGCTGTGAGAAACGTATCTCTAAAATTTAACCGTGCCTCCTCCTGTTCTGCCTGGGAGACTTCATATTCTGTCCTTATCCTTCTTACATTAAAAATGGGTTGAGCCAGTCCTCCCACTATAGTGGCGAAAAGGGAATTGGGATCAAATAGCTCCTGCAAGTCTAAACTCTGAAAACCTCCGGTAGCCGATAAAGTTAGGGAAGGATAAAAATCTGCCCTTGCAACATTGGTCAACTGGAATGCATTAATAAGATTGTATTCAGCCGCAATCACATCAGGCCGGTTTCTTAGCAACTGTGCAGGTACTCCAATATTAAGTTCGGTAGTGATTTCCTGCCGGGACAAATCGGTTCTTTCAATTTGCATTGGTGCTTCTCCAAGCAGAATGGAAAAAGAATTTTCCAGCAAACGCTTCTGGTTTTGAAGGTCTATCAGGATTGCCTGGGCGGTATAGAGCTGTGCCTCTGTTTGCTTTACGCCAACTTCGGTAACATTGCCAGCTTCTTTTAAAGCTTTTGTAGTTTCAAGGCTGTTTTCCCGCGTTTCAATTGTTTGCTCGGTAATTCTTATTTGTTCATCCAGAGCGAGTAATTGATAATAGCTGGAAGCAATATTTGCAATTAAACGGGTTTTTACAGCCTTATGAGCGGCAATAGTTTGAAGGTATTGCGCCTGGAATGCTCTTTTCGCACTGGTTATTCTACCCCATATATCGGCTTCCCAGGAAAGTGCCCCGCTAACTTCATATTGATTTATAGAAGAAAACAGGCTACCAAACTGGCTGTTGGAAGACAACTCCTGATGGGTCATTTGAGCATTGACATTAAACGTGGGAAAGTATGCAGCTTTTCCCTGTTTTACGTAAGCTTCTGCCGCAAGTATCTGTTGTATGGCTATTCTAATATCAATATTGTTTTCCAGCCCCTCTTCAATATATTCGGTGAGGACAGGATCGGTAAAGATCTCCCTCCAGGATACATTGGCCATATTCAGCGAATCCTGGGAAAAGGTATCGGTTCGGTAATGCTCTTCTTCTACAATCTCTGGCTGCTCATAATCCCTGGCAACAAAACAGGAACCCAAACTTAGTATAAGCCCCGGCAGAAGTAAGAATTTAGATATGGATGCTCTTTTCATTTTCGATATTTCTTTTTTCTTATTGTTTATTTTCTGCAGCTTCTGGTTTGCCGCTTACTTTTTCTTGTAACCACTGGAAGAAGATGAATAATATTGGTATAATAAAAACACCAATTATAGTTCCTACTAAAAGCCCTCCAACAGCGCCGGTACCAATAGAACGGTTACCTGCAGCTCCCGTACCACCGGCAAAAACCAACGGAAGAAGACCAATAATAAAGGCAAAAGATGTCATAAGGATTGGACGTAATCTCACCTTAGCGGCTTCTAATGCAGCGTCCACAATTGTATGGCCTGCCTGCCTTCGTTGTATGGCAAATTCTACAATAAGAATAGCATTTTTTGCCAGGAGCCCCAGTAGCATAATTAATGCAATCTGGAAATAAATATTAGCCTGTAAACCTGCAAGATTCGTTACCACATATGCACCCATAACCCCCACAGGTAATGAAAGCAAGACGGTTAGCGGCAATAAATAACTTTCGTACTGGGCCGAGAGGATAAAGTACACAAAAAGGATACTTAGCATAAAGATGAAGAGGGTCTGGCCGCCTGCAGAAATTTCTTCCCGGGTTAAGCCAGAGAAACCAATTCCAAAGCCGGTAGGCAGAGAAGTTTCACTTACTTCCTGGACGGCAGCAATTGCATCACCTGAAGAATAACCTGGCGCCGCTGAACCGTTAACATTGGCCGAGTTAAACAGGTTAAACCTGGTTACGGATTGTGGTCCATAGACCCTGTTCAAGCTTACAAATTCTGTGATTGGAGCCATTTCACCTTCATCATTTCTTACAAAAAGTGAATTAAGGTCGTCTACCGTTGCCCTGTCTTCAGGAAAAGCCTGTACATAAACACGGTATTGCTTTCCGAAACGGGCAAAATCTGCTGCATAAATACTACCAATATATCCCTGAAGGGTAGAGAAGATGCTGCTTACCGGTACACCGGCTGCTTTTGCACGACTAACATCAAGATCTATCTCGTACTGCGGATAATTAGTATTAAATGAACTCTGTGCATACAACACCTCCGGGCGTGCACTAAGATCTTGTAAATACTGCTGGGTTACCCTGTCCAGTTCTTCAAAAGTTCCTCCTGTACGGTCAAGCACCTTGGCTTCAAAACCTGCCGATACTCCAAAACCAGGGATACTAGGCGGTGCAAAAAACAGGATATTGGCATCAGGTATCTGGGCACCAATCTGGAACAGTTTGGCTGTGATAGCATCAGACGAAAGTGATTCGTCCTCACGGTCAGACCAGTTATCCAGCTTAATAAGTCCAAGGCCGTAGTTACTACCTGCCCCTCCAATTAAGCTGAAACCGTTTACCATAGAGGCACCTTCCACACCTTCAAGTTGTCTTACTTTTTGGCTCAATTCATTAGTTATTTCTACCGTACGGTCTAAAGAAGCGCCTGCAGGAAGCTCAATATTGGCAAATATCATCCCCCGGTCTTCATTTGGAACAAAGCCTGTAGGAGTACTAGTTTCTGCCCAAAAAATAGCTGCCACAGAAAGCAGCAAAATGGCCACTGTTATCCAGGCATGCTTGTACAAAAATGAAAGGGATTTTCCATAACGTTTTATAGTGGCATCAAAGGCAGTGTTAAAGGAGGAATAGAACCGCTGTAAAACATTCTTCTTTTTATCTTTTTCATCATTATGAGGTTTAAGGAACAAGGCACATAAAGCCGGACTAAGGGTTAGAGCATTAACAGCTGAAATGGCAATAGCTACAATTAGTGTTACTCCAAATTGTTCGTAAAACACTCCTGTTGGCCCGGAAATGAAGGTAACGGGAATAAATACAGCACCCATAACTAGAGTAATAGAAATAATTGCACCTGTAATTTCATCCATCGCGCTCTGGGTTGCCGTTAGGGAGTTTTTTGCACCTTCTTCCATCTTAGCGTGGACAGCTTCCACCACTACAATAGCATCATCTACCACAATACCAATAGCCAGTACCAGGGCGAAAAGAGTCAGGAGATTAATGGAATATCCAAAGAGATTGAGGAAAAAGAAAGTACCAATAATGGACACCGGAACCGCAATTGCGGGAATAAGGGTAGACCTTACATCCTGCAGGAAAATAAATACCACAATAAATACCAGGATAAAAGCCTCAAGAAGGGTTTCTACCACTTTCTCTATAGAAGCAGTTAAGAATTCGTTTGTGTCAAAGTTTACAAAGACAGAGAGTCCACGGGGAAAATCTCTTTCCATTTCCTCTAAACTCGAATGTATGTTTTCAATAATTTCCTGTGCGTTAGAACCAGGAGTCTGATAAACGGCCATACTTACACCGGGTACCCCGTTAGTATAAGAAATCACGTTATAACCTTCGGCATCTAACTCTATTTCGGCCACATCGCTCAGGCGGAGAAACTGGCCGTTGCCGAGGGCTTTAATTACAATGTCACCATATTGTTCTTCGGTAGTATAGCGACCGCTGTACCTTATTACATATTCAAAAGCTTCAGCATCATTTTGCCCAAGTGCACCCGCAGCGGCTTCCTGACTTTGTTCATTTATGGCGGCGGTAACGTCTGTAGGAATAAGATTATAGGCAGCAAGTTTTTCAGGTTGAAGCCAGATACGCATGGCGTAATTTTTGGCACCAAAAACCCTCACATCACCCACTCCGTTAATCCTTTTTAATTCCGGAATTACGTTAATGTTCAGGTAGTTTTGTATAAAAGTAGCGTCGTATTCTTCATTTTCAGAAAGGATCGTGAAGAACATCAGCGAACTTGTTTGCTGCTTTTGGGTTGTTACCCCAGATTGTGTTACTTCTATGGGGAGCAATGGAGTAGCCCTGGCTACACGGTTTTGAACGTTTACGGCAGCAATATCAGGATCTATCCCCTGGTCAAAAAACACCTCGATACTGGCGCTCCCGTTATTACTGGCAGTAGAGGTAATATAATCCATTCCCTCTACACCGTTTATCTGTTCTTCAATGGGAATAATTACACTTTCCAATACCGTCTGGGCATTGGCCCCGGGATAATTGGCTGAAACCTGTACGGTAGGCGGTGCAATATCTGGATACTGGGTAACGGGTAGGGTGGTAATCCCTATAATACCCAAGACCACAATTATAATGGAAACGACCGTAGATAATACCGGTCTTTCTATAAATTTTTTTAACATGGAACTATTCTTTATTTAAAAACGGGATTCAGTGAATTGGCAATACTGTCAAAAGTTGCCGGTTGTGGTTGAATTGGCGTATTATTACGGAGTTGTCCTACTCCTTTGGCAACAATCTTGTCTCCGGCTTCCACACCAGATGCTACTACAATAAGGCTTTGAACCCGGTCTCTTACTTCTATTACTTTAGAAACCGCAATACTGTCTCCCTGTACGCGATATACGTAAACTTTCCCCTGTTGTTCAAAAGAAGAAGACTCTGGAACAACCGGAACATCGGTATATGTTTTTGGAATTCTGATATTCCCGCTATTTCCATTGGCCAGGATCTGGTTTGGATTTGGAAATATAGCTCTAAAACTTACCGTTCCTGTTGAAGGGTCTACCTGCCCCGTAACAGTTTGGATTTCTCCTTCCTGCTCATAAATTTGTCCGTTTACCAGCTGAAGTTGTACAGGAGGGAAATTTTCAATTTTCTCTGAAATACTTTCTCCTTCAGCTTCCTGAATAAAATTTAAATATTCCCTTTCGTTCATAGAGAAAAAAGCGTACACTTCATCTATTTGTGAAACGGTAGTTAGTGGCTGTGGGTCATTTGGACTAACCAATGCACCTTCTCTGAAAGGAATTGCCCCTATTTTTCCGTCTATTGGACTTTTAATAGTTGCATAGCCAATATTGGCAGCAATACTTTGGTAGCCACTTTTTGCCTGTTGCAGGTTTGCTTTTGCAGTTTCCAGCTGTACCTCACTAATAATATTTTTTTCTACCAAAGGTTTTAATTTATCTACTTCAACCTGGGCGGCGTTAACACTAGCTTGTGCTGCTTCTGCTTCCTGGCTCAACGATTCGGTTTCCAGTCTGAAAAGTGTCTGTCCTTTTCGTACTTCTTGCCCCTCATCTACAACAACATCGGTAATGTAACCTGAAACTTTAGCTCTTACACCGCTGGTAACGGTTCCTTCAATATTTACAGGGTATGAAGTATAGCCGGTTATTGTCCTAGTAGGAACTTCTATTACGGGAAAAGGGGCAGGACCCTGGGCCTGCTGTTGTGGGTTTTGGTTATCGCCACATGAAATTATGCTTACTAGCCCGGCGGTAACAGCTATATATTTAAAGAGGTTTTTCATTTTAAAGGAAATTGTTTTGATGTTAATTATTTTGGATTTCGGACATTTTATTAATGATATTCCTGATGTTTTGCTCCTGGTTAAGCAGATAATCTTTAAAAAGCAGTGCAGTGGCACCGGTTTTTTCAAATTTCTCTTTGTTGTAAGTAGAGTTAAATTCTGTAATTTTATCTAAAAGTTCTAACTCTTGGGTGATATCCTCCAGGTATCCTTCTAATGTTGTTTTTAGGTACAACCTGTTGGCACGAAAATATCTTTTCCTGTCACCGGATTTTGTGAAGTATTCAACCTTTTTAAGCTGAAGAAGTAAGTTGAGCTGAGTAGAGACTGAACTTTTACTGGCTTCTGTAATAGTCATAATCTCTTCAAAGGTCTGGCCGTCTGCAGGAGATAAGACCATAATTGCATAAATTCGGGCAGCAAGTGGCGCCAATTGGTGTATTTTTTCAAAGTGTACTCCAATTTCTTCTATCAGCTTTCTTTTTTCGGGGGAACAACAGTTCATATATGCTAAGGTCACAATTTTAAAGCTGCAAATATAGTATTGGTTCGGAACACACCGAACTAAAAGAACTTAAATAAATGTTAATTAATTAGATGAAAATTTGAAGAGGTTGAGGTTGTTCGATTTTATAACATAGCCGATGCGCACTATGCTACGAAAATCTTTAAAACTAATAAGACTTTCCCCGTAGCCATTGTACCATTCAAACATTAAATACTGGTTAGATGCTCTAAATAAATTATAAAAAATTTGTGCCCTTACAGAACCCTTCCAGTCATCCAATCCTTTCTGAAGCCTTACATCAAGAATCCATTTTTCAGGCTGAAGCTGGTAAGAAAGGTTTATTTCTCCCAGGCCAAGATAATCTAAAATTTCCGGGTTGTCCTCTTTATATCTAAATGGAAACCAGCCTTTTATCCTTACAGTGGTGCGGGCATTAAGCGCAGCTTCAAAACTCAGAGAAAGCCGGTTCCAACTTCTGGAATAAATACTGTCCCGCCCGTTGGATTCATGTTCATACTGCAAATATCCCATAGCCATTAATTTATCCTCCTTGTTATAGAGAGGTTTACCGAGGCCTATACCGGGATTAAAATTAATTTCTTCGAAAGGGCTGGATTTGGCATAAATAGTCCAGAATGCTGTTTGTGTGTAAGTAAGAAATAAATAAGTATCTAATGGCAGGGTTTTTCTTGTTAGCAGCTGCTTAAAACTTATCTGGTATTTAACATCGGAAGTTTCCCTTGAAATTTTTTCGTCCATTGGGACACCGGTAATAAAATAATTATTTTTATGTATAGAAAAAGATGGAATGGTGGCGATGGTATCGTCAATCTGCGCCCTTGTTAATGCCTGGCTATAACCAAAAGGATTAGAAAAACTAAACAGGAGGTAAATAAGTAAAAAGCAACGCTTCATTAATCCTGATTTTAATTTTCTAAAATTAAAATCTGAAAGCCGTAACATCTATTTTCCTGTTCTAATTATATGTTAAGATTTTTCTTGTAATCATTTTTGAGCCAATGGCTGTGAAAAAATTATGAAACTGAATTTTACTCCCCGTAAATGCCAATTTCCAGCTCTGCGTTTTTGTTCATTTTCGCGCGGTACATGCCGGCAGTATTAAATTCCATGGCAACATTGCCCTGGTTATCTATAGCAATTATACCGCCGTTGCCACCGAGCTCCGGGTTTTTCTCCTGTATCACCCGGCTTGCCGCTTCCTGAAGGCTCAGGCCTTTATATTCCATAAGTGCTGAAATATCGTAAGCAACTACCCCGCGAATAAAAAATTCTCCCCAGCCGGTGCCGGAAACTGCACAGGTTTTATTATTGGCATAAGTGCCCGCGCCAATAATGGGAGAATCTCCAATACGATTATATTTTTTGTTGCTCATTCCCCCGGTAGAGGTTCCCGCGGCAAGATTGCCATCTTTGTCCAAAGCAGCGCAACCTACCGTTCCATATTTTGAGTCTTTTATATAAGGATCATGAAAAGCAGTTTTATTACCAGCCTGTGATTTTTCCCTTTCTTTTAGCCTTTGAAGGCTTTGGAACCTGTTTTCAGTATAGAAGTAAGAAGGGTCTACAATTTCAAGTCCCTGTTCTTCAGCAAATTTTTCAGCACCTTTTCCGGCAAGCAACACGTGGTCAGAATTTACCATTACCTCATAAGCCAGATCTATAGGATTTTTAACAGTAGATACTCCTGCAATCGCGCCGGCATTCAGCGTTTCTCCATCCATAATGGAGGCGTCTAATTCGTTAGTTTCATCATTGGTGAAAACCGCTCCTTTAGCCGAGTTGAACAGCGGAGAATTTTCCATGACATTAATAGTTTTTCTCACCGCCTCTATAGCGGTGCCTCCGTTTGCAAGGATTTGATGCCCGGTGGTAATGGCTTCTTCCAGTTTTTCCCGGTAGGCATGTTCTAAAGAATCGCTCATGTTTTCTTTAAGAATTGTCCCCGCGCCGCCGTGAATTACAATTCCGAAATTTGGAATAGAATCATTAGTATTTTTTGCTGAATTTTCTTCGGAAGTGTGAGCTGCTTCAGAAGATGTATTTTGATTGCAGGAGATAAACAGGCTAAGGCTGAAGAGGAGAATTAATTTTTTCATATTAAAGTTTTGTTGGTACGCTATAATTAATAATCTTTTGTGAAATGCTGAAAGTTAATAAAAAGAATGGTAGCGGAAAGTGTAAGTGTAAAGTGAAGAGTGAATAGAGGAAAGTTAGGAGCTGGGAGTTTGGAGTGGAGTTTAGCAGTTAAAAAGAAAACGAGTTAAAGAGGCAGGAGACAAGAAACAAGAGAAATAACTCAAAGAGGCACAACGAAAGCCATAACTTAAATTTGCGCCAGCGATAGTAGCGTGAAGCCAACAGCCCTTTTTAGGGCGAGGACTTGCAGCGGATAGCGCGGTGCGGAGCAGGCGCTATTAGTATTATCAGGCTTATAATAATGAATTCTTGTGCAGAATGTTTAATTTTAGGAGCAAAAACATTAAAAAATGGCTATAAACAAACCTTTTAATCTCAATAAATGGCTGGAAGAAAACCGGGATACTTTAAAGCCGCCGGTGGGCAACAGGAATTTGTACAAAGAATCTGGCGATTATATTGTGATGTTAGTAGCCGGGCCAAATGCCCGTAAGGACTATCATTATAACGAAACGGAAGAACTATTTTACCAGCTGGAGGGAAATATTGAAGTGCATGTACAGGAAAACGGCGAAAAGAAAACCATGCAGCTGGGGCCGGGAGATATGTATTTGAATCCGGGGAAAGTGCCGCATTCGCCGGTGAGAAAAGAGGGCTCCATAGGTCTGGTTGTGGAAAGAAAACGCATGAATGAGGAAGGCAATGACGGGCTGTTATGGTTTTGTGATAACTGTAACCATAAGCTTTATGAAGTATATTTTCCACTGGAGGATATTGAAAAAGATTTCCTGAAGCATTTTAAACATTTTTACGAAAGCAGAGAATTACGCACCTGTGATAATTGTGGGGAAGTGATGCCGGTAGACCACCGTTTTGTAGCCGAGGAGGAATAGCGGCTGAATTTTATCCTGCTGATAATAGAAAGGAAGCAGCTAATCCAAAATTCCCGCAGCATAAATATCTAATTGCTGAATTAACGCATTCTTAAGATAGTTCTGGCGCAAGATTGGCAAAGGCAGAACTTTCATTTCATATAAAATTCTTATTTTAGAAAAAATATAATAAAATCCAATTCGATAAAAATGAGCATATTTTCTAAGGAACAAGCTGAAAAAGAACACGATAAGAGACAGGATGAATTTCAGGAAAAGGATCTTGATAAACTTCAGGAAGAAGAAGAAAAGATCAAGTCTAAATTTCAAAATAAAGGTAAATTAAGCCGGTATTTTGATGATGTTCAGATTTTGTTTTCCCTGGTTCGGGATTATTCCAATGGTAGTTACAGGGAAATTCCGTGGAATATAATTGCTTCTATAGGAGGTGCTTTACTGTATGTGCTTTCCCCAATTGATCTGATTCCCGATTTTATTCCTGTTATAGGATATCTGGATGATGCGGCGGTAATTGCTTTTTGTTTGAATCTTATTGAAAAAGATCTTGCTGCTTACAAGGTTTGGAAAGATTCTTCAATTTCTTAATTTCTTCAGCCATTGTCAGAATAAATAACTTCATAATGCCGGACTTCCTTATCGAAGTCCAGCATCATTTTTTGTGCTTTTTCGGCAACTACCGCCACATTAAGTTCTTTTCCGGCAAAGGCTCTAATTGCTTCCATAGAACTCCAGTTTGAGATAAACATAAATTCCACTCCGTCCCCAGACCTTTGCCTTCTAATACTGGCGCCGTGTGAAAACCCTTCAGGTTTTTCAGGTGAGGGATAATTTCCCTTTTCAGGTATAAAATATAGTTTTCTGCTTGTTCAGGCTTAAGAACTCCTGTCCAATGTCTGGAAATCATATTAGACAAATTAGCCGGTTTATAATTTTAAGTAATCTGAAAATTAAAATCTGTAGCCTACGCTTAAACCGGTATTGAATTCTATGGCAGAAAAACGATCTTTAACTTCACTGCTAAAATTTCTCCCTACATTGGCATAAGGGCCAATTACAAAGGTGTCGTTAAAGTTCCATTTGTAACCCCCACCTATACCGATTATGAATGCGCTCATATCGGTTTCACGTTGTACCTCCTCTTCTTCTATGCTCACTACTTCGGTAAATTTACCTGTTCTTAATTTAGCAAAAGGACTTGCAAAAAATCCTGATCCGGAATTTTCAGTTCCAAAATAAAAATTATAACCTACCTTAAAACTGTTGGTTTTAAAATTCCGGGAGCCTTTTTCGGAATGATAGTTCATACGGTCATTAAGAAGCAGGCCAAAATCTATAGATTGATTATCGTCCATAAACAACTCGTAACCTAATTCTACAGAAGCAATGGCAATAGTATTTGCTATATTTATCTTTACTTCATTTTGAGGGAAATCAATTTGTGCAGAAGCATTTTGAGCAATAAATGCTCCCAATAGGAATAGGATGATCTTTTTCATAGAGAATTCTTTTTGTTAAAAGTAGCAACTATTTTTTAAATTTTTTGGGGATAGGGGCGAAGATAAAAGAAAAACCGCTTCGGCAGGAAGCGGTTTTTGCATTAAACCTTTTAAATTTTGATTAAAGTGTTCCGTTTGGCTCCACCCATTTAAACTGGTGTGGATCTTCGGGAACAGCGATACGGTCAGCGATACGGGACATTCTGTCCGGTAGCTTCATTAAATAATCTCTTGCTTTTTCGGCTTCATCTGTAAGAGAATTCATTTTATCAATTTCCCAGTAGCCATTTAGTTTTTTAAGAATATCAATATAATCATGTGTGGTATAAACCCCAAGCCGCTGTGCTGCATTGGAGAAATTCTCAAAGGCTTCTGCAATACCCTGTCCGCTTTCACGGATAAACTGTGCAGGCATTACAATTTTCTTTTTCATCATATCCTGAAAAGCCAGCATCATTTCACTAGGGTCATGTTCAAAAATAGTCTTTACAAATTCGCGATAGGCCATGTAATGTCTCATTTCATCCCCCGCTATGATATTACACATTTTAGCCAGCATTTTGTTTCCTTTTTTCTTGGCAAGCTGCCCAACGCGTCTATGCGAAATGTTAGTAGCAAGTTCCTGAAAACTGGTGTAAACAAAATTGCGGTAAGGGTCTCTACCTGTACCTATATCAAAACCATCATTAATAAGGTGCTGCGTGGTTTTTTCAATTTCCTTCATATTAACCCTTCCCGATAGATACAAATATTTATTGAGGGTATCACCGTGCCTGTTTTCTTCTCCAGTCCAGTGGCGAACCCATTTGGCCCAACTGTTCTGCTCTCCTCTGGAAGCCCCGTGTTGTTTCACGCCTTCCATATCCATTAGCCAGCTTTCATAGGTAGGCAGGGCTTCTTCAGTAACCATATCTGCTACCAGTACCACCCAAAAATCATATCCAAGCTCTTTGGCCTCTTCCCTAATTTGAATAACATCATCCATGTAATTCTCCTTTTGGAAGTTTGGTAGGAGATCAGTAGGTTGCCAGATTTCTTCAACCGGAATTAAATATTTATCAATAAAACCGTCCACAGATTTCTCTACGGTTTGCATTACTTCTAATCTAACATTCTCTAAAGCCATTTCTTTTAATCTAAATTTGAACCCAATGGGAGTGCAAGTGTATGAATTTTATTTGAATATCAACAACCGTGCAGTTTTTATTGGCATCCTGGAATTTTATCCCGAAAGGAGCTGAAATTATTGAAGTTCAAAGATATAAATATGTTAAGAGAGTGTATGATAAAATACTCTTAATTTCTGCCTTTTTCTTTCTCGTAGAGCAGGTGTACCGGGTCACTCTGCCAAAATTCCTTAGTGCTTACATCTATGGCAGAAAGTTTTCCTGTAAAGGCAGCGCCGGTATCCACATTCCAAACATTGGCTTTATTAAAGGGTTTTGATTCATCAATTCGGATTACCGGAGTGTGGCCAATATAGATTTCATCAAATATTTGAAGTCTTTTAGGGTAATATTTATGAGCTTTATCCAGCTTAGGGTCCAGGGCAAGTACAGTTTCCCATAAGGTGCGGTCCCAGTAATAGCCGGTATCGTGATATTCGCTTTCAGGCCCATGCTGATTGGAAAATCCTGCATGTATAAAAAGCCGGTTTTCATTATCAATATAATAGTTGAGCATTTGCTGAAAAAATCCAATGTGGAGCTTTATTTCTTCCGCAGTAAAATTTCTATAGGCATCCATGCTGGACTGGCCGCCATGTTGCAGCCATTTTTCATTCATTTCTCCCGATTTTAACCAGCGGTGAACCAAATCATCATGATTTCCCCTGATGAACACACAGGTATTTTGCTTGGCAAGTTCAATAAGATAGGACACTACATTGGCAGAATCGCTCCATCCGTCTACATAATCTCCTAAAAAAATCAGCTGGTCTTCGGGAGTTACGTTTGCTTTTTTCAGCAGCTGAATCAAAGCTTTTAAACCTCCATGTATATCTCCAATTGCAATCGTCCTGCCCATTTTAATTATATTTTACTTTCCTCAATATACGCATGCTTTCCTTGTAAGAATGGTATACCTGTTCATTATATTTTTTCAAATAAAGTTTCGCCTCTTCCAGCTTATCAATGGCATCTTCAAAATCATTGAAATAGCAAAGTAAATAAGTAGATGGGAGATTTTTTAAATCTTTTTGCTGATTTTTATTGAGGGGCAGGTTTTGTTTTAAGCGCTGGACAAGGGCATTGTTGATATTGTATATGTGGTGAAGCGTTTTTTTATCGTACCTGGGGGGTTCAAATAAAAGCTGACTATGAATCTCATAGCTGGCGTTATCTCTAAATTCTATACTAACTTCCTCCAACGGGTAATATTTAAAACTGTCATGAAGCCCTAAATGTACATATTCAATAATTTTAAAGCAATTTTCATCCCGTTCTATGCTTACCTCATCCAAATCTGAGTAAAAAAGCTTAACCTGCTCATTTATAAGTTCAATATCTACCCTGGAATAGTAAACCTTGTCTTTTCCTTTTTTCTGTTTCCCTGCCCAGCAAACCACAAAATATTCCTTAAAAACTTTATAGGTGGGGTTGTAATCTTCGCGTTTGCTGAAAAAATCAAAAACGCCATCCAAAGTAAGTTCAATGTTATTCTGCGCATGGTTTTCTATAGAAGCGACTATTTTAGAGTTTACATCTTCAATTTTAATGTCAAAATCTTTGGGCATACTAATGCTGCCATCCCTTAAAAAAATTGATCCCCCGTAATATTTCCAGATGTTCTTGCGCAAAGAACAAATCCTGCCGTGATTAGGACGTATGGTCACCAACCCAATCACCTGATGATCTGGCAGGTGCGGGAATGGGATATTTTCATAGCTAATTATAGGGGGATTCTGAAGATAGGCATTTACCAGGTTCTGAATTTTACTGTCGTCAAAAAAGTCGATACCAACAATATTATTGTCTTCATCTTCCACTCCAATCACGATATAAGAATTATTTTCGGGATTAGAATTTGAAAGCGCGCAAACATGCTTTAAAAACTTCGCCTTTCCTTCTTTTTCGCCAAGATTGAGCCTGAGCTTTTTATCATAAAAGCTATTCTCATCATTATGCGCAAGCAGGTTTTTAATTAAAAGGCGTTTGTTAATCATTAAAAAAATTCACTATTACTTTATTAATCAAATTTTGCTCCTTTTATCTGGATTTTCCCTGTTCAGCTTAAAACTTAATAACTTTTAATTTTTCCTTTCTCCAAATTCTTCGGCAAATTTTAAAGAACAGATCCAGAAATACCGATCTGTTCTTTTAGCTATTTTCCACAGCTTACAGCCTAAAGCTTACTTTTTATCCACAATAGTACTGCTTGCCTGGGCGGTACACATCACTATTAAATCGGCAATATTTACGTGATAAGGCCTGGTGACTACAAACCTGATAATATCTGCAATGTCTTCAGGTTGTAAAGCTTCAAATCCCTGGTATACCTTATTTGCTTTCTCTTTATCCCCTTTAAATCTTACTTCGCTGAATTCTGTTTCTACCAGGCCGGGATTTATCGCTCCTACACGAATTCCTGTGCCGTTTAAATCAATACGCATTCCCTGGTTTATAGCATCTACGGCATGTTTGCTGGCACAATACACATTTCCATTGGGATAAACCTCTTTCCCGGCCGTAGAGCCAATATTTATAATATGTCCGCTTCCTCTTTTAGTCATTTGCGGAATAATGGCTTTGGAAACGTAAAGTAAACCTTTTACATTAATATCTATCATCGCGTCCCAATCCTCTGTGCTAGCCTCCTGAATGGGATCCATGCCATGTGCATTTCCGGCATTGTTAATCAGGATGTTGATATTTTTGAAATCTTCAGGTAAATTTTCAAGATTATTGAATACTTCTTCTTTATTTCTTACATCAAAAGTAAGCAGGTGAATTTTCACCTTCTCTCCCAGTTCAGACTTTAGTTCTTCCAGCTTTTCTTTTCTTCTTCCGCAGAGAATCAGGTTAAATCCTTCTTCCGCAAAAATTCTGGCGGTTGCTTTTCCTATTCCACTTGATGCTCCGGTAATAAGTGCATTTGTCATATTTGCTTTTTGGTGTAATGTAACAAAGTAATTCCTTGCTTTGGGCAGCAATTTATTAATAGCGGGTTAATGCATGTTAAATTTCGTTAATCTTCCGGCTTTGACAAAATGGAAAATCGCTTCTGCCGTTATCCTGCAAAACATTAAATATAAAAGTATGACTCTAACAAATTTCAAATTGAAAAGCTTTTTAATGCTGAGCTTAATAGCATTTACTATGTTTAGTTGTAGTGATGATGATAGCGGTTCCAATGAAGAGGAAGGAACAGCTCAGGTCACTGTTCGTATGACTGATGCTCCCGGCGATTATGATGGTGTCCTCATAGATGTGGAGGATGTAATGATTAGAACCGATATGGACGGGGCAGAAGATGAAGGCTGGGAGAGTATTGGAGAAGTGGAAACGGGGGTTTACGATTTGCTGGAATTAACCGGTGGAGTTTCCCAGCTTCTAGCCGATGTTGAACTTCCGGCAGGTTATCTTGGCCAAATGAGGTTGATTCTTGGTAACGACAATTCTATTGTTGTAAATGGAGAATCTTATGCTATGGCCACTCCAAGTGCACAACAATCTGGATTAAAGTTGAATGTGAACCAGGACCTGGAAGCGGGTGAGCAGTATTCTTTTTTACTTGATTTTGATGTTGAAGAATCTGTGGTGCAACAGGGTAATGGTGGTTACAGCCTTAAACCGGTAATAAGGTTTTCTGCGGAAGAGGGAGCAAGTACCATTGAAGGTGAAGTACATCCTTCAGACTTCAGGAGTTTGGTGAAGGCTCAAAATGCTTCTAATACGATTTCGGCTTATACTGATGCTAACGGGAATTTCACCCTGCATGGGGTTCCGGCCGGAACATATAAAGTTACTATTACACCAGATGTGGCATCAAATTTGCCAACTATCGAAGAAAATAACGTGGTAGTTGAAGCCGGCAGTTCGGTTAATCTGGATACTATTTTTCTGGAATAAGTTCAGATTTTTATAACATCTTAAGAGCGGCTTCACTGGGCCGCTCTTTTATTTTAACCTAATATTAACAAATTAGATTTAATTAATTTTCCATTTGCGACGTTAATTCGTTAAGTGTATATTCACGCGTTAAATAATTATAAGTGATGATAGAAAACGATTCTTCGGTAGATATTGCCAGCCTGAATGAACAAATAGAGAGGGAAAGTGCATTTGTAGATGTACTTACTTCAGAAATGAATAAAGTAATTGTAGGCCAGAAGCACATGGTGGAGCGCCTGCTGATTGGTCTTCTCGGGCAGGGGCATATTCTTTTGGAAGGAGTGCCGGGACTTGCTAAAACCCTTGCTATTAATACACTTTCGCAGGCAGTACATGGCAGTTTTAGCAGGGTGCAGTTTACACCAGATCTTTTACCGGCAGATGTTGTGGGAACTCTTATTTATAATATGAAGCTGAATGACTTCAGCATTAAGAAAGGCCCCATATTTGCCAATTTTGTGCTTGCAGATGAGATAAACCGTGCTCCCGCCAAAGTGCAATCGGCTTTACTGGAAGCCATGCAGGAGAAACAGGTGACTATTGGAGATGAAACTTTTATTCTAGACCGCCCGTTCCTGGTAATGGCAACGCAAAATCCCGTGGAACAGGAAGGAACTTATCCTTTGCCTGAAGCCCAGGTGGACCGTTTTATGCTGAAAACCGTTATTAAGTATCCGCAGATGAATGAGGAACAGCTTATTGTTCGGGCAAACCTTAAAGGTGCATTTGAAAAGGTGAACCCCGTGGTAAGCCTTGAACAAATTACCCGCGCCCAAAAAGCCGTTCGTGAAGTTTATATGGATGAAAAGATTGAAAAATATATCCTGGATATCATCTTTGCCACTCGTACTCCTGAAAAATATAAACTTGAAGATATCAAGCCGCTAATCAGTTTTGGGGCTTCTCCAAGGGGTAGTATTAATCTGGCTACAGCAGCTAAATGTTATGCTTTTATCAAACGCCGTGGCTATGTGATTCCAGAAGACGTAAGGGCAGTGGTCCATGATGTATTGCGACACAGGATTGGAATAACCTATGAGGCTGAGGCTGAAAATATTACTTCTGAAGACCTGGTGAGCAAAATCGTTAATGAAATAGAAGTGCCGTAGCAATTAACAATTATTAGTTAATAATGATCAATGGGATTTTTAGTAATTGATTATTGTCAAATTGTTTATTGAAACACATGGATACTAAAGAGCTCCTTAAGAAAGTACGAAAAATAGAGATTAAAACCCGCCGGCTGAGCGATCACATGTTTGGCGGGGAATATCATTCTACCTTTAAAGGTCGCGGGATGACTTTTAGCGAGGTGCGGCAGTACCAGTTTGGGGACGATGTTCGTAATATAGACTGGAATGTTACCGCGCGTTACAGCGAACCTTTTGTTAAGGTTTTTGAGGAGGAACGGGAACTCACCATGATGTTGATGGTGGATGTTTCTGCTTCAGAAATGTTTGGTACGCACAACCAGTTTAAAAAAGACGTGATTACAGAAATTGCCGCAACCCTGGCTTTTTCTGCTACCCAGAATAATGATAAGATTGGTCTTATGTTATTTACCGATAAGATCGAATTGTATATTCCGCCTAAAAAAGGCCGTTCTCACGTATTGCGGATTATTAGGGAACTACTGGAATTTCAACCTTCAGGAAAAAGAACTGATATTACCGGCGCCCTTAAATACCTCTCCAACGTGATGAAAAAGAAAGCTATTGTTTTTGTTCTATCAGATTTTGTGGCTGAAGATTACCAGCATACATTAAAAATTGCTGCAGGCAGGCACGATGTTACAGGGATCAGGATTTACGACCGGCACGAAGAACAAATTCCCAATCTTGGTTTGGTACAAATGTTGGATGAGGAATCCGGCGAAAGTATTACTGTAAATACCGGTTCAAAATCTGTTAGGAACAGCTATGCCGAACATTACAGGAACAGAGTAGCTTATTTTCAGGAAAGTTTTACGCTAAGCGGTGCCGGGACAATAGAAAACCGGCTGGACGAAAGTTATGTAAAAAAACTACTGGGTTACTTTAAGAGAAGAGCATAATCAATATGATAAAAGAAAATTCATATTCTAAAAACAAAACTGCATTGCATATCCTGAACAATAAAAGAAGGTGTAACCATATTTTCTTTTATTTCTTCCTTCTTTTTACAAGTTTCGTTTTCGCACAACAGCCTCAGGTAACTGCCGAAATAGATTCCTCAATTATGAAAATTGGGGAACAAATAAAGTACAGCATTTCAGTAGAAACTGATTCTACAGACCTGGTGGTTTTTCCTGAAGGCAATACTTTTTTACCTCTGGAAGTGGTGGAATCTATAACAACCGATACCTCCCGTATACAGGATAGGTTCAGGCTTTTAAAGGAATATTCGCTAACCCAGTTTGACTCCGGTTCCTATACCATTCCGCAGCAAAGGGTGATTATAAGCGACCGCGAATTTTTAACAGATTCTATGCTGGTGAAAGTAGCCAGTGTGGTGGTGGATACCACAAAACAAAAAATGTATCCTATAAAGCCTTCAGTAGAAGCGCCTTCTACGTTTTCCATTCCTAACTGGATCTGGTGGACATTGCTGGGATTGGTTATTTTGGCTTTGTTATTTTTCTTATTCAGAAAAAAGAGAAAAGAAGCCCGCGAAAGGGAATTACCCCCTTATGAGCAGGCTATGCTGGAACTGGAGAAGCTGGATCAATCTCACCTGCTGGAGCAAAGGGAAGTAAAAGAATATTATTCCCAGCTTACTTTTTCAATACGGAAATATTTAGACCGTAAGGTATATGACCGTGCTCTTGAAAGCACCACCAGTGAACTTGTGGCCTACCTTGAATTGCAGAGGGAAAGTGGCAATCTTAAAATTGACCGGAAAACCATTGATGATTTAAAGCGAATCCTGCAACGTGCCGATTTAGCCAAATTTGCCAATTCCCGTCCTGATGTGATTACTGCTAAAGAAGATCGTTCCAACGTTAAATATATAGTTGATGACGTAAAAACTTCAATTCCTGAACCTACTGAGGAAGAATTGATGCGGGATGAAATGTACCGCCAGGCAAAGCTGAAGCAGCGCAAGAAAAAGCGTATTATAATTGGTATGATAATAGGCGCTTTTGCGTTAGTGGTAGCAGCGGGTGCACTTGTTGCAACCAAAGGCTTTACCTATGTAAAAGATACATACCTGGGCCACCCCACCAAAGAACTGCTGGAAGGGGAGTGGATTAGAAGTGAATACGGCAATCCACCGGTAGCCATTACCACGCCTGAAGTTTTAAAAAGAGGAGAAATAGAATTACCACAGGAAGCGCAACAAATGCTGGTAGGCAATGAAACTTTTTTATATGGCAGCCTTATTGGTAATTTTTACACTACAGTAAGTACAGTACAATTTAATCAGCAGGTGGAGTTTAACCTGGAAACTGCTGTAGATGGTATTTATACTTACCTGGAAAGTCAGGGGGCGCAAAACATTATTATGAAACGCGAAGAGTTTACCACTCTAAATGGCGCAGAAGGAATAAGGGCCTTTGGAACTTTGGAAATTGAAAATCCCGTAACCGGGGAGCTTACCCAAAATAAATATGAAATCCTGAACTTTGCTGAAAACGGTGGCTATCAGCAAATCACCGTAATATATGATGTAGAGGATGTTTATGCCGAAGAAATCGCGCAACGCCTTATAGATTCGGTAGAACTCACAAATCTGAACGACTGATGTTTACAAATTTCACCTTTGAAAATCCACAGTTTTTCTGGCTGTTCCTGCTTCTCCCCATAGCTATCGCCTGGTATTTCTGGAAGCGGAACAAACAGACGGCAGAATTGCGTATTTCCACCATAAAAGGTTTTAAAGCCAAAAAAAGTTTACTGGCACAGCTTAAACCAGTACTTTTTATATTGAGGTTACTGGTGCTGGCTTTAATTATTACTGCCATGGCAAGGCCACGAACCGTAGACGTTTCTACAAGAACAAGCAGTACGCAGGGGATAGACATTGTAATGGCTATAGATGTTTCGGCCAGTATGCTGGCACGTGATTTACAACCCAATCGTTTGGATGCCCTAAAAGACGTGGCCCAGGAATTTGTAAAAGGCAGGCCTTCAGACAGGATTGGAGTGGTTGTTTATGCCGGGGAGAGTTTTACCAAAACGCCCATTACCAGTGATGAAGAGATTGTGCTGAGCGCCCTTCAGGATATAGAATATAACGATTTGCTGCAAAACGGTACCGCAATTGGTTCCGGCCTGGCTACTGCCGTAAACAGGCTGAAAGACAGTGAGGCAAAAAGTAAAGTTATTATCCTGCTCACAGACGGAGTGAACAATTCAGGGTTTATAGATCCTAAGATTGCCAGTGAGCTGGCGGTGGAATTCGGGATAAAGGTTTACACCATTGGCGTGGGAAGCAACGGCAATGCCTTGTCTCCCGTTGCTATCTTGCCTAACGGAAGGTTTCAGTACGGGATGAGCAAGGTTGAAATTGATGAGGCGCTGCTAAAGCAAATTGCCAATGAGACCGGCGGACAATATTTCCGTGCGACCAATAATGAAAAACTGGAAGAAATTTATGCTGAAATTGATGCTTTGGAAAAAACCGATATTGAAGAATTCCGTTATTATAATTATGATGAAAAATTCCGCCCGTTAATCTTACTGGCAGGAGGTTTGCTGTTGTTCGAAATATTGCTGAGGTACACTATATTCAGAAGTTTTATATAATGTGTTTAAATTAGAAGTTAAGAATGTACGTTTTAGAAGAGAAAATATATTTTTGGTTGTTACTGGCACTTCCTGTGGTGGTACTGCTGTTCCTTTTTCTGTTATTCTGGAAAAAGCGTACACAGAAGAAATTTGCCAATTCAGATTTACTCAAGTATCTCTCCCCAAACCGTTCCACTTTTAAGCCTGTTTTAAAGCTGATTATAATTCTACTGGCTATTTCCAGCCTTGTAGTGGCATTGGTAAACCCCAAAATTGGTACAAAAATGGAAACAGTGAAGCGCGAAGGGGTGGATATTGTTTTTGCCATAGATGTTTCTAAAAGTATGGAGGCCGAAGATATTGCCCCCAGCAGGCTTGAAAAATCCAAGCAGCTGGTAACGCAAATTCTGAATAATCTTGGAAGTGACCGCGTGGGAATTATAGCCTATGCCGGGAGTGCTTTCCCACAGCTGCCGATTACCACAGATTATGCCGCGGCAAAAATGTTCCTTCAGTCGCTTAATACCGATATGATTTCTTCCCAGGGTACGGCCATTAGCGATGCCTTAGAGTTGGCCACAACCTATTATGATAATGAAGACCAGACTAACAGGGTATTGTTCATCATCAGTGACGGGGAAGACCATGAAGGAAATATAGAAGGTATTGCTGAAGAAGCGGCCGAGGCAGGGATTAAAATTATAACCATAGGGGTTGGGACTGAAAAAGGCGGGCCTATTCCTATAAAGAGAAACGGAATTATTCAGAATTATAAGAAAGACAATGCCGGGGAAACTGTAATTACCAAACTGAATCCCGAAACCCTTCAGCAAATTGCTTCAGAAGCAAACGGAGAATATATCCCGGGAAATATTACTGCTGAAGTGACAGATGAGGTGCAGGAGGTTCTTCAGAATATTGAAAAGACAGAATTTGAGGCCAAACAATTTGCCGATTTTGAGTCTCATTTTCAATGGTTTTTAGGTTTAGGGCTGCTCCTGTTATTTTTGGATTTATTTTTGCTGGAACGTAGTACAGCATGGATTAAAAAGTTGAACCTTTTTAACGAAAGAAAGAAAAAGGAGGATTAAGATGATGAAGACAAACAATTTCAAAAATATAGCGGCTTTAATGGTGATAGTAGCCATTTTAGCATTCACTAAAATTTCAGCTCAGGAAAATCCTGAGAAGATTCGGCGGGAGGTAAACAAATACATTCGCGAAGCCGAAGACGCAATGTCTGAAAATGATTTTGCTTCCGCAGAAGCTTCATATCGCAAAGCTATTGCCAAAGATCCCGGCAATACGGCCGCAAAATATAATATGGGAAACCTGTATTATAACAGGGAGAAAGCACCACAGGCCGAAAGCCGCTTAAAACAGGCTAACGAAATTTCAGGAAGCAAAGAGGAGAGGCACCGTATTAATCACAATCTCGGGAACTCTTATATGAAGCAGAAAAAATACAAGGAAGCGGTTGAAGCTTATAAAAATGCCTTAAGAAATAATCCTTCCGATGAAGAAACGCGTTACAATCTTGCTTTAGCTAAAAAAATGCTGGAAGAACAACAGAAAAACCAGGACCAGAACAAGGATCAAAATAAGGATAATAAGGACCAGGATAAAGATCAAAACAAAGACCAGAACCAGGATAAGAAAAACCAGGATGGTGAAGGTGGAGACGATAAGCAGAATAAGGATAATAAGCCTAAGGACGAAGGAGAGAATAAAGACGAGCAAAATAAAGATAAGGGCGATCAGGACGAGAAAAAGGACCAGAACCAGGATAAAAAAGACCAGCAGGATAAGGGTGATGAAGGAGAGGAGCAAAAAGAGCAGCCACAACAACCCCAACCTGCCCAGGGGCAATTATCTCCTCAGCAAATAAAGAGCCTTTTGGAAGCGATGAACAATGAGGAGAAGAAGGTGCAGGATAAAATAAATGCTGAAAAGGCCAAAGGTGTAAAGGTAAGGTCTGAAAAAGACTGGTAGGGAAATATTAAAATTTAGATATCCGAAAAATCTGAATAAGAAGACAGAAAATGAAGTTGAAATTAATATTACTGAGCTTTTTAATAATTTCGGCCGGATTGCTGCAGGCCCAGGTACAGTTTGAGGCGAGCGTTAGCAAAAAAAAGCTGGGAATAAATGAGCGTCTTCGGGTTGATTTTGAAATGAACCAGGATGGAGACAATTTTCGTCCACCGTCGTTTAACGGCTGGAGAGTAATTGGAGGCCCTAACCAATCGGTAAGCCGAAGCATTTTTAATGGTAAAAGTAGTTATTCCAAAACCTATACCTATTTTCTTCAACCGGAATCCCGTGGAAAACTAAGCATAGGCCAGGCAGAAATTGAAATAGATGATAAGATCTACAAAACTTCCCCGGTTGATATTGAAGTGACTGCGGCGGTGGAAGAATCGGAAGCAGGTTCTAACACCGATATTGTTGCTTCTGAAAACCTGCATTTGGTGGCAGAAGTATCCAAAGCCAATCCTTATTTAAATGAAGCTATAACAGTGGTTTATAAACTATACGTAAGCCCGAGTATAAGTGTGAGCAACTGGAGGGAAATAGATAATCCTAAATTTACTGATTTCTGGAGCCAGAGTATTGATATTCGCCAGCTTCGGGTTGAAAATGGTGAATATCAGGGTCAGCCTTACCGTTACGTGGTGCTAAGAAAAACCATCCTTTATCCGCAGAAAACAGGGGAATTGGAAATTGAACCTTTGGCGCTATCGGTTTCTGTAGATGTTCCCAGTGAGCGCAGGGATATTTTTGGAAGCCGGATTTATAGGACGGTAGAAAAAACCGTTGCAGCAGGCAGCAGGACCATAAATGTAAAGCCCCTGCCGCAAGAAGGGAAACCGGCAGATTTTTCCGGTGCGGTTGGAAATTTTGATTTTGAAGTTACCACCAGCAAAAAAAATCTGGATGCTTCAGAATCTTTCCAGGCTACCGTAGAGGTTAGTGGGAACGGAAATTTAAAACTTTTTAACCTTCCGGTTTTAACTGTGCCTCCTTCTCTTGAAAAGTACGAGCCGGAACATTCGCAAAATGTAAATACCACCCTTAACGGTATGCAGGGGAGTATATTAGACAATTACACCATTGTTCCTACCAGAAAAGGGAAATATCCCATTCCGGCCCTGAGTTTTTCTTATTTTGATTTGAATAGTGAAACCTATAAAACCCTTACTTCAGAAGAAATCCTGATTGATGTTGAAAACGGTCCTGCTGCAGGTGCTGTTGCCACCACACCGGGAGCTGCTGCAAGACAGCCGGTAGCCAGTGCAGAGCAGTTTCGCTATATTAAACTGGACAGCGATCTAAAACCTATTCAGCAACAGCAGTTTTTCAAATCGGTGCCGTTTTGGAGCCTTGTTTGTCTTCCTTTTGTTATCATTCCCGTAGCGATCCTCTTCGGAAAAAAACGGGAAGAAAGAGCTAATGATATTACGGGAAACCGCAGGAAAAAGGCAGACAGGCTGGCGAGGAAATACCTTTCAGAAGCAAAAAAGAATCTTGGAGAACAGGCGGCATTCTATGTGGCGCTGGAGAAAGCCATGCACAATTACCTGAAGGCAAAGCTGCATATCCAAACCAGTGAAATGAGCAAGGACCGGATTAGTGAAATTCTTGCTGAAAAAGGGGTGGATGAGGTTACCATTAAGGAGTTTCTAAGCCTGCTGGAAAGTTGTGAATTTGCCCGTTACACCCCGGCATCAACCGTAACTATGGAACAGGATTACGAGAAAGCCGTTAATGTAATTTCAACCTTAGATAAACAGTTGTAAAATGAAAAGAATTATATATCTCCTATTATTTCTTTCAGCATCTCTGTTTGCACAAAATGAGGCGCTGTTTCAAGAGGCCAATGAAGCTTATTCCGCAGGAAATTATGAGGAAGCTATCACAAAATATGATCAGATTCTTGAGTCGGGTGAAGCTTCTGCCGCTTTGTATTATAATCTCGGAAATGCCCATTATAAGCTCAACAATGTAGCGGAGAGTATTTATAATTTTGAAAAAGCATTGTTGCGGGATCCCGGTGACGAAGATATTAGGAATAATATTGAATTTGCCCGCAATATGGCTATAGACGATATACAGGAGGTGGAGCAAACCGGTTTCAGCCAGAGCATGGATAATCTTATTTCTACATTCACGGCAAATTCCTGGGCCATAATAGCCATTATTTGCTGTGCTTTATTTGCGGCTTTCTTTCTTGCCTATTACTATATCCAGAAGCCGCTTGTGAAGAGGATTTTCTTTGGGATTTCCATCTTGATGGTTTTTTGCGGATTCCTTAGTATCTACTTTGCCTATTCTCAGGAAGAAATTATGGAAAACAACCAGTTCGCTATTGTTTTTAGTGAAGAGGCCCAGGTAAGAAATGAACCTTCTCTAAGAGGAGACGGAGCTTTTTTATTACACGAAGGCACCAAAGCCCGGGTGATTGAAGATTACCAGGAATGGGTAAAAATTGAATTGGCCAATGGAAACCAGGGTTGGATCAATAAGAAGAGTATCAGGAAATTATAAATAAATTTAATAACGATTTTATTTTTAAAGAATCGTTATGAAGCTTGATGTTGACGTAAATTATTCTACTTTTGTAAATCTTGAAAAAGCTCGTATACATATTATCTTTTATCTTTTTGGCGTTTATTGCAACGCCAACCCTGGTGGTATGCATAGATAATTCTGTGGATGTGTCGGCCGCTTTTAATGTAAATGAAGAAGAAAGTTCTTCCAATTATAATTTCTTCGAAATTCACTTTGAAGAAACTAATCATCGCTCCAATTATGATAGTATTCATTTTCTGCAGGAGCAAAAAATTGTAGATCATTATTTTGATCAGGATTATCACAATGTATTTTTAGATGTAATCTCACCACCTCCAAAAGAAGCATAATATTCTACTATTTACCGGAATTGCCTTATCTGCGTCATTAGAAAAGAATGGCATGGAAAGCTATAGTTTGTTTTTTTAAACTGGCAAATTCCCTTTTTTCTAATTTTTATTTTTAACATCAAAGCAGGTTTAAAAGAACCTCTGCTTTTAATTCGTAGATATTATGTTTAAGAATCTTAATAAAGATTTGCCCGCCAGTATTGTTGTATTCTTTGTCGCCATCCCGCTTTGTCTGGGGATTGCACTTGCGAGTGGGGCTCCCCTGTTTTCCGGATTAATTGCCGGTATCATTGGTGGTATTGTTGTGGGGGGTATTAGTGGCTCCAGTCTTGGAGTTAGCGGGCCTGCAGCCGGGCTTGCAGCAATTGTACTTGCAGCAATTACCGATATAGGATATGAAAATTTGCTGTTGGCCGTGGTTATTGGGGGAATTATTCAAATTGGATTTGGTGTTTTAAAAGCAGGAATCATTGGTTACTACTTTCCTTCATCAGTTATTAAGGGGATGTTAACCGGGATCGGGATAATTATTATCCTGAAGCAAATTCCACACTTTTTTGGATATGACGGTAACATTGGAGACATTTATTCCTTAGAAGGAATTTGGACCGCTTTCAGGAGTATAAGTCCGGGAGAAACATTAATTGCGATCGTAAGTCTCGCAATCTTAATCTTATGGGATACTGTTTTAACTAAAAAAGCAAAAATCTTCCGGCTGGTACAGGGGCCATTAGTGGCTGTGGTGGTAGGAATGTTGTTTTATTTGTTTACTGCGGACTCTTCAGTACTGGCTATTTCTCCGGAGCATTCGGTAAATGTACCTGTCCCTGATAGCTTTGATTCCTTTATAGGGCAATTTACAATTCCCTCCTTTGAAATGATTGGAACCGTACAAATTTGGATTACCGGATTTACCATAGCACTGGTAGCAAGTCTTGAAACTCTTTTATGCGTTGAAGCTACAGATAAACTGGATCCGCATAAGCGAACTACGCCTACCAACAGGGAACTTTTTGCTCAGGGTAGCGGTAATATACTTTCAGGTTTAATTGGTGGTCTTCCAATTACTCAGGTAATTGTAAGAAGTTCTGCGAATATTCAATCTGGCGGGCAAACCAAGATGTCTGCAATTATTCATGGATTCTTACTGCTTATTTCAGTAATTGTTATACCTAACATACTGAACTATATACCACTTTCGGTACTTGCCGCAATTCTGTTTATTGTTGGTTATAAACTCGCTAAACCTGCTTTGTTTATAAAGATGTATAAGGCCGGGTGGAAGCAATTTGTTCCTTTTATTATAACTATTTTGGGAATTGTGTTTGGCGATTTGCTAATAGGTATCAGCTTAGGTTTAGCCGTTGGTATAGTAGTAATTCTTATTAAATCTTACCAGAATTCGTATTTTCTTCATATTGAACATCAGGATAACGGGAACAAAACCGTAAAGATGACATTAGCTGAAGAGGTTACGTTTATCAATAAAGGTGCTATTATTAAAGAATTAAATAACCTTGAAGAAAATTCGGTTTTAATTTTAGATGTTACCAAAACCACATATCTGGATAGTGATATTATTGAAATTCTTGATGATTTCAGAATTAAAGCAGCTGAGAAAAATATAACTATAAAAATAATCTCAGAAAGAGGTGAAGTGGAGAATCCTGATAGTTACCAGGATTTTTTTGCCTTAAAAAAGAAAACGGCATAAATAGTAGTTCAATTTTATAAAATCTAATTTTGAACAATAGAAGTGAATCAAGCATAATTGTTGTGAATTAGTGAAAAAGAAGAAAATTGAATAATTAAGAAATATATTATGACAAAAGACGAAGTATTAAATAGGTTAAAAAAAGGTAATGAACGTTTCACTGCCGATAATAAAGAAGGTAAATTACAGGATAAATCCCGAAGGGAGGAGTTAACCAAAGGGCAATCGCCATACGCCATTGTTTTAAGCTGTGCCGATAGCCGGGTTGTGCCCGAGCTTGCTTTTGATAGCGGCCTGGGAGAACTATTTACCGTGCGGGTAGCTGGAAATGTGGCTAATAGTTCCTCCATTGCAAGTATGGAATATGCAGTGGCACATTTAAATACCGAAATTATAGTAGTAATGGGTCACGAAAGTTGTGGAGCTGTAACTGCCGCTTTGAGCGGAGGAGATAACGGGTATAATTTAAACCATCTTCTTTCCCATATTGCTCCGGCCATTTCTGCTTCAGGTAAAGATGCTCCTGTAAATGATGTGGTGAAGAAAAATGCACAATTAACTGCCGAAGAGCTTAAAACCCGTTCTACAATTATAAGGGAAGCTGCGGAAAGTGGGAAGGTAAAAATCGTACCAGCATATTATAATCTGGATTCCGGGAAAGTGGATTTTCTGTAAAATCCGAAATTAATTGAATTTACAAAGGTTGCCTGTAAAGGCAGCCTTTTTTTGTTCGCACTTTACAGGTTTTTTACTTTATACCAGGTAAATCAATCGGTTTGCATCAGTATCTAAATGTAAATTATTCTGTTATGGCATCCAGGTCTTCGATAATATTCCTTTCCCGGGCTTCTCTTAAAATAGAGGGAAGAAGTACAGGAGCAATAACTTCTATAGGCTCATAAAGCCGGGATTCTTCCAGGGTTTCTTGTTCAACAAGATCAATTACTTCATTGGTAGATTTAAAGAACATGATTATTACACTGGTAATAAAGGCTACCTTTAAAAGACCAAAACCTGCCCCCAGCAGTCGGTTCACAATTCCAAGAGCGGCAAAACTGGCAATTTTTGTAAGGATTCTTCCCGCAAGCGAAATCAGAAATACGATGATAAAAAAGGTGATCGCAAACGAAATAAGGTTTACATACTGCATATCCCATTCAACATGTTGCTCCAGGAATCCGCTTAAAATATGTGAAAAATTTATCGCGCCGTAAATCCCCACCACAATGCCAACAAGAGAAGCAACTTCAGCTAAAAGGCCCCTGAAGAAGCCCCGGATGGTTCCGTAGAGCAGGATGAGGGCCAGAATAATGTCTACTATATTCATATTCCAAATATAGTAATTCAGAGCTTAAGATATTATCTTTGCGGCATGGCAAGAGATGAACAATTAAAGGAGCGCTGGGGAGGGCTGCAAAAAAAGCTTTCAAATCAGTTTGCAGACGGAGAATTAATGGATTTGGATGCCATTATTTACATTATTGGAGTGCAGGAGCTGGGGCAAATACACCGCAAGTTTAAAAAGGACCATAAACTTGATTTAATGCATATTGCAATTTGCCGTTTACTGGAGCCGTACGGATATTATGAATTTGATTATTTTGATGATGAGGGCTGGCCCCACTATAAGATAATGGAGCAATTACCGGTGCTTAAGGCAGGGGAGCAGGCAGTGTTAATGAAAGAAGCTATAGTGCAGTATTTTTTGGAAAAAGAGTATATTTCGTAGAAAATGGCTGTGCTTTTTACATTGCTATCCTTTCCTAATGACAGTGGCCCTATTTATCAGGAGACTATTGCGGGAAGATTTCCTGTAGAGCCTTTTAATACGTTTAGTAACCTATTTTTTCTGGTATTTGCGGTTTATTTTGCCAGAAAAGTCTATCCTGATTATAAAAAACAACTTTTCCTGGCATATAGTCTGCCGGTGCTTTTTGTTGGTTTTATTGGGGGTACTATATACCATGCCACCAGAAGCCATGAAATATGGCTTATTATGGACTGGCTTCCTATCTTATTACTTTGCCTGGCCGTAGCGGTTTATTTTATATTTCTCTCCAGCCGGTTGTTATGGCAAAGATTAACTCTGGCCGTAGTTGCACTTCTTTTAGTTTTTGGAGTTCGTTATATACCCTTTGGAAAATTTCAGGTTTCCATGAATTATGTAGGAACGGCTTTAGGTCTGCTGCTGCCAGTTTTTATCTATCTATATAAAACCAGATTCAGGTATTGGGGTACAATAAGCCTGGCGATTTTAAGCTTCAGTATAGCTCTTATTTTTAGAGTGCTGGATAAATTTATGGACAACCTGGAAATGGGTACGCACTGGCTGTGGCATTCTTTTGGCGCTATCTCGGTTTTCTTTCTGATGAGCTATATATTTAAAAATTCCGGTTACGTTGCCAGGTCTTCCCGGGTTTAACAAAGATTATAGTGCAATTGGGATGAAGTCTAATATAGCGCCTTAAAAAACCTTTCAAGCCGCAATTTTTTATAAATTTGTTTTCTGAAAAAGAACTATCTCAAATGATTGATAAGATAAAGGAATACATTGCTGAAGTAGAGGCTTTTCAGGCTGAAACAACGGAGGAAATTGAAGCTTTCCGAATTAAATTTTTGGGAAAGAAAGGTATTTTAAATTCATTTTTTGCAGAATTTAAACAGGTGCCGAATGAGGAGAAAAAAGATTTTGGCCAGGCAATAAATCAGCTAAAAACCGCTGCACAGCATAAGGTTTCCACTTTAAAAGAAAATCTGGAAAACAGGGAAGAGGAAAAAGGAATTTACGGTGACCTTAGCCGTCCTGCAGAACCTGTGCAAATAGGATCCCGCCATCCAATTTCCATTGTAAAGAATCAGATTATTGAGATTTTTTCAAATATTGGGTTTAATGTTTCCGAAGGCCCGGAAATAGAAGATGACTGGCATAATTTCACAGCCCTTAACCTTCCGGAATATCATCCTGCCCGTGATATGCAGGATACATTTTTTATCCAGACCAATCCTGATATCTTGCTACGTACGCATACTTCTTCGGTGCAGGTGAGATATATGGAAAATAATCAGCCACCTATCAGGACCATTTCCCCGGGAAGGGTTTTTAGAAATGAAGCTATTTCTGCCCGTTCCCATTGTATTTTTCACCAGGTGGAAGGACTTTATATTGATAAAGACGTTTCTTTTGCAGATTTAAAGCAAACGCTTTTGTATTTTACAAAGCAACTCTTCGGAAAATCGAAAATAAGGCTCAGGCCTTCTTATTTCCCATTTACCGAGCCAAGTGCTGAAGTTGATATTTACTGGGGCCTTGAGACCGAAACCGACTATAGGATTACCAAAGGTACCGGCTGGCTGGAAATTATGGGCTGCGGGATGGTAGATCCAAATGTCTTAAAAAACTGCGGAATTGATCCTAAGGAATATTCCGGTTTTGCGTTTGGAATGGGAATAGAACGCATTGCAATGTTGTTATACCAGATTGGAGATATAAGAATGTTCTATGAAAATGATGTGCGTTTTCTGGAGCAGTTTAAATCTTCTTTATAAATAGATTATTAATCCATAGTCATAGACAGCCGGAATTAAGCTGAAAAATGACTTGTAATTTTTTAAATATGAAAAAAACAGGTTTTATTATTCTGGCGGTTGTAATCCTTGGGATTATCCTTTATGTGACAATTGTTATTAAAGTAATTGAATTTTTATTTGGAGCAATATTGTTTTTAGTTGCTGCAGTAATTTTATGGATTATATATAACAAGGTAAGGAGTAAAGTAGAAAAGAATTTTTGAAAAAAGATATAGAAATACCTGAAGTTGAAGATGTGCATATTGCTGCTGTGCGGGAATTTAATGAAGAATTCCGTGCAGAAGAATGGAATGTATATCTTATCAATAATCAAATTAAACCAATTGAGATGGTGTTGATCGTTGCCCGGGGAGGAGACAAAAAGAAACAAACCTCGGTAATGCGGCATAAACTGGAAAAATTACCTGCACGGTCATTTGCGAAAATTGAATTTATTCAGGATGAGGTGCTTCAGCTGGATAATGAATATCTGGTTACTTTTTTTGCTGAAAATAAAATGTACGAGAAAAGTTTCAGCTTTAAGAAAAACAGCGTTTCTGAAAAAGCTTTAGACGGGTTGCCGGTTATTCCTAAGAAAGGTGTTCTGGCAGAGTAGTCTTATTAGCAGTTAAAGTGAAATTGGTACTACCTCTTATGTATGCTTTACAAAGCTTCGGAATAAGAAGCTAAAATAGCAGGAGATAGGCCAGGGTGTCGAAAATCCATATTTTAAAGGCTCCTGTTAATCCAGTTTATCTGCTAATTTTTTAAATACTTTCTTCGGATTTTTGCCTTCATACAAAATTGCGTAAACTGCATTTATTATGGGTGTTTTAGCGCGCTTCACCTTATTGATTTTATAAGCGCTTTCAGTAGCGTAATACCCTTCTGCAATCATGCTCATTTCCATTTGTGCACTTTTTACGGTGTAACCCTTGCCAATCATATTGCCAAACATCCTGTTGCGGCTAAAAACAGAGTAGCCTGTAACTAACAGATCGCCCAGATAGGCAGAATCATTAATGTTACGTTTCATTTTATGCACCTTCTTGATGAATTTTTTCATCTCTCTTATGGCGTTGCTCATCAACACACTCTGGAAGTTATCTCCGTAGCCCAGCCCATGGGCAATTCCGGCGGCTATGGCGTAAATATTCTTTAAAACAGCAGCATATTCGGTGCCGGTAACATCATCGGTTATTTTGCAGGTAATATAATCGCTGCCCAAATGATCGGCCAGTATTTTGGCTTTTTTCTCATCGGCGCAGGCAATGGTAAGATAAGAAAGCCGTTCTAAGGCAACTTCTTCAGCATGACAGGGCCCGGTAATCACTCCAATATTATCATAAGGAATATCATAGTACTCTTCAAAATGTTCGCCTACAATAAGGCTGCTTTCCGGAACAATGCCCTTAATAGCTGAAAAAATAATTTTATTATCCAGCGGTACCTTTAAATTATCCAGTTCCCTTTTAAGAAAAGCCGAAGGGATAGCAAAGATCACATAATCAGCTTTTTGTATAGTTTCATTAATATCGTTACTAAGCTGCAGTTTACTTATTTCAAATTCAACAGAACTGAGGTAATTTGGATTATGTTCCTGCTTTTTTAAATGTTCAATAGCATATATACTGCGCATGTACCAGCACACAGTTTCCACATTTTCACATAACATTTTCACAATTGCAGTAGCCCAACTTCCGCCGCCAATTACGGCAAACTTAGGAGATGTATCCATAAAATCATTTTATCTTCTTCAAAAATAAGGAAAATTATAGGGATATTCATTTCCATCTCTTTTTAAGCATGCATCCTGAGAATTCTTCAAAAATCAGGATAAAATTTAACATAATCATTTGTACAGGAACACAATTGGAACAGGCCTGACAGCGTTATATATATGTTCTTTAGGAAATCTAGAGTACGTATTAGTTTTTGGTTAGTTATTTAGTTTAAAACCACCTCTTTTTCAGGGGTGGTTTTTCTTTTTTAATTCTAACAAAACTTTAGGAATCAGATGCTTGCCAATATTTGTACCTTTTGTAAATTACTCTAATCTAAACAATTACAATATATGAGTGTATTTTCCTTTATTAAAGAGTCAGGGGAAAAGCTTTTCGGAATTGAAAAAGCAAAGGCTGAAGAGAGTAATGAAATTTCTGATAGCCGGGAAGCAGAAGAGCAAAAAGAAGATAAAAAGGCCATTGAAAGACTGAAAAAAAGGTTCGACGAAGCAGGATTAAAAGTAGATAATCTTGAAATAGAAATTGAAGGGGATACGGTAATACTTTCAGGAAATGCAAAAGATCAGGCCACCCGTGAAAAGCTTGTTTTGCTTATAGGAAACTCTGAGGGAATAGCAAAAGTAGATGAGCGCCTGCAGATGACAAAAAATGAGCAGGAGTCTGTTTTCCACACTGTAGAAAGAGATGATGATTTAAAAAAGATTGCAAAAGATCATTATGGAGATCAGGAAAAATACCAATTTATTGTTGAAGCGAATCATCCAATGTTACAGGATCCCGCTAAAATCTATCCGGGACAGGTTTTACGAATTCCTGTAATAGAAAATAAAGAGACTGTTTAAAAGTTTTGAGGGTGCTACATCAGGAACAGTCGAAGTTCTAAGCTTGTAGTTCCACAATGAAAAAAGTAGGTTCAATCAGCTAAACAGAGCACTCAAAACAAATTTTTAAACAGTTTTTTACTTATAGAAATTCATCAGCTTAATGTAATCCCATACATCAGGAGTGAGCATTGGCTGTATATTTTTACCTTCAGAAATGGCTCGCCTTATAAAAGTTGAAGAAATCTCCATTACAGGTGCAGCAACTCTTTTAATTTTTGGATGATCTTTAAACTGGTTTTGTACTTTTTCTCCTGAAATACGGGGATATACGTAAATAGAATGGTTTTCCAGGATTACTTCGTGGTTTTTCCACTTATGCAAACTCTTTAAATTATCTTCTCCCATAATGGGACAGAATTGGTTGCTGGGGTATTTTTCCTGTAAATGAAGCAGGGTTTTAACAGTATAATTTGGCTGTTCCAGGTTAAACTCTATGTTGCTCGGTTTTAGTTTTTCGAAATTTTCGCAGGCTTTATATACCATTTCCAGGCGATGATGGTTTTCCAGAAGCGTACTTTTTTTCTTTAACGGGTTATGTGGAGTTACCACCAGCCAGATTTCCTCAAGATCGGAAAATTCAGCCATATGATTGGCAATGATAATATGGCCTATATGTATAGGGTTAAACGTTCCAAAAAATAAACCTACCTTTCTATTCATTTTCCGGTGTTTGTGCCAATGTAGTTTGCAACCAGGTTATAAGCTTCGTTAAGAGCGATCTCTAAATTATTATTTTCAATAATAAAATCGAATTGTGGTGCAGTAGCCAGTTCTATAGAAGCTTTAGCCACGCGCATATTTATTTTATCGGGAGTTTCCGTTTTTCGTTTTTTCAGCCTGATCTTTAACTCTTCTATACTTGGTGGTTTTACAAAAACTGCCAGGGTTTGTTCCGGATATATATTTTTAATATCCAGGCCGCCGACCACATCAATATCAAAAATTACGTGCTTGCCTTCTTTCCAGATACGCTCGATTTCGCTTTTTAACGTGCCATAGAAATTATCACGGTAAACCTCTTCCCATTCCAGAAATTCATCAGCTTTTATCTTCTTTTTAAATTCTTCCAGCGACAGGAAGTAATAGTCCTTGCCGTCTACTTCATCTCCCCGGGGTTGGCGTGAGGTGGCAGAAATGGAAAAATCAAGTTTTAATTCTTTTTTTCCCAACAGGTGCTGTACGATGGTTGTTTTTCCCGATCCTGAAGGTGCAGAAAATACTATAAGTTTCCCTTCGTTCATATTAAAGTACGTTAAGGAGTTGTTCTTTTATTTTTTCCAGTTCATCCTTCATTTGAACCACCAGTTGCTGCATTGGTGCATAATTGGACTTACTTCCAATTGTATTGATTTCCCGGCCCATTTCCTGGGAAATAAAAGCAAGTTTTCTTCCGTTGGAATCAGAGCTGTTAATGGTTTCCTTAAAATAGGAGAGATGGTTTTCCAGTCTCACTTTTTCCTCGGTAATATCAAATTTTTCAATATAATATACCAGTTCCTGCTCAAAACGGTTTTCATCCACCGTCTCTTTAATGTCTTCAATACCTTTTTTCAGCCGTTCCCTTACACCTTCAATCCTATCCGGATCCATTTTGATAATCTGGTTCAGCAAATTTTCAATATTCTTTACTCTTAGCACCAAGTCTTTTTCCAGCGCATCCCCTTCAGCGGTCCTGAAACTATTTATTTCTGTAAGAGCTTCTTTAACTGCGTCTTCAATAGCTTTAAATTCAGTTTCATCAATTTCTTCACGTTCTGTTTTTAAAGCATCGGGCATACGCATGGCCATTTTCAGCAATTCAATTTCTTCAGCATTTACAATCTCCCGTAACTGTTCCATATAACTTTGCACTGCTGCCTGGTTTACTACGGAAGAGGAGTCCTCAGCGGTATTTTCCACATAAACAGAAAGATCTACTTTCCCGCGGATAAGCGATTTTGAAATTATTTTGCGCAGTTCCAGTTCTTTTTCACGATACTGGGAAGAAATTCTGGCGTTCAGGTCAAAGTTTTTACTATTGAGAGATTTTATTTCTACGGTGATTTTTCTCTTTGGGAGTTCTGAAACACTTTTCCCGAAGCCTGTCATAGATTGAATCATGCTTGATTTTTAAAAGGTTGTGCAAAGATAATCAATTCTGAAGCAGTACAAAGAAGTACGAGGTTAGAAGTTGAAAAGGTGGTCGATTGTCAGTTATTACATGTGGGGTTCAAATGAACAATTGAAAACGAGCTTTCAGCCATCGGCTAAAGAGATAATGAAGAAATTTTTACGTTGAATGAGAATTGATAAAATCCAGTGCCCGTTTTTCATGATAGTAATATTTTCCCTTTTGAATAAAACCCACATGGCCGCCATACCTTGGAATTTCCAGATAAAGCATATCAGAATTTTCAGCAATTTCTACCGGATAAGAATTTGAAGAAAGAAAAGAATCGTTTTTGGCATTAATAATTAAGGAGGGAATGCTAATGTTGGAAAGAAATCCAAGGCAGCTGCACTTTTCATAATATTCGGCGGCATTTTGATAACCATGTGCTCTGCTGGTATACAATTCATCTATAGCCCTAAGCGAATTACAGGCGGTAATTTCTTCTTTGCTAATTTCTTGCGGAAATAAAAGCTGCCTTTCAAAAAGTTGTTTTTTCAGGTTTTTTTGAAATCGTTTGGAATAGATGGAATTTGTACTTTTGTTCAATTCTTTCAGAGAGGCGCCCAAATCACAGGGCACCGAGACCGCTACTGCAGATTGAATTTCCTTCGGAATTTCCCCTGGTTCGCCTAGGTATTTCAGCAGTAGATTTGCACCAAGGCTAAAACCAGCAAGAGCTATTTTTTTGTAATTTTTCTTCTGAATTGCAAACTGAATTACTTCTGCCAGATCTTCTGTGGCACCGGCATTGTAACTGCGATAAAGCCGATTGATTTCACCACTACAGCTCCTGAAATTCAGCAGGGCAACATTCCAGCCTTTTTCAGTAAAAGCCTTTGCTATCCCTAACATATACGGCCGCAGCGCATTGCCGGCCAGGCCATGGGTAACTATAAGCAGTTTATCGGAATGGATATTTTCAGCATAACACCAATCCAGATCAAGAAAATCACCGTCGGCGAGTTCTAAACGTTCGCGCCGGTTAATCTCTAACTTTACTTTGCGCAGCATAGCCGCATAAATGGTGGCAAGATGGGCATTTTGGAATGGCAGGGGAGCTTTATAGTTGCTCTTTAAAACAGGCATCTGGTGAAATTAATAGAATTAAAGCATAGGCACATAAGATCTGCCAACAAAAATAGTTATGCGTGCATAATTATTTGCTTAATTTTAAACCAAATTTAAATTTTATGTACACCAAAGAATTTGAAATTCGCTGGAGCGATATTGATGCAAACCGGCATTTGGCCAATACTGCTTATGTAAATTTTATGAGTCATACCCGTATGAGTTTTCTAATGGAAAATGGGTTTGGCCAAAAGGAACTGGCCAGGCAGAATAGTGGGCCGGTGGTTTTTTATGAACATATCTATTATTATAAAGAAGTTTTTGCAGGAATGCCTGTAAAGGTTAGTTTGCAGTTAAAAGGTGTGTCTGAAGACGGAATGTATTTTGAATTTGCCCATGAATTCTACGATCATAAAGGTCGGAATTTTGCTTCTTGTGAAATGATGGGAGCATGGATAGATTTAAAGGAAAGAAAACTAACTGCTTTGCCTGAGGAACTTTTTGAGCATCTAAAGGACCTTCAGCATACAGAAGATTTTAAAGTGCTAACTAAAGAGAATACGCGAAAATTTGGAAAAAAACCGAAGGATATTGATCCTTCAAAACTATAAAATTTATGCAGGAGGAATCAGATGAAGTATGGTATGCTTGTTACGGTTCAAATATTAAAGAAAAAAGGTTTTTATGTTATATAGAAGGAGGAACGCCGGAAGGTGCGATACGTAATTTTGCGGGTTGTGCCAACAGGGCTGCTCCAAAGGAAAATCATCCTATAGAAATTAACAGGGAACTTTACTTTGCAAAGGAGGCGATTACATGGAATGGTGGAGGAATAGGTTTTTTGAAGCCAGAAGAAAAAAGTAAATCTGTAACTCTGGGAAGACAGTATCTAATCACTTCAGACCAGTTTGTGGAGCTTGTAAAGCAGGAACTAAAAATGGAAGGAGAGTTGCTAATAAATTTTGAAGAATTAGTTGAAAAAGGATCTTTTATCTGCTCCCCCGGCGGCAGGTATGGGCAGCTGGTATGTCTTGGCCATCGGGACGGCAGGCCTGTTTTCACCTTTACCAGTGAACATTACCTGGAGGAAGAAATAAATGCCCCGAACAGAGCTTATATCTCCACAATTATTTCGGGTATAAGAGAGATATATGATTTAAATGATGAAGAGTTACTGGAATACTTTAGTGGAAAAACCGGAATAAAAGGTACTCCTTTGGAAACCCAACTACCGGAAATTATAGCAACGTCCAAATAAGTAAAGATTCATGCCTTTAAAAACTTCGGAAGCCAGGTGGTTTTCAAACAGCAAAGAGGTGTTGTGGGATATTTTCTTCAATCTGGAAGAGATTGGGGAAGGTAATCCTGAAGGAGAAAGAAGTGATTTTTATTTAAAATCGGCTACACCTTCAGCGGGGATAAAGATAAGGGAAGGCCGTCATGAGCTTAAGGTGAAAACAGCTGAAGATGAAAAATCAGATTTAGGAATAATTCAGCATTGGAGTAAATGGAGTTATGAAGACGAAGAAAATATATTGAATTCGGCTTTACTTCAGGATTGGATTGAAGTGAAAAAGATAAGGTTTAAGAAGCAGTTCGGGATAAATGAAGGGAAGGTGAATTTTACTTCCGCAGAAAATATTAAAGAAAAATGTGAGGCAGAATTTGCCATTTTTGAAATTCCATTTTTGCAGTTAAAAGCTTATACATTCGGTCTGGAAGCCTCGGGCACTAAGGAAAAGGAAAATCTTGAAGTAGCAATGCGACACCTTTCCCTAAGTATGGAAACGCTGAAAAATTTAAAATCCTGTAGTTATCCAGAATTTTTAGCCAATCCTTCCTTTTGAGTTTCTCCCCTTGTTTTGGTTTTTTTTATAGTTACCATATATACTCCGGTAAAAACCAGTACAGCGGCAATAGCCTTAACTAATGTAATAGAATCAGCTCCTGTGGCTACAGCGTAAATTATAGCTATTAAGGGCTGTAAATATATGAAAGCACTTATGGTGGAAGCCGAAAGTTGTTTTAAAGCATAAATATTCAGCAGGTAGGTAGCGAAAGTAGTGCCTAGAACCACAAAGGCCATTCCCCATATTGCTTCAAAAGGCAAATTTGTCCAGTCTACATCGGTAAACTCACCTATGGTAATGGGAAAATTTATAAAAACGGCTATTAGAAAAAGCCATTTCATAAGGGTAATAGAACTGTATTTTTTAGTTAAAGGTTTTACCAGGATAAGGTATAATCCGTAGGAAAAAGCATTTATGATAAAAAGAAGGTTACCCAGCGGAATATTGGAAGCATTGTGGTTGCCGGAATGGCTAAAAAGCACCAGCACTAGTGCGCCGGCAAGACCAACCACAATTCCAATGCTCTTTATTAATGTAATACGTTCCTTTACCAAAATTGAACCAAGTATAAGCACCATAACAGGAGACAGTGTGATAATCACTGAACTGTTAATTGGAGTGCAAAGGTTTAGCCCCTTAAAGAAAAACAGCATGTTAATTACCATTCCAAAAACCGCGCAGCCAAATACCCGCAGCCAGTCTGAGGTGGCTATTTTCTCCCTGGGTGTAAAAAAGCTGATCGCCCAAAACAGGATTGCCGCTCCAAAAACGCGTAGAAAAATAAATCCAAAAGGCTCAATATATACCGGCATGATACCCTTGGCCACGGTATGGTTAATGCCGTAAATTGCGCTTGCCAGAAAGGCGGCAATAATGGCCAGGGCCCTGCTATTCATTTATAGATGCTTTGACTGCTGCTACCGTTTTCTTTGAATTTCCTATAAAAATTTCATCATTGTTAATAATCACCGGGCGCTTTAAGAAAGTGTAATGCTCTAAAATCAGGTTTTTATACCTGTTTTCGGTAAGTTTTTCATTTTTAAGATCTCTTTCTTTATATAATCGCGCTCTTCTGCTAAAAAGTGATTCATAACTTCCTGCCAGTTGCTTCATTTCTTCCAGTTGGATTTCAGTGATTTCTTCTTTTTTAATATCCTGAAGGATAAAGGAAGAGGGAAGATCAAGTTCTTTCAGGATTCGTTTGCATGTATCGCAGGTAGAGAGGTAATAAACTTTCTTCATTATTACAGAAAATGATTATACATTTAGAAGTTGCAAATTAAATGTTTTTAAACCGTAGTCAAAAGTTCTGTTGGAACAAAGATTATTCAGCAGGAGACTCTTCCATTTGCAGTTTTAAATATTGCTCAATTTCATCATAGGAAAACCTATAAGTGAATTCTCCTTCAGCATAAGAGGCGATTTCATAAGCATTATAATGCAAAACTATTCCGCTTTTTGTAAAGCCGATATTCTGCGGAAGTACAAATGTATCATCCTCAAAAAATAAACCTGTACTGTTTATAGGATCTCCCTGTGGAATATTCTGGTCTTCCCTAAATCTTTGCTCGAAAAATTTTTTAAATTCCGGTGTGAATAATTCCTCATGGGCATAGCTTTCCCCGTTTTCCGGATTAAAATTTAGAAATGAAATACTGCTGTAACCATGTGCTCCGCCGGTAAACATACGTGAATTGAACCTGAAGGATATAAGTTCTGGCGTGCGCCGTGCTATTTCAGCAAAAACAGAACCTTCCCAGGGCAATTCATATTCAGCAAAATCACGGGCGGTATTTTTATAATTTTCAATAAAATGGATGGCAAGATCTTCAACAGAAGCTATTTTTTCCTCTTCCTGATAATCAACAATCTTAATAATATGGTTTTTTACTTCCTCGTTAATACGGGAAGCCGCTTCGCTCTCTTTTTTAGCAACAGGATAACTAATGCTTATAAAAGCACAATCTCCTTCTTCAGGATTACACTGGTCGTAAGATTTTTCTACAGAATAGTTGGTGAACTGCAGCGGTTTTTTTTCCTTCTCACAACTGGTTAAAACCACGGCTGTTAAAAGGATTAGGAGAAATTTTTTCACAACAAAAAGCGGTGTTAAAGTTAATGATAAAGGTACATGCAATTTTGTGATTGCCCAACATCTATAGTACATTTGAGCGAAAGATAGTATCTTTAAGAGAAATATATTAACTGCCCATATTTTTTCTTCGGAAGGAAATAACCGGGCTTAAAATAAAGAATAGATGAAATTTAATACCAAGACAATTCACGGAGGCCAGGAAAATACCGATCCGGCTTACGGTTCTGTAATGCCGCCAATATACCAAACCAGTACTTATTCCCAAAGCACTCCGGGAGGGCACAAAGGCTTTGAATACAGCCGAAGCGGAAATCCCACCAGGGCAGCCCTGGAAAGTGCACTGGCCAGTATTGAAAATGGCAAATATGGATTGGCTTTTGGTTCCGGGCTGGCGGCTATAGACGCATTGATGAAGATGTTTAAGCCCGGCGATGAAATTATTTCCACCAACGATTTGTACGGCGGATCTTACCGGTTGTTTACCTCTATTTTCGAAAAATGGGGGATTAAATTTCATTTTATCGGCATGCATGAAGCCAATGATATTGAAAAGTATATTAACGATAAAACAAAGCTCATTTGGGTGGAGACGCCAACAAACCCAATGATGAATATTATAGATATTGAAGCGGTGGCTAAAATTGCCAAAAACAAGAATGTACTTCTGGCGGTAGATAATACTTTTGCCACTCCATACCTGCAACAGCCGTTGGACCTGGGGGCTGATATTATAATGCACAGCGCCACAAAATACCTTGGCGGGCATAGCGATGTTGTGATGGGAAGCCTCGTGGTAAAGGATGAGGAACTGGCAGAAAAATTATATTTTATACAAAACGCGAGTGGTGGAGTTTGTGGACCTCAGGATAGTTTTCTTGTGCTTCGCGGAATTAAAACCCTGCATTTAAGAATGCAAAGGCATTGTGAGAATGGAGAAGCAGTGGCAAGATTTTTAAAATCCAGTCCAAAGGTTGATAAGGTATACTGGCCGGGTTTTGAAGATCATCCAAATCATGATATTGCCAAAAAACAGATGACTGGTTTCGGCGGAATGATCTCTTTTACCACTGCTGAAAACACGCTGGAAAGTGCAGTTAAAGTTGTTGAAAACTTTAAGGTATTTACCCTGGCCGAATCTCTTGGCGGAGTGGAATCCCTTGCCGGGCATCCCGCGAGCATGACACATGCTTCTATACCTATGGAAGAACGTGCTAAAACAGGGGTTGTAGATTCTTTAATTCGCCTGAGTGTTGGAGTGGAAGATGAAGAAGATCTTATTGAAGATTTAAAGCAGGCTTTGGGATAAATAGAAGTTTGAAAGTGAAAGTTTAAAGGTCCAAAGTATATACTTTGGGCTTTTTTTATAATATCAATTTACAACAACCCCGGCCTTCGGCCACCTCTCCTTAAAAAGGATGGGAGCAGAAAAATTCATGTAAAATGGCTCCTTCACTTTTTTAAGGGAAGGTGGATTAATCAGCCTAAGCTGATTAAGACGGAAGGGTAAAATTTTCTTTTTAATCCAGAAAACCTGAACACCGAACTTTCACTCTTCACTTTTCCAGCGTATCTACAAAATCTTCGAAAATGCCCATACCAGTCGATCAACTTCGGCTTTGGTGTTGTAATGCACCAGGCTTACTCTTACCACCCCGCTTTTTTCTTCAAGGCTCAGGTCCTGTATGAGCTTTTTAGCATAGAAATCTCCAAAACGGATTCCTATCCGGTATTTATCAACCTGCTCTACAATTTCATCACTTTTTAATTCAGAATGTATAAATGAAATAGTAGGCACACGTTTAATCTGATTGGAAAACCGCGAACCAATAATGCGAATTTTTGGGTTGGAGTTTAAATACTGAAACAGGATTCCGCTCAATTCTTCTTCATGGCTGGCCATAACCTCATAAACCTTTTCAACCTTCTTCTGAAAAGGAATTGTGGCAATTTGCGGGAAATGATGCTTGAACATTTCCTGGAAATATTCAGTTAAGCCCAACAAACTGTAGGTGAGTTCAAAATTGAAATTTCCCGGCTGAAATTTATAAGGAACATCCTTTTTCTTAAAAAAATAGTGGTTAATTCCATTCATCTTATACAGCTGGTTATACCTTCCGTACATTACCGCAAGGTGTGGCCCGTATGCTTTGTACCAGCTAAAAACGTAAAAATCCACATCAAGCTCAATCACGTTAACCTGGCGGTGTGGAGCATAAGCAACGCCGTCTACACAAATTAAAGCCCCGGCTTTATGAACCATTTTGGCTATTTCTTTGATAGGGTTTATAGTGCCCAGAATATTGGAGCAGTGGGTTACCGCCACCAGCTTTGTTCTTTTGGAGAGCAGGGCTTTTAAATCTTTAAGCTCCAGTTCCAGGGTTTCCGGGTTTACTTTCCAGATTTTAATATTGATGCCTTTTTCTTTAAGGTCTGTCCAGCAGGAAACGTTTGCTTCATGGTCTGTATTAGTAACGATTACTTCGTCTCCCCGTTGCCATTGATTGCTTATGCATAAACTGAGAATCCGCAATAACATGGAAGTAGATGGGCCAATCACCACCTCTTCACTCCTGGAAGCGTTGATGAATTTTGAAACCTGTTTGGTGGCATAAGCCAGTTTTTCACCGGCCTCCCTGGAAACCTGGTAAGATGCACCCAGCTGAACGTTATGGTGGGTAAGGTAACCGGAAATTCTTTCAATTACCTTTCCCAGCACTTGTGAACCGCCGGCATTATCCATAAAAATAAAATCACGGTTTAATGCAGGGAACTGCCTGCGTACAAAATCAATATCCATAAATTGTTTAGGTTAAATAGGTGCTTTTTAGTTATTAAGTAGGCTTTCATTAAATAGCTCCAGGATCCTGCTGTATTCATCGGTCCAGCTGCTGGGTTCTATAAATCCGTGGCTTTCTACGGGATAAACGGCAAGTTCCCAGTCATCTTTGCCCAACTCTATAAGCCGTTGTGCCAGTCTTACCACATCCTGAAAATGCACATTGGTATCTACCATTCCATGTGCAATCAATAAATCGCCTTCCAGGCCATCAGCAAAGTAAATGGGGGAAGACCTGCGGTAAGCAATTGGGTCCAGTGCGGGTTCATTGAGAATATTGGAGGTGTAGCCATGATTGTAATGTGCCCAGTCTGTCACCGATCGTAAAGCGGCCCCTGCTTTAAAGGTTTCCTGCTCGGTAAACATAGCCATTAAAGTTATAAAACCGCCATAACTTCCACCGTAAATACCAACCTTGTCAGGATTGATATTGTGGTTTTTGATAAGGTATTTCACCCCGTCTACCTGATCGCTGAGATCTTTGCCACCCATATACCTGTAAATTCCTGTTCTCCAGTCGCGGCCATAACCGGCACTTCCACGGTAATCAATATCTATCACCGTGTAACCAAGGTCGGTTAGCAGATTGTTAAACATGTATTCCCTGAAATAACTGGACCACCATTTATGGGCATTCTGAAGATATCCTGCGCCATGCACAAAAACCACGGCAGCATTATTTTTTACATTTTCCTGCGGGAGGTATAGCCTTGCCGGCACCATTGCCCCGTCTTCAGCTTTAAATTTTATAAATTCCGGTTCCCGCCAGTTATAGGAAGAAAAAGCTTCACTTTGACCTGATGTTAACTGGTCTGGTTTGGCATTGGAACTGGTCTTTTTAATATAGAGCTCTTCGGGCTTGTTGCTGTAGGAGTGCAGAATAGACATATACTTTTCATCAGGAGATAGATACACCTCGTTCTTCCCCGTCATCTGCGTAAGTTGCTCCATTTTGCCACCCATTACAGGCATTTTATAAAAATGGCGCTCCCCGGCATCTACTTCAGAAGTAGTTAAGTACCATGACTTTTTATCCTTGGAAAGGAATGGATCAAAAACTTCGAATTTTCCTTCAGTGAGGGCTGTCTTTTTTCCGCTTTCAACATTCAGAAGATAAAGATGGGAATAGCCGGTTTCTTCAGATTGAAAGTAAATATGCTCATTATCGGGAAGCCAACCCATAGTGCCGCCGCCCCAGTAGGTGTAACCAACCCCGGGCCCGGCAATCCATGCATTGTCATGCTGCCGGTCCAGCACGTTTAATTTTCCCGTTTTCAGGTCAATTTCAGCAATCCAGCGGTCTTTATTATCAGCAGATCTCAGGTTTACCACGGCACTTTCCCCGTTTGCTGAAAAATAGGTGCCTGAAGGGATAATTTGCCTTTCTTTTTTCTCCCATTCCTTTTCCGGGTAGTCTTCAGTATAACCAGGCAAATCGTTAATCCCCGGCAGGATTGAGGTGTCTACTATAAAAACGGTATCTTTTTCAGCATTATAAATAGCCAAATCTACCTTATCGCTTTTTTCACCTACTTTACTTCGGGCAGGAAGATCTGCAGTATAACCGCTTTCGTCCACATAATTGGGTACATTTGTACTTTTGTTTTCTGCACGGTTTATTAGCTGATAAGCGGCATATTTTCCATTAGGGGAAACCTGTAACCGGCGCAGGGAATTTTCACCAAGATAAAAGCTGAAAGGTTCTTCTTCAGCAACAGATTTTCGGTAATTTTCAGAATTTTCTTTTTTCTCTTTGCGCTCGTTCACAACCTGCAGCAAACCGAGATTTTCCTTTTCCAGCCAAGTATCCTGCTCTGAAACTTCAGGCGATTTCTCTTCTTTTTCCTTTCCTTTTCTGATGTGGGTGAGCTGACTTATTTGCCCGTTTTCGAGATTCAGGATAAAGGCATTGTCATTATAAATAAATGAAATTTTATCTTCATTCTGAAGAAATTCGGCATCTTCAATATTCGCATCAAGATCCAGCATTTCAGTGGCTTCTTCAGCTTTTAAATCGTAAAGAACAAGATTGCCATTTTCAGCATAAACTTTTTTTGTTTTTTTCCGGTTGAAGTCCCCCCACTGCGGCAGCATTTTTCGTTTCTCCTGAAGGCTTACCTTAACAATTTCATCCCTGTTTTCAAGACTTATCTTATAAAGTGAATCTGAAGCATTCTTTTCTGGATTATAATTAAAATATATGTTTTTACTATTCGCCCCCCAGCTGATATCAGAGGGAAAAGTTCCTATCCAGGAAGGATCCTGCATTATTTTTTCTACAGAAAGTTCACTTTTTTGCGCAATGCCGGAGAAGCATACACAGATAAAGAGCAACAAAAGGAATTGTCTTTTTCTTGCAGTAAATGGAAATAAAAGCTTTTTCATGAATTTTTATTGAAGTATAAATGGCAATATACTTAAAAATGCAATTATTTTTTAAATCTGAAATTTAGATGCGCACAGAATTCCTTCAATTTTAAATGATATATTTGAAACACTCATTTTTAATCTTTCCATTTATAATGAAAATCAAGACTAAATTTTTATCATTCCTGTTTATAGTTAGTACCGCGATCCTGGTTGCGCAGGAGCAGGACCAGGTAGTACAGGATATTATCAAAGAATCCAACAGCAATTCTAAACTGGAAGAAATTGCACATGAACTGCTTGATGTGGTTGGGCCAAGGCTGGTAGGGACACCTCAAATGAAAAATGCTCATGATTGGGCGGTAAAAAAATATAAAACCTGGGGTATAAATGCCGAAAATGAGCAATGGGGTACCTGGAAAGGCTGGGAACGCGGTATCACGCATATTGATATGATTAGCCCACGGCTGCAAACACTGGAAGGAAGGCAATTGGCGTGGAGCCCTTCTACGGGTAAAAAGGGTGTGAGCGCAGAGGTGGTAATTCTTCCTGAAGCAGAAGATTCCGCAGCATTTCAAGATATGATATCTTCAGTAAAAGGGAAATTTGTAATGATTTCTATGCCGCAGACTACCGGTCGGCCAGATGATAACTGGGAAGAATGGGCTACTGAAGAATCTTTTGAAAAAATGAAAAAAGAACGGGATTCCCTGGATAATTTATGGGATAACAGGCTGGAGAATACCGGTTATGGCAGAAGAGAATTACCTAAAGCACTTGAGGAAGCCGGTGCTGCCGGCATAGTAACTTCCAACTGGTCCCGTGGCTTTGGAGTAAACAAGGTTTTTGGTGCCTATACCAATGACATCCCAAGCATAGATATTTCCCTGGAGGATTATGGATTATTATACAGGCTTGCTGAAAACGGCGATACTCCTAAAATTAAAGTGGTTGCAGAATCTAAGGACCTAGGGGAAGTTCCCACCTTTAATACTATCGCCAGAATTGAAGGAACTGAAAAGCCGGAAGAATATGTAATACTTTCTGCTCATTTTGATTCCTGGGACGGGGCTACAGGCGCAACAGATAATGGTACAGGAACAATGGTGATGATGGAAGCAATGCGCATTCTTAAAGAAGTTTATCCAAACCCCAAAAGAACAATTATTGCCGGGCACTGGGGTAGTGAGGAACAGGGGCTTAATGGTTCCCGTGCCTTTGTAAAAGACCATCCTGAAATTGTAGATAATCTGCAGGCTTTATTTAACCAGGATAATGGAACCGGCAGGGTGGTTAACCTTTCCGGGAACGGATTCTTAAATGCCTATGATTATTTAGGAGACTGGCTAAACGCGGTTCCTGGTGAGATTTCAGAAAGAATTGAAACGAATTTTCCGGGAACTCCTGGTAGGGGAGGTTCAGATTATGCCAGTTTTGTTGCTGCGGGAGCTCCTGCTTTTAACCTTAGTTCTCTTAGCTGGGATTACTGGAATTATACCTGGCATACCAACAGAGATACCTACGATAAAATTGTTTTTGACGATGTGCGGGATAATGTTATCCTTACCGCAATTTTGGCTTATAAGGCCAGTGAAGATAATGAAAAAACTTCAAGAGAACAGAGGGTGCTGCCGGTGGATAGAAGGTCCGGGGAACGCATGGCCTGGCCTGAAGCCCGTGATGCTACCAGAAAAGGCGGGCTGGATTAAAAAATTAAAGAATAGGAAGAAGCAGCCAACATGCAGATTTTGTTGGCTGCTTTTTTAAATGCTTTTTTTAGGAACTAGTTAATTCTGCGCCAACAGGGACGCTGCAATCATGACCCGGTTCTCCATGAGGCGGATTTATTTTTGGTGTTGCCGATTTTAGCCTCACCGGAGATTGTTTTGAAGAACTGGCAGGAGCAGTTCTTGTTGTGGCTTTCCCTAAAGGAGCACCAACCGGTAAATCACACCTGTGGTTAGGCTGACCGTGGGCGGGATTGTATGCTACTTCGCTTTCGCTGTTTGTGCTTTGATCTTTATTCAGGTAACTGGATTCAACAGATGGTGCTGCAACAGTTTCTTTTTCAGTTTCAGTATCCTTACAGGAAAGCAATCCTGCAGTCAGTAATACAAAAAGGAAACTTTTAAAAACTATATTCTTCATAACAAGCTTTTTTGAATTAGATTAATTGATAATTTCATCGATTTCTTCTTCGGAAAGATTTAATAGTCCCGATTTTGGCAATCTGGTAAGCATTGTTCTCCAGTTTTCATCTTCAGTAAACACCTCATCAAAAATTGGTTTGGCTTCATCAAGGCGCCCGCTGTTTGCCAGGGCCACTGCTTTCCAGAATTTCATTTCAAGGTTCTGCGGAAACATTTTTTCTGCGGCGCCATATGCTTTCAGCGCTTTTTCAATATTTCCCTCTTCCACGGCCAGGTCTCCACGGTTCATAAATTCATAAGCCCGCGCCGTTTTAAGTAGCCGGGAAAGTTCTTCTACGGGATTGGAATGATCGTCTACCCGTAAATCTATTTTTTTGTCTTCCCATGGATTTGCCGCGTTCTCAGGGCCTACTACAATTAACGCAGCCGACTGTCTTCCGCGGATATCGCCTCCTGCTTTTTGTGCTGCACGTAAAACTTCCACTACTCTTTCAGCCAACGGAAGTTTTGAATTGAGATAGAAAGCTTCTGCCATGGCAGGAACTACTTTATCATTCAGCATCATATTGGCCTGAACTGAAAAATTTTTCCCGCTGATATCGCTGGCCGCTTCCACGCAGTTTTCACCTGTATAGGCAGCAGTATTTCCTTCCATGTCCAGAAATGCCACCTGCCGGTAAGCTCTTCCGCCGTCATTATTTACAAGGATTTCCAGAGCTTCATCTGCCGTTTTTCCCTGTTCCATAAGTCGAAGCCCTTCCGGGCCATAAGCAGGATTCACAAAAGACTGGGTGGCAACAACGCCTACCCCAGATTTGCCCCAGGAAACCAAAGAACCTACAGAAAACCAATGGCTTTGTACTCCCACAGCCATTTCACCGGTTGCAGTATCTCTGGCAACAATGGAAAAAGTATGGGCAAAAGCATCTTTTTTAATTTCAGGGTTTTGGGAAAAACAAAAGGCGGTACTCATGCTTAGGAAAAAAAATAAAAGTAAAATTTTGTTCATTATCAAAGGTAGCTAAACTCTATTGAAAATTTATTAAAACGTATGGTGCAGGCTAAGCTGAAGTTGGCCTTTGCTAACATTATCTGTAGTCTGCGTCATATAACCTGCCTGTACTTTTAGATTATCCTGTATGGCATAACCTAAAGCTGAATAAAAACGGTTTCTGTCAAAAAGCTCTACATAGCGCCCATTACCAATTTCACGTTCACCATTAATAAAGATTTCGTTGTATAATGCCAGGTAAACCGCATTCTTGTTGAGGTTGTTCTGGTTTAAAGGTATGTTTAAAAATAAGTTGTAGCGGTAACGTGTTCTAAAATCCTGGTTTTCTACCCAGCGCTGTTCGTACCTAAAGCGGTGGGTAAGGTAAAAACGATTGCTTAATTTATGTGGAAGTAAGGCCTCCTGATAAATCCTGCTCTCGCCTGAAGTTTCGTTGCTATCTCCAAATTCTCCGGATGTGATATTACCGTAACCTAATGTAAATTTTATATCGGCATTTTTAGGAGAATATGTAAGTCCACCGCGAATTAGTAATTGTTCCAAATCACCGCCAAGGTCCCAGTTACGATATTGTACATCTCCCTGCAGTCCCCATTGGCTGTTCCCAAAGCTTGTGTTCCAGAAATACATGTACCAGGCGCCGGTTTGGTCTTCTTCAATTTGGGAATTTGCAGAAAAAGTTCCAAAGAGGCTAAACAATGCTAAGAAAAGAAGTGATTTTTTCATGTTTGTAAATATAATATTCAATAGGGAATTTTTAAATTTAATATTCTTTTATCTCTTTAACCAAAATAAATTCCGGCCCGCCATCTACAGGATATCCTTCTATAGCCTTTCCATGAATAGTTACTTTCTGTCCTTCATACCTGGTAAGGTTAAAATTATCACTTTTTAGGGCGTAATAGGAATCTTTATTTCTAATAATGTGGGTGCCGTACTGGTATGAATTAATTCCGCTAGCTTTTAATGTGCCGGTAATTTCTATGAAGTTTTCGCGGCTTTTATTGCAGGTATCAACAAAAAACATAAGAAAGAATGAAAGGAAAAAGCTGGAGAACTTCATGATTTTTGAATATTAAACATGCCTAATTTACCGAAGATTGGGGGAAATATTGGAAGTATTTAAGAAAGATTTGATATAGTCGTAAAAACATTATTATTTTTGTGCCCGGTTTGGCCTCATAGTTCAATGGATAGAATAGAAGTTTCCTAAACTTTAGATCCAGGTTCGATTCCTGGTGAGGCTACGATTGACACTTTAACAAAAATTAACAAATAGTTAATTTGTTGATTACCAGTGTTTTTGAATTTTTTTGATATCGGATGATATCAAATGATACCGCTTTAAAAGTTCACAGATCGTCAACACTTTTTTAGCAGAAAAATCTTATCTTAATGTCCTGAATTGTACTCATAATGGTGGTTTGACTTCGCAACATTGTCTAACTTAAAACCACAAATTATGCGAACTCAGTCAACATTTTCCGTCCTGTTTTGGATTTATTCCAAAAGAGCCAAAGAGAATCAAACCGCTATTTACGCCAGAATCTCTATTAACGGTAGAAAATTAAACATCAGCCTAAAGAGAAAGGTTGATATTGATCTATGGGACCCCAAGAAACAAAAGCTTATGGGCAAGAGCCCATATGCTAAAGAGCTCAACCAGTTTCTGGAACAGGAGCGCTCCACATTATTTCAATGTTATCAGGATTTGAGAATGGAAGGAGCTGTTATTTCCGCGGAGACTATCAAATCTCGTTACTTTGGAGACAGAGAACATCTTTTTTCTTTGGAGGATATTTTTGAGTATCACAACAACAATATGTTTTCTAAACTGAAGCAAAATACTACGCGCTTATATATTACAAGTCAAAATTACATCAGAGGTTTTGTCAAAAAAGTATATGGGAGGAAAGACCTTTATCTAAAAGAACTGGACTACAGTTTTGTTGTAAAATTTGAGAATTATCTCCGTGCTGTTAAGCCACGGCATTATCGTAAGAACCTTCAGCATAATGCTGTTATGAAACATATACAGCGTTTGAGGAAGATGGTAACCCTGGCCTATCATCTGGATTGGATTGAAAAAGATCCTTTTATAAAATTTAAGCCGCATCTTGAACGTAGGGAGCGGGGATTTTTAACTCCTGAGGAGTTAGAACGTATAGAATCAGTTAAATTGGAAATTCCCAGGCTAAAAAAAGTAAGGGATCTTTTTATATTTAGCTGTTACACAGGAATAAGTTTTGGAGATCTTATACTCCTTACACCACAAAACCTCGTGATTGGAATAGATAAGAAATTCTGGATTATTACAAGAAGAGAAAAGAATGGTAACCAGGTAAAGGTGCCATTGCTTGCTAAGGCCATGAATTTCCTGGAAGAATATAAACATAATGAGGAATGCAGGATAAAGAATGGCCTTTTGCCCACTATCACAAATCAAAAAGCGAATAGTTATTTAAAGGAAATTGCAGCAAAGTGCGGTATTAAAAAGAACCTGACTTTTCATCTTGCCCGGCATACTTTTGCCACGACGGTTGCTTTGTCTAACGGAGTTCCCATAGAAACAGTTTCTAAAATTTTAGGACATAAAAAACTATCTACTACCCAAATATACGCGAAGGTTATCGAGCGTAAAGTAGGTGAGGATATGGAATTATTACAGCAAAAACTGAATAAGCCTAAGGAAGGAGATGATATGAATTCGAGTAGAAATAAAAACTGAAAAAATTAAGCAATACTTCGTTAGCAATATTTTAGATTGAAATGCTTTGCAAGAATTTAAGATGCCACTTTTAATTAAATCAAAAGTAGGTAAGTTCTTTAATGCTCCTTCCAGTCAATAAATAATAGATTTAAACCATTGCTAAAATTAAGCTGATTATGAAAACTATAGAGCCCAAATTCCTATTAATTAAAAAATTGCTAACCATTTGAAATTAAATGATTTTCGTTTTTATGCCGCTATTTTTCCACATTTCCTCAATATTTTGTAATCTTTCTTTATAAGTTGCAATCAAATTAGTTTCTTGTTTTTTACTTAATCTTTAGTTTTACCTTTTAAGGTAGGCCTTAACAATTTTAATCTTAAAATTCACTAGCTTTTACATAAAAGCCGTTAATATTAATTTAATAAAATACTCTACAAGAGAATCCTATGCAGTTATATAGCACCATCACAGAATGTCTGAAATCTGAACCAAATTTTGTGTCCGACAACGGAGAAATAAAAAAATGGTTAGTCTATAATAAAGCACAAAATTATGATCAAAAATTACTAGAATTACTATTGAGCAATGAGATGCTCAAAAAAGAGTTTTTCTTAGATGTTGGTGACACTATAGTATTCAAACAGAATTATTTTTTACAGTTTTTAGAGCAGAAAAATTATTTGAATGACAGTTATACTATTTTTAGAAATAAGGTAGGCTTATCAATTTCGGGAAAATATCTTAATCAAAGAAACGAAGTGGCGCTAGTGTGGCCATTTAAGGATTGTGTTCTGGAGGGGGGACAGAGTCGAGAAGAGGATAAAAGGGAAGAGGTGTTCTTCAATAAGGTTCTTGCTCAAGATGAAATAACTCAGTTGTTAGAACCAAAAGTATTGACAAGCCTTAAAGTGTTTTCTAATAAAAAAGAGGGGATCAAGGAAGAGTTCCTTCGAGATTCAGCAATAAATGAAGCAAGACAATTACCGGCAGATACAATAACTAGTAACTTAATAATTAAAGGAAATAATCTTCTAGCCCTTCATTCTATAGCTAAGCAGTTTTCGGGTAAAATAAAATTAATATACATCGATCCCCCCTTTAATACTGGAAGTGATGAGTTTAGGTATAATGATTCTTTTAACCATTCGACTTGGCTTACCTTTATGAAAAATAGGTTGGAGGTAGCAAAAAGCTTACTAAAAAAAGATGGTATTATAGTTTTACATGTCGGCAACGATGAAGCTGCCTATATCCAAGTCTTATTGGATGAAGTTTTTAATAGGGAGAATTACCTTAATCATATTACTATGTCTACTAATGCTCCATCAGGATTTAAAGCAACAAGTGCAAAGATCTTCTCTACAGCAAATCATCTTTTTTTCTATTCTAATGAAGCTGGACAGGGGCAATTAAATAAATTATATGTTGAAAAAACTTATGATAAAAACTACAAATATTTTCTTTTAAACCCAGAAGATCATTTTGCAAAGTGGGAATATTCTACTGTTATAGAACAAATAGCTAAGGAGGAGGGTTATACTGATTCAAAGGATTTAAAGAAGGATCTTCCTAAAGAAGTTCTGGATAAGAAGATAGCGGCATTTGCAAATGAAAATAAAGAGCGAGTTTTTCGTACAGCTGCATTAGGTGGCGGGGCTTTGAAAAAAAGAAAAAAAACGGTTAAGGAATCTAAGAATAACAAGCGAGTTATAATGCAGCATCCAAATGAAGACGTTGAAGGATTTTATATTCTAAATGGAGAAATGATCGTTTTCTGGGCGAATACTTTCAAAGAAATCGATGGGGAATTTCTACCAGCAACGGCTCTGACGGATGTATGGACAGATATAGGCTTTACAGGAATTGCAAGTGAAGGCGGAGTTACTTTGAAAAATGGTAAAAAACCAGAATTGCTTCTAAAGAGAATAATTGAATTAACAACAAAGCCGCAAGACATAATATTAGATTATCATCTTGGAAGTGGAACGACTTGTGCCGTGGCGCATAAACTTCAGAGGCAGTATATAGGTATTGAGCAGCTTGATTATGGGAAAAATGACAGCACTGCAAGATTAAATAATGTTATAAATGGCGATTCATCCGGAATTTCTAAGCTTGCTGATTGGAAAGGTGGAGGAGCATTTTCTTATTTTGAATTAAAAAAGTATAATCAAGATTTTGTAAATGAAATCAATAATGCAGAAGATACTGATGCCTTAGTTGAAATCTGGGGGCAGATGAAAAATAAATCCTTCCTACACTATAATGTTGATCTTAGTAAACAAGAAGAACATATGGAAGAATTTTTATCACTTAAATTAGTACAACAGAAAGACCATCTCATCGAATTGTTAGATAAGAATCAACTTTATGTGAATCTTTCCTCTATCGAAGATCAGGATTTTTCGTGCACTGAAGCCGAAAAAAGATTATCAAAAGATTTTTATCAGATAAGAAGTTAGTAATGGAATATTTATACAACACTTTAATCAAAGAATTTGGCAAACGAGAGATTGCCAGAACTAAAGTTCCAGATTCCATTATTGATAACATCTGGGAGAAATATGATCAAAGGCCATATCAATTAGAGGCCTTTAAGCGGTTTTTGCTATGTTACAACGAAGAATTTGAGGGGAAGCCATATAAACCTCTGCATTTAATGTATAACATGGCTACTGGGAGTGGTAAGACCTTAGTAATGGGAGGACTTATTATTTATCTATTTGAGAAAGGTTACCGAAACTTCCTATTCTTCGTAAATACGAAAAATATAATTAGTAAAACTATAGAGAATTTTCTTAATCCTCAAGCCTCTAAATATTTGTTTAGAGATCGTATTGTAATAGACGGTAGGGAAGTTCTAATTAAATCTGTAGACAATTTTGACGAAGCGGATCCTGAAAACATCAATATAAAGTTTACGACGATTCAACAGCTCCATTTAGATTTGAACAATTCAAAGGAGAATAGTATAACTTATGAAGATTTCGAGGATAGAAAAACTGTCTTAATAGCCGATGAAGCCCACCATCTTAGTTCAAATACAAAGAAAAATGGTGAATTATTTGGTGGCTGGGAAGGAACTGTCTTGAAAATATTGAATACAAATATTGATAATTTACTACTTGAGTTTACTGCTACATTAGATTATGAAAGTCGTGAAATTACTGAGAAATATAAAGATAAAGTAATTTTTAAATATGATTTGGCCGAATTCAGGAATGATAAATATTCTAAGGAAATAAATCTTGTCCGGTCATTTTACGGCGAAAATGAGCGAATTCTTCAGGCCCTAATTTTGAATCTTTACCGACAGGAGTTGGCTTCAGATCACAATGTCAATTTGAAACCAGTAATTTTGTTTAAAGCTCGTCGAACAATCAAAGAATCAGAAGAAAATAAGCAGAATTTTCACCTATTAATTGAAAATTTATCATCAGAGATAATCGAAAATGTAAAACAAAGTTCTACAGTTCCTATTGTTCAAAAGGCATTCTCTTACTTTAAAAGTAAAGGATTGTCCAGTTCCGAATTATTAAATAGGATTCAAATCAACTTCAAAGAGACAAATTGTATTAGTGCGAATAATGATGCAGAAGCTGAAAAAAACCAAATTCTTTTAAATACACTAGAAGATGAAAACAATCCTATAAGGGCAATTTTTGCTGTTCAAAAGCTTAATGAAGGTTGGGATGTATTAAACCTTTTCGATATAGTTCGGTTGTACGAAGGCCGAGATGGTAAATCGGGGAAACCTGGTAAGACCACAATTTCAGAAGCCCAGTTAATAGGTCGTGGGGCTAGATATTTTCCTTTCTCAGTTGAGCAAGGCCAAGAAAAGTACAAACGTAAATATGATGACGACTTAACTCACGATCTTCGAATACTTGAAGAGCTATTTTATCATACAAAAGAGGATAGTCGATATATTTCAGAATTGAAAAAAGCTTTAGTAGAAACAGGGATTTACGAGGATGAGGATAATTTAGAAACAAAACAATTGTTTTTAAAAAAGGATTTTAAGAGAACTGACTTTTATAAAAAAGGTCAGGTTTTTTTCAATAAAAGAATTGAAAAGGGACGAGCGAATGTCGACAGTTTTTCGGAATTGGGAGTATCAAAGAAAAATTTCATTCACACTATCTCCTCTGGTTTGGGTAAAATCACTGGCGTTTTTAATAATAATGAAGAGGATGAAGAAGAAACTTCGATAGTTTCAAAAGATTTTCCACTTAGGAAAATGCCCACTCATATTATACGTTATGCACTTACAAAAAATCCTTTCTTTTTCTTTCATAATATTTCCAAGCTTTTTCCCTCAATATCTAGTTATTCCTATCTAATTAGCAACAATAAATTTTTAGGAGGGTTGGAAATTACTGTTTTAGGTACAGAAAAGAGGATTAATAATCTTACTAACGAGGACCTTTTGGAAGCCCTTGAGAGGCTTCTACAAGCCTTAGAGGATGAGATTAAATCTAATTTGATTAAATACCAAGGATCTAATTTCATTTCGGATTATGTTCATAATATTTTTAAAGACAAGGAAATAAAAGTGGCTAAAAATAGTGAACGTTATGAGGGTCAAGAAGAATTAGTAGCTGAAAAACGGTGGTACGCTTATAATGCGAATTATGGAACAATAGAAGAAAAGAACTTCGTTTCGATGTTTGCGCGAAGGTTTGAACATTTGGAAAAAAAATATGAAGACATATATCTGGTACGAAACGAAAGAGAAGTTAAGATATATGATTATAAGGGAAGAGCTTTCGAACCTGATTTCCTATTATTCTGTAGAGAAAAGGATGATAAATCTCTAGTATATCAAGTTTTTATTGAGCCGAAAGGAGGTCATTTAATTGCGAATGATAAGTGGAAGGAAGAATTCTTGATGACACTCCGTAAAGATAAAGACATTTTAGAGATCCATTCAGATAAATATGCTATTACTGGAGTGCCCTTTTACAATAACAGTAATGAAAATGATTTTAAGGAATCCCTAAATAAAGTACTGAATCTCTAATCCCTAAATTATGACACTAAATTCAAGAAAACATTATATAGACTCTGATGAACCACAAGGGACCAAGGGCCATTCTTTGAAAAAAGCTAATGATTTTGTTTTGTCAATTCGAGATGAAATAGCTCCGCTTTTGGAAGAATGTATTATCTATGAATCAAAGAAAAGATTGGGGAAAGCTCCAAGTGTTGAATTACCCAACGGTAAATTGGCCATAGCTCCTGATATACGTTGTGTAACTAAGGCTGGGAATGTTTTTTGGTTTGAGATAAAAGATAAAGCTCAACGATTTTATTATCCTGATACCGGTGCTGACATCTTTCAGGTTTATGGGTGGTATAAGATAAACAAAGAATTTCAAGAGCCTGTTTTTGTATTATTCCAAGATCCTGATTTTGAGAGTTGTCTTCCTAAAAATCCTCCTTACGCGAAATTAGAATCTTTTAAAGCAAGGTGGGAAAGATCTGAAGGAAAACCTTATGGTAACTGGTTAAGTAATTTGCTCGTCCTGAAAAAAAAATATCCCAGGGTTTTTAGTGAAAGATCTAGGAATTTAGAGATGTATATCATGTACTTCTTAGTTGAAAAAATGGAAAAAGTAACCAGTTATCAAGATCTTATTTATGAGGTTGATAACAAGAAAATATCGAATGTTCATGATGAATTAGAAGCGTACCTTCATCCTGGGAATACTTTACTTAAGGAAAGTGATATTCGATTTTTGATAAAAAGATTATTTAATCGATAAACATTGGCTAACTAATACTGGAGGGACACTATTTAATAATTAGTAAGGGTTTTACATCCATGACCGTTATAAAAGGTCGAAATAATGTAAGTCAAATTTGAGGATTAAATAATTAGCAATATGAGATCAGTAATAACTGAGGAAGATTTTAAAGCTAACTTTCAGCTGGCTGTTTTGTTAACCGAAGCAAAAGTTTTAATAGAAAATAAAATCTTTAATTTTAACGTAGTTATCCCTGGAGATACATTGCCAATTCATTTTAAGGACTGTGAGTTTAATGAAACTATTTCTTTCTCCCCTGCTATTATCAGTAAAGACGTTAATCGGCTTGAAGATATAGAGTTATATGAAAAAAGTGAAGATAATTTTTTCGATATAGAAGAAGATGTGGAAATCAGAAATGAAATAAGGTTCAGTGATAACTGTGAATTTAAAAAAGAAATCAATTTAGAGGAAGTTACATTTAATGCAAAATTCTTAATTCATGATAGTAAGGTAGAGTTGATTAAATTCAATAATACCAAATTCCAAAGCTTAGCAGATTTTTGGAAAACTACTTTTAAAAATAGAGTCATATTTTATAAATCAGATTTTAATGCAACCGCGGTGTTTAGTATGGCAACTTTTGAGGAAAATGCTTTATTTACATATTCTTTACTGGGTGGAAAATCGATTTTCTCTAGAACCCAATTTAAAAAGGGGGTTGATTTATCACAAGCTATTATTTCAGGACAATTGAAATTTTTTGATTTGAAAATAAACTATTCTGATTTTAAAAGCCGATATTTTCATAAGGATAACAAGGGTTATCAAAACGCTATTGATAATCAAGGAGACATTCCATTAGTGAACAAACAAGAAACTTTCCGGTTACTGAAGCATTACTCGAGCATAAACGGTGATGGTATTTCTGGAAGCCGATTTAAAGTATTGGAATATCGGTCTTTTCATAAATTGATTTGGATTCAAAGTTTTTGCCATGGACATCGATTGGTTAGCAATCTAGCAAATATTCCAATGATGTTTTTAAATCGAATTTCTAATAATTATGGTAGTAATTTTTGGTTAGCATCAATTTTTACTGTCGGTTTCGCGGGTTTATTTCTAAACGGTATGCTTTTTAATATTGGAGGGTTTGATTACACTTGGAATTACGAAAATTGGCAATGGAAGAGGTTGGCTATTATTCTCAACCCCCTTCATAAAGTAAATGAATTGAAATTGGGTGATAGTCAAGAATTATATATTCTTGATTTTATAAGTAGGATAGCCGTTGGATACGGTATTTATCAGACAGTGCAAGCCTTTAGGAAATATAAATAGAAATGGATGAAAAAAGGAGAAAATTCAGCAGGGAATATCTAAAAGCTAGAAAAAAATTTAGGGATTATGCAGATCAAGATTCAGTCTTGCAGGGAAATGATAATATTATAGGTAGAATTGGTGAAGCTATAGCGCATTCATTTTTAGAACAACAGGGTAGAATTCCTGAAGTTATTTTGAATCAAACAGAACCTGGATATGACATCATTTGTCATGATAATGGAGATAAAGTTTCGGTAAAGTTGATAACGTTTGAGAATGAACGGGGTAGTACCTCTAAAATTAAAAAGCCATTTGATATTTTCATTGGAATTGAGTTATCTAATGACTTCAATGTTTTGAGGTTGGCTTACATCACCAGGAAACAGTTCGAATTTGGTTTACTAAAAATGTCAAGAGTGCCGGAGCCTAACTTTAGTAGAAATATGTTTAATATTAATAATTTATTCCCTCGTTTTGGTAAAGTATTTTGCCAGGATGAATTAAAGGATATGAAACTTCTTTGAAATAGGGAATACGTAAATGATTTTGCTGTTTGTCCGAGACAACTAGAACTGGTAAGGTAGCTTTTATTTCATGAAAGTTAGTTAGTCATCAGTAAATTTTAATTGTAAGCTACCCTAATGCTTGATTGTCCAAAAATATCAATAGCGGTACATTCAGTCCAAAAAACTTAAAGTGCTCGGACGGATACAAGCCTGAAACATTCCTGTCTGGTAATACCGGGTCCAGGTGATCAAAATTTGCTATTTTCAATAGCTGCTGAACCATTACTACGCCCAATGATCATGGCTAATTCTTTTATCGGTGCATAAGTAGCATTATTTTTTTAATAAGAATTTACGGTATCTATAAAAGGCTATAAAATATTTAGCTCTAGACCAGTTATTTTTAGGTTTTTTTCTGGATGGCTATTTCGGAGTGATGGTGCCACCTGTTTCGGTCAAACAGTGCCACTTTGAAAGATACTGCAATTATATAAAAAATTAATGTTACTCGTTCTTTAAAGCTCCTTTTCTTAGTGATTCTCCTTTGTTATGTATAGCTTTCCATAACAAAGGTTATGACAACAATATGGTTATGACTATTACCATTCTACTATTCTGTGAAACACTCTAAAATTCAGTGATTTACCGGTGAACTACGCATATTAGCTTTCCATAATTTTAATGTGGCATATTACAAAATCAACATTAAAAAAACAGAAATTATGGAAATTCAAAAACTTATTGAACATGCCAACCAACTTTTAAAAGAAAAGAGATATTCAAGTAGTCGCATCGAAACCTATAATTGGTTGTGGAAAAAAGGCATACTTGCGTATATGTTCTCTAAAGATTTGGTTGAGTATAATGAAAATGTCGGCAATGAATTTGCAATGACATGTCATGATGGAGCCAATGTTACATTCCAGCATCGTGACCTTATCAAGGGCATTGATGTGTTAACCAATGTGTTGTTGAATAACAAACTTGGTGGAAGAATGCATCGTCCAATACAATATCCGCTAAGGGGTGAAATTGGAGACGCTGCTAATCAATATCTTGACTTCTTGAAATCTAGACGCATAGACGAGAAGAAAACGCTCCAGCGTTACAAAAAAACAATGAGCAATTTCATTGAATATCTGTTAGGGATAGGAATAGACAATCTCTCAGAAATAACAGAAGAAGCAATAATAAAGTATATTGAAAGTCGCGAACGTCAACAGAAGGAATATATCGATACTACCAGGCGCTTCCTTTCCTTCCTCTTTCACAAAAACCTCATATCGAAGGACTACTCTTATTTGCTGAAATCCATTGGTAAGAGATTCAAGCGTGTGAGAATCCCTTCATTTTACGCTCCAAATGAAGTGCTTAAGGTAGAGCAGTCGATATCTTGTTCAAGTAATGTGGGGAAACGAAACTATGCTATGGTGTTATTATGCTCCCGTACAGGGCTGCGTGTCTCGGATGTTGCTAATCTGAGCTTCAGCAATATAGATTGGGAAAACAATAAAATAAATCTCATACAGTTTAAAACTGGAAATCCCCTGAACGTTCCACTTTTACCAATAGTTGGTAATGCTATTATAGATTATCTACGGTATGCACGACCAAAATCTACGTCTGACAAGGTGTTCTTAAGTTGTCGTGCCCCGTATGAAGAGCTTAATGGGGCATCTGTTCATTTGGCTATCAGTGTTGTTTTTAAATCTTCAAAAATAGAGATTGAGAACAGGCATCACGGGGGGCATGCATTGAGGTTTAGTCTAGCACAGAGAATGTTGGATAAATCCATACCTATCCCAATTATATCAGAAACCCTGGGCCATTCAGAAGTAGATTCCACAAGAAACTATGTGCGGATAGACCTAGTGCATATGCTTAGATGCGTCTTGGACGTCCCAGGATCACAGGATAACTTCTACAAGCAGAAAGGAGGGTTGTTTTATGACTAATCCATTTGATTATCAAGGAGTACTGGCTCCCTATATGAAAGCCCTGATTCGTATAAAAGAATCCTGCGGACAAACTGTAATGGGAACCAAATGGACTTACAAGGAGTTCGATGAGTTTACCATACAATATGGCTTATCGAAACCAATCATTACGAAAGAGCTGATAGGTACTTGGGCAAAGTCGAGAGTAAATGATTGTAGCAGGACTTTCTATGGAAAATGTTCCAGACTATCACAACTTGCTAAATACATGAACGAGCATGGGATTAAATCATATATAATGCCCTTGCCGAAATGTACGAATGATCGAGGTTTCTTACCTTATATCTTCTCAGAAGAACAGATGCAGTCCATATTCCAGGAGGCTGACGGACTCCAGCGTCAAAGTCATCGAAAAGATGACCCTATTATATCAGTACCTTGCCTTATTAGGCTTTTATATAGTACGGGTTTAAGAATCACAGAAGCCATTTCATTGAGAAACAATGATGTGGATCTTAATAGAAATATCCTAAAAGTAGGGACATGGGGCAGTACTAAAAATGGAGAAGAACGTTTGGTTCCTATATGCAACACCTTAAAGGAGAATCTTCAGAACTATCTACATTACAGGAGTATGCTTCCAGTAAAGGGTGTTACTGACAACGATCATCCCTTCTTTGTCAAATTAAATGGTGAAGCGCTTTCTTCCGCTAATGCATACCACTGGTTCAAAAAGGTATACCGGCAATGTGGGATTGCATATAAAGGGGAACGCTTTGGACCTCGGATACAAGATCTTAGACACACCATGGCAACACATTCTCTTGCAAAAATGGTGAGAGAAGGTTTAGATATATACGCTGCTCTTCCACTGCTGTCTGCTAATCTTGGGCACAAGTCACTCTCATCCACTGAAGGATATGTAAGGCTAACTTGCAGTGAATACCCTAAGCTACTGGAGCAATGCTCTTCCCTGAATAATTTTATATATCCGGAAAAATATGACAACAACGAATAACTTAGCAAAATATATGACAGGTTTCCTTGGCGTATATCTCCCACACGAACGAAATGTGAGCCCTAATACAATAGCTGCATACCGCGATTCTTTTGTCTCCTTCTTTTCCTACTTGAGGGATGAAAAGCAAATAAAAATTGAAAAAACAGCATTGTTGGACATTAACAGAGATAATGTGATTGAATATCTCCGATGGCTGATCGAAAAGCAAGGAAACAGCATTGCCACCCGAAATAGTAGGTTAGCAGCTATCCATTCCTTTGTATCATATCTTCAGTATGAAACCATAGAACATCTTGAACAGTGGCAAAAAATAATGGCAATCAAGAACTTAAAAAAAGAACATCAAACTCCAGCATACTTCACAAAAGAAGGAATAAAACTACTAATGGAACAACCTGATAATTCTTGTTATAAGGAGTTAAGACATTTAGCGATACTGGCGTTGATGTATGATACAGGTTGTAGAGTACAGGAACTGGTCGACCTAACGCTAGAGTCATTAAAAATCCAGTGTAAGCCATACTCAGTCCGGGTATATGGAAAAGGGAGAAAAGTGAGAATAGTACCTCTTTCTGACCATGTTGTGGACATACTCAAGAAGTATATGGATAGACACAATATTGATTATGAGTTGAGTATGAAAAAACCTATCTTCTGTAATAGCGCGAGAAATAAACTTACCAGAGCTGGAATAAGCTACATTTTAAAAAAATATGCAGATATGGCTCGTGCATGTAATTCTAATATTATTCCTGAAATAATTAGTTGCCACCAGCTTAGGCACAGCCGAGCTATGCACCTGTTGCAATCTGGAGTAAATTTAATTTGGATAAGAGACTTGCTGGGGCATACTTCTATCCAGACTACAGAGGTTTACGCAAGGGCCGATTCAAAGCAAAAAAGAGAAGCAATAGAACAAGCATCAGAATGTCTGACACCTAATCTGATAACTGGAGAATGGATCGATAACAAGAACCTGATAACTTGGCTGAAAGGATTGGGTAAGGTATAATTTTTATGTAAAGCCTAAATGTAAAGTTGTAACGTAATATGCTATAAATCAACACGCTTTACGTCGGGCTTTACATAACCATATTGTTGTCATAACCTTTGAGGTCGATCCGATGTGAGGAGTTTACGATCCTGTCCAGAATAGCGTCTGCAATAGTTCCTTCCCCAATAATATCATACCAGGCGGATACAGGTATTTGTGAAGATATAATTGTGGAAGCTTTGTTGTACCGGTCATCGATGATATCCATTAGGGTTTCCCTGGCATGATTATCAAAACTCTGCAGGCCAAAGTCATCGAGGATCAGTACATCCGCTTTGATGAGTTTCCCAAGTTCCTTAAGATAAGTGCCATCCACTTTACTAAGTTTTAATTTCTTAAAAAGACGGGCGGTGTTGGTGTAAATGGTTTTGTATTCCATCATACACCCCTGATGTCCTAAAGCTTGGGCCAAGTAACTTTTGCCAACCCCGGACGCCCCGGTAAGGATAATATTTTCCTTTCTGGTTATAAAATCCAGTGTCCCCAGGCGGGTAAACATGTTCTTGTCCAGGTTGCGTTGCTGAGTGTAATTTACATCGGCCAGATTCGCCTCTTGTTTAAAGCCGGCCTGTTTTAAGAGCCGCTCTATCTTCCGGTTCTGCCGGTCTTCCCATTGGTGATCGATCAGCAGAGCGAGGTATTCATCAGCAGTGATATTCTCTATGCGGTTGTCCTTTATGTGCTGCAGGTGCAACTGGGCCATAGCCCCCAGGCGCATTTGTTTAAGTTTTTCAATAGTCTGATTGTTGTTCATATTCATTAGATTTAAAAGGTTTATTATTTATATGCAGAAGCACCCCGCAAGTTATCGTGTTCCGGGATGTGTGGTTTATCTTCTTCGAGGTCCTGGTAAAACAGAGAGCTTTTGTCCAGGTTGTTTTTCAGGATATTTTTAATGCGCAGGTAAGTAACCGCGTCTGCCTGCAAAGCTCTTTTACAGGCATCATCCAATCGCTGGGAGCCATAGGATTTATGGAGCTGGATGACCCCCATAGCTCGTTTATATCCTATTTCAGGATAGTCCACCGCGGTGATTATTTGCTCGATACAACCCAGTACGTACTTGCCATGTATGGCCGCTTTCTTTTTAAAAAATTCAGGGCTCCAATCGCTATAGTATTTATGGGTACTACTTAGGTGCTCTTTATTAGTGTTATAACTGCCTTTTGATGGGTTGCGCTGGTGTAGGGCGATTCGCTGATGATAATAATATACTTCTACCACGGAACTCGTATAATGGATAGTGGTTTCTTTTCCTATGTAACGATAGGGTGCGCTGTAATAGCTTTTATCCGGGGAGAAGTATACATAGCCTATTTTCTGAACCTTTGCCCTTCGGTACCCTTTCAGTTCATAGACCGTCTCTGGTAAGGGCTTTAGGTATTCCCGTTCCACGGATTGGAAGAGTTCCCTGCGACTGGCTTCTTTGCGGGAGAACAACAGGTCATTGTACCGCTCCAACAAGCGTTTTATCTCCCGGTTAAGATCTTCCAAAGAGAAGAAGCTCATTTCCCGAAGGGGATAATAGATCCGCTGGTAGGCAAGGTTTACGGCATTCTCCACCAAAGCTTTATCCTGTGGGGCATAGCCCCGGGCAGGATTGATCACACAGTCGTAATGCCGTGCGAAGTCTTTAAAACTCCTGTTGATGTCAGCCTCATACCTGCTGGCGCGGGTAACCGCTGATTTTAGATTGTCGGAGACAATTGCTTTAGGCACGCCTCCATAAAAGTGCAGAGCATTACAGCAACAGGTAATCAGGTCCTCTCGTTTCTGGCTCCTGCAGGCTTCCACGTAGGTGTACTGGCTGTTGGGAAGGATGGCTACAAATACTTCTACCGGGACCAGTTCCCCGGTTTCCTTATCAATAATTTGGAGCTTTTTGCCAGCATAATCAATAAAGACTTCATTCCCAGGATCGTGTTCAAGTTTCATCGAACCTTTAACCTTGGTATATTTGCGCCGGTAGTGTTCCATAAACTGGGTATAACCATAAGGATCTTTAGCCTGCGCTACATATTCCTGATAATGGTATAAAAAAGTAAACCCTGGATGATTCCGGGCCTTGTTGACCCCCTCAAAATATAACATCAGTTCCTCATAACGAGGGTTGTCAATAGTAGTGTGTGAAGGAAAAAGCTTTTCTAAGCCAGCATTATCAAGGGCCAATAATTCTTTAAGGGAAGAACCGCTGGCCTTGAACAGCCGCATATAAGTATTTACCGTATTGCGGGAGATCCCAAGGGTGGCACCTATTTTACGGTTGCTAAATCCATCGAGATGTAAGGAAATAATTTGTTTTAAGTCCATTGGATCAAGTGTATTGGCCATATCGCTTGTTTTTAAGCGACAAGGTATTATTTACTTGATCTTTCAAAGTGGCACAAAACGAACCGATATAGGCTTAACTTAAAACCAAAAGTGGCACAATTTGAACCGAAATGCCTGGCACTAGCCGACCGAAATCACTGGCACAAATCGATCCGAGATATCCACTGGAAAAATAATACTAAAGTTTTAAAACATTTCAGCGTTTGATTTATTCATTAAAAATTAATTTAGACCATTATATTGCTAAATACAGTCTTGAAGCAACCCAGATTAAAAGAAAATAGAGATTAAAATATTTAAAACTCTTCAACTAAACTGTTGTGGTATTGAAGACTTTCTTTTGATAAAACATGATTGTTCAAAACAAATTGGGAAGGGTTTAAGTGAATTGCTCTTAAATCCAGCTGCACGTGATGATTAGGACATACGGAAATCATGTTATTAAGTGTATCCTTTCCCTTATGAGGATTACCTAATGGTATAATGTGATGCACTTCGGAATAAAACTTACCCGACTTTATCGGAACTTTTGTGCCACATAGTTGACAGCTATCACTATACATCTTTTTTAAAGTACTTACTAATTTCCCCTTTCTTTGAATAACCTGAATCTCTCGTAGCACCCTAACCGTTTCTTCATCATCTTTTTTATGATCATTCAAAAAATTGGTAAGATTATCTCCGTAAATTAAAAGTCGCTCATAATTTGTGAAATTTCTGTATGTTGGTAAATTGTTGATCCCACCTACCACATGTAGATCTTTTTTGATTTGTAATAATGGATTATTTAGATATTCATTCTCCTCATTAAAAATCACATAACCATTTTCATCGAATAATGCCCCTGGAAATTTTTGAACGTTGTGGTACCATTTGCCGTCCTGCCGGTATAAAGCTTGCGAAACCTCAAGCTTTAGTATTTTTTGCAATAAATTCCCGTTCAATTTCAAAACTATTCCGTTTGTATGAATTTAGTGAAAATTATTTATTCATTATGATAGATATTAGAATATCCTTTATTATATCTTCTGTTATCCAAAATTTGCTTTGTATGCAAACTATAAAAATGAAAAGTTGATAACTTTTTGCTATTACAAATTTTTTTCCATTCTGAATCGGACATGGCTTGATAAAAGGGATTAGCCAATTCTGATTCGAGAAATTGGTCTCCACTTTCGAGCCAAGATCTTGGATAAAAAGTTCTTGTCTTAAATTTATCGGTTAAATAATCGAAGGATCTAATTTCTGCGCCTATTTCTTTTCCAATTTGATTTCTTTTTTCAATTTCATAAGGATTACTAGACCTTCTTCCAATAATTATTTTAAAATTCAAATAGCTTTCTGAAATCACCCTTGTAGAAGTGGTAGGGAGGTACTTATGAAACCATGCCTTATTCTCTATTAGCCAGCGTTTCCAATCCCTAATTTGTTGGCCAGCCCTATTTAAATCCGAAGATATCAAACCCTTTTTTGTAAATAATTTAGAGTTTGGCCGTTTAATTTCGATTAATTCAAACTGATTGCCATTACTAAATCCATCTGTTAAAGTAACGAAATCAGTTTCTAGTTCACTTCCTAATTTAAGTTTGGAAATTACAAGATGACAATTTTCATTTCCCAGAAAAAGACCTGCATTCTTTGAAAGAAAATTTTGATAATAATTTTCAGTATGATTTGCGTCAAGTAAGGTTTGCCATTTATTTATAAAGTCTTTTTTAAATCGATGGTCTAGAATATTATGCCAATTCATTATTTCAGAATTAATTATTTTCTAATTGGATTGCATTTGCCTTGTTTAATTTCTTTTTCAGTAAGTTTTATTGGAACTTCTTTCATTTCAAGTGCACTTACATAGTATTTGTTCATCCAAACAACCTCAAGCCTATCGTGGGAATTCCCTTTAGAATCTTTCGTTACTGTATCAATTGTTTTCTTTTTCCATCCATTTTTTTCATTAAGCAATGAATCATAAAAGTCATTTTCATAACCACTTATAAAAATCATGCACTTTGCTTTATTTGAAAGCTTTAATAATTTTTCATGAAAATCTATATCATTGGCATCCATATTATATCCGTTGGTTCTTTTTCCAAGATATGGAGGATCTAAATACACTAAGGTCGCAGGCCTATTTATATATTTCTGAAGAATTTTAAGTGCATCTTTGTTTTCGATTCTAACTTTTTTTAACCTAGAAACAACCAGTCTTAATCTTTCCGGTAAATTATTCCATCTGTTTACCCTAGCGTCATGACCATTTCTTGAATAAGAATCTGAATATGAAAAACCTCCTCTAGCTGAACCAAATAAGCCATTAATAGCCATCATTGATTGAACTAAAAAACGTCGTGCTCTTTCTAAATCCGATAATCCTTCTTTGGGAATTCTTGCTTCTATTAATTCTTGTTGAGCGTAAGGAGTTAAACTTATTTCATCACATAAAGCTTCGTGGTTATTTCGTAATTGACTAAACAGGTTTACAATTTCATTATCTATGTCATTAATTACTTCAATAGGAGCAGGATCTTTTCTTAAAGTTAGAGCAGCAGAACCACAAAAAGCTTCGACCCAACAATTATGAGGAGGTAGATTGGAGCATAACTGTAGAGCTATTTTATTTTTAGAACCAAAATAACCAAATGGAGCATTTACTTTCTTTGTTTTTTTTGATTTCATTATTAATACTTCTTCCATAATTATTTTTTAAATAGACGTTTATATGCATCTATATCGTCTTCAATATTATCTTCAAAAAGATCTAAATCGTAAATTGAATAATCTTGTTCTATTATATCATACATTTTCTGTGCTTTAACTTCAAGATTTTGTTTTATATCCTGATCAATTGAGTTTTCATACTGTAAAAAATAATAATTAGCTTCCGTGGTTTCAGATCCCCCCACACGATGAATTCTATCTAAAGATTGCAAATATTGGGCACTATTATATGACAAATCATAATATATTGCATTGTAACAAGTTTTATGCAAGGAAATTGATTCTGCACAAGCTGCTGGATTAGCAATTAAAATATCCAAGCCGCTATTTAAATCCAAAAATTCATCTCTTATATCCTCTCTTGTCTTTTCCTCATTTATCAAATCCATATCATCTTTTCTAACTGGAGTTTTTCCATAAATAATTTCAGAACGCATTGCTTTGGAATTAAAATGCCTACAAATTAATTTCAACGTACCAACAAAATTAGACCAGATCAAAACCTTCTTACCCTCTCTTCTTAATTTTAAAACTAATTTACTCAGTGATTCGAGTTTGCCTGAAATTTCTATTTTATCGTAATTTTGAATTTTATACTGTAAATCTGAGTCATCGATGAATTTTTCAGCATAATCATCGATTGCAGTAAGAAGTAATTTTGGATAAGATACTGACTGTCTTAAACGCATCATTCTGCCTTTCCATAGTTTATTTAATATATTTTCATTTCTAAAATAATCTTCTTTGTCTAGCTCAAAAATTTTTGCTTTAACAGAATCATATATGCTCTTTTCAATTGGTTTTAGAATAACATTAATTGGTTCGTGGAATACTGCTGGGACTAGTCCTAAATCTTTTTTCCTTACTCGATAAAACAGAGGTCCTATTTTTTCATTTAGTAGTTTCTTTACTTCTTCATTTTTTTTATCCTTTTCCCAAATATTTATTTGAATTTTGTCATTTTGAGTTAAAGGTGAATTTTCTTCCCATAAAAAATCAAATAGATTAAAAATATCCATATAACTTTTAGGCATTGGAGTCCCTGTTAGTACACCTCGATAAGTAGAATACTTTCCAATTTCTAAAATTGAATTTGCCCAAGAACCCTCAACTTGTTTCATATAATGGGCTTCGTCAATAATTAAAAAAACATTAATATCTATTTGTGAAAAGAATTTTACAATATCATTGACATCATTTAATACTGTATGAAATGTACTTAAATAAAGTTCATGAATATTTTGGCTTGATCTGTAATATTCACTTTTACGAAAAGATTTGTTCCCTCCAGATAATATAACAGCTTTGGGTTTCCTTCCCAAAGTTTCATGAAATTCATTTTTCCAAGGTTGAAAACTAGATGGTGGACCTACCACAAAGAGTAAATTACATTTACCTTCTAATTTCAATTTTTCATACACAGATAACAAGGTTGTTGTTTTACCGCTTCCCGGAACAGAAAAATTTGCTCCATTTTTTAACGTATAAAAGTGATAAGCTGATTTTAGTTGATGTAATTTTAGTTTTCTTGGTAATGTGTTTGTGAAATTTTTAAAGTGTTCAAAATCTGAATCTAAAATGGCTTCCTCTTTTATTCTTTTTGCACTAGAAAAAGCTCTATTTAATTCTTTCTTATTATTTATAGATTTCCTGATTATGTCATCAGTAGTTTTGGACAAATCAAATACAATGTTTTCCTCCTCTAAATAATTGATGATTTTCAATAGTTCACCTTCAACATTTTGCGTTTGTTTTATAATAAAGTTTTGATTTTTTATAAACCCATAAAACTCTAATTGAGAGATTTGATACTTTTTTAAATCTTCAATGTTAAATAAGCTTATTTGGTTATTTTCAACAACTATTCTCAAACTTTATTTCTTTTTACTTAGCTTTTTCATTTTATATCTTGCATCATCAATTGCCTTATGAATTTTTTCAGCCTCCTCAATAATGTTTTTGGTTAAATCTAAAGCTTTACCATAATAATCTATTCCCATATTTTCTATTTTAAGATTATCATGTTGAAGCTTTTTTAAGGCGTCCTCTAATAATTCCAATGGCTTATCTCTTTGTTCTTGGTTAGAAAGGTGACCATATGCTTTAATAAGATTGCCTAAAATTTTCTCCCTATTATTTGCACCCCATTTTTCATCAATTTCTCTTTCACTTAATTTATTACCACTTTTATCATATTTTAATTCTTCAGGAATATCTTCAGGAACATCTGCAATTTCTAGGATTAACTTTTTTGCTTCATCATTTGCTAAATATTTCGGTACTTTTCTAACGAACTCATGAACTTTACCTAAATCTGTTCCTTTTACGCTTAAACTTCTTTTTCTAATAATTTTAAAAACTGCATTTTCAATTCTTCCTTTCTCATTTTCCTTTATTTTTAGTTGAGTTGTTTTCCTCTCATTTTCTAAAGTTCCAGTTTTAAAATTGCTGTAGTCTATAAATGCCTGCCATCTACCTTCTCTATCTTTAGCATTTTCGGAAATGGTATTATACATCCCATCTCTTTCAAAAGTATTTAAATATTTATCTACACACTCTAGCGGCTTTATAAAGTCTTTTTCAAATTTTTTTACCTGCTTTTTAAAATCTCGGTCTGATAGTTCGTGGTAATTAGGATCATCTCTTAATTGAGCTGCGAGAGTAAAACCATTTTCAATATTTCTTTTAAATTTAATAGCTCTATTTAAACCTTGATATTCTGATTTACCTTCACTTTGTAACTGATATCGGTTTTCTATTCTTTGAATCTCTAACTCTGTTACTTCTTCAGGTAAAATGATAACCCTCATCATTTCATATTGAGAATTTTGATTTTTGGAATTATAGAGTTCTTCCAAAGCCATCTTTCTTCTATTTCCATTAATCAAAAAACCATCACAGGTAATAATAGCGGGACGTTGCTGTCCTTTTTGAGACAATGATCGTTTTAATTCTTCATTTTTTTCCTTATCATTATTAAGTAAAAATTCACGAAGTTTTTCTTGAGTAGAATCATCCTCTTCATTTAAAACGACGTTGTTTTCCTTTTCATAACTTTCAACATCTGCAATGATTCTCCCATTATTTTTTCTAAATCGTAAATACTTTGTAGGTATAGACTTAACATCCCTTGGAAATCTCTCCTTAAGCTCATTCCTAAAATCAATAACATCGCTAGAAGGGGCTGTCGCATCTTGGTTAATGCCATCTATTATTGTTTTAAATTTTTGAATGATGGGTCTAGCACCATCTACATTAGGTGATCCAATTTTGGGGCTGTTATTGTATACATTTTGAACCCCGATTTGATTTTTGATATTTTGTTTACTTGCTTGATTATTAAATTGGGAGCCTTGTCCTGTATTATTATTCTTCTGTTGCATAAAGTTTTGGATTGATTTGTTTATCACATCATCAGTAGCGATATAGGGCTGATTTACAAAGTGATTCTCGTGTTCCAGTTTATATTTGATTAATATAGGTGTGGGATATTTTTGAGTATTATTGGTTTTTTTGTGGTGGTTACTGCACATTAAAATCAAATTTTCAAAACTTCTGCGATATTCATCATTAGAATCTATATTATATCTTTCCCCTCCAATTTCTGCTGCTTCAATATGACAAACTTCCCCAATGACAGTGCCTAATTCATCAACAATATGTTCTTTACAAGATGGATAAGCACACTGGTTTCCTGATAAAGCGAATAACCTCTTTATTACTGATTCTTTTGGTTTTAAACGTGCCATTCAGATTCTTTTTAATTGATGGTAGTTAATAATTATTAATTAGGATGAAGGACAATTTCCTAGGTATTACAAATTTTACGCATTAAATATTAACTTTCTTGATTTATAAAATTAGACTTTTTTGCCAAACCCGCTATTTGCTAAAGCGATGTTGGCAAATCGTTTTTAGTCCCACTAATGAATTTATTGTTGGTTCCATTTCGTAATTTTCTTTAAAAACCACAAATATGCGATGCTGATTTTGTACACTTGCTAAATAGTAGCGGTTAGCCAGATAACTTCTCAAGTCAGCCAACCACTTCTCTTTTGTGTAATTAATTAAAAGAATAACGCTATTCTGATAATTGTACTTTTCTGCATAAATGTTTATGTGGAAGATATCTTTAAATATTTCAACTTTTGATGGATTAGGGTTTGTCTTGGCTTCGACAATTAGTTTTTGAAATTTCTCATTAGAATTATTTTGACTCTTATGAATTAGAAAATCAGGAATAGTAGTGAAATATTGAGACATTACTTCTGAGCTTGAGTTTTTCTTATATTCCTTTTTACTTAATCTCTCAAATGTTTCTTTAATTGTGATATCTGGAACTCTGTAATACATAAATTTTTTTGGAATTTCAAAGTCCCTTTGAGTTCCTTTATAAATTTCGTCGGCATCCGTTACAAATATCTTGGAATATTGAACCGCGAATTCCATCATAAATCTTCGTTCATAACTTTTTAGTTCTTCGTCAGAATCGAATTCGAGAATTCCATTTTTGAAAGCTACATTTTGCATCTGGTAATATTTTCTGTCAATATTATCAAGCGCAGTAATTAAGTCAGATAATGGTGTGTTCATTCTATTTTTAAAAATGCTTGCAAACGGCAGTCTGTCTAAGAACCTCTTAGTTTCTGCCAATTATGGACTAAAATAAGGTTTTTTACTGAAGGTTTTAAAATGATCGCTAATATGTATTCTGCTAAATCAAAATGCTTCTTAGTCCTTAAAATCGATTTATGGCTGCGTAACCAGGTTGTAAAATAGCTATGAATAGTCTTCAGGAGTATATCCCGGGCTTTTTTACAAAATAGGTTCAATATGCGTTTGAGATTATAGGCAATAAAGATGAAGCCAACATCTGCAGAAGCACGTTTTTTGCCTTGTGTGGAAAGGATATGGTCAAAGCCCCATTGCCTTTTCATAGTCCCAAAGGGGTGTTCCACGATGGCCTTCCTTTGCCGATACAATTCAGGATGGCCTCCATATTACTTCGGTTTTCTTCATAAATAGCGGTAAATATATTCCTGGCAAGGATCCTCCCGTTTATGGCCGTGGTACAGAATTCCCGCACCGAGCATCCCTTGCAGGCTTTTGTTTTATATTGTTTGAATTTTGACTCATTGGATTTTCCCCTGTGGTTGGTGTAATAGTTCCCATTGGTTTTTAGTAAATGTATGCTTAGACCTGGTTTGTTGATGAAATTAATTATTTTCTTACTAAAGCTGCCGTTTATTTGCGATGAGTCGTTGTTTTAAGCAGTACTATTTCGTAAGATTGTTAAAAAGTTTAGTCTCTTCATCTTTTTCTATAGAATCCATTCTGCATAACTTGTTTATTATATCTTTAAGACTAATAGCTGGTGATGATATCACATCAAATTGCAAGGAAGTTTTATAATGAAATCTATATAGTTCTTTGATGAAATCTCTAGCAATTTCTAAAAGTTCTTCAGTTTGATTATGATTAACTAAGTTTCTTATTCCTTCGTTGTCTCTATCTTCGTGTGCATATACCTTGTTTCTTTGATCAATAAGATTTTCAATCAAATGTTGATTAGATTCAATTCGGGTTGAAATATCCTTCAAGAATTCTTCATCTACCTTCAGTAATCTAAAGTGCCCGTTAGGTTTAAGTTTTGATATGAATTTTGGAATGTTGAATTTATCATTTAGGTTCTCATTAAAAAGTTTTGATAGTTCTATTACAGTATTCCTCCAAAAGTATATTTTGCAGTAATAGAAAAATGGATTCATATTTTTCAAATAACTTTCATAATCAGAAGTATCAATTTTCTTATGAAGTTCTTTATTTATCAAAAAGGTTTCTTGCGCAGAAAAGTAAATATTTATTATTCTTTTTAAAGATTCTTCAAATTCTTTCTTTTTACCCATAAGTAAAATTTATTTGGATTATATTTTAGCATTACATAGAACTCTACCGTTCGTAAATTACGGGAGTAGGACACGGCCTTGTCGGATTAATCATTTTCTTTCTTGGTTTCTAAAATTACACTTTTCGGCAGTACCCGTTATTGTATGCTGTCCCGATGCAGTATTATTATAGTGGAATTCTTTCAATATTTTTTAGATCTTCTATACCGCAATATTTTAGAATTATTCTTCCCACAAATTTTGGTAGTTTATCATATCGATTAATCTCTCTCAAAGCGTTTAAATTTTCATTTATAGGGCGACCATGAAAAATTGCGTCTCTCAATGATTTTAATTCTTTAAAATCAATTTCAAATTCTTCCGGTTTAATATTTAAATGTTCAAATAGACTTTTAAACTGGTTAGACATCGATTTGACTTTTATAGGTGTAAGTTTAAATTTAATTTCCTTTATAAATAACTCTTTGTCTTCTTCGCTTATAATATCTGCTATTGTTTCTAAGCTTTGAGAGATGAATTTATCCGTTTTTCTTTTGCTTATATTAAAATTGTATTCTTCAACAACTTTCTTAAGATTTGGTTTTTCTCCAGCTAAATTGGTATCTATTTTTCCGGATAAAATATATTCATTTCGAATTTGTTCAAGTATATTATATAGTATCATAAACTTAGATTCATCACTAGTTCTCAATGCATAATTAAAGCGATCTATAATTTTAGAAAGGAAATTTAAATTTTTTAATAGGTGTGGACTATCTACATTTAATATAAAATTTAGAGGATTTTGACCAAAATCAAACCAAAATAAACCATGACTATTTACTTCATTATTAGTTACATCTTTGATTTCAACATGTAATTCATTTTCTGTAAAAATCCTTGAAATAGAATAATCTATGTTCTCATGGATTATGAACGAGTATAGTTTGCAAAGTAATTTGACATGGTCATTTATATCATTTACCTTAAGTTCACTATACTCAATATGAAATATTGGATCTTTTTTAATAACAACCTTTTGAGATGAATTATTCTCATGAGTGAATTTGTGCTTTGGAACAAAACTAATTTTATTGAACTCAATATTATTTTGAATATTATTAACCGGCTTCCATTTATATTCTTTGTCCCAAAAAAGACTATGGGTATATATGTAATTTAATTCTATTAATTTGAAAGCTTCTCTATTCAAGTAGATAATGCTTGAATCCTTATATGTATTGTAAAATATTTTCTTTACTCCGGTTAATTTTAAAATTATAAACTGTTTACCCGATTCATGAAAATCCGTACTCGTATGCATTCCTTTTACTCGATAATCCAGGAATTCGATTCTCTTTAGATTTTCAGGTTCTTGAACATCTACAAAGTGAAATCTTTTTAAAATATTATCTGAATGAAATTGTGTCCACGACATTATCTGTCTACCTAACTCGTCATCGTAGAAAATTTTTAAAGAAATTTCATTATTTTTTGCTTCATCTACGAGCAATTCTGTCTTGAAAATTTTTTCTGTGTTTTCTGAACTTATATTCAGATCCTTAATATCTATTTTTAAGTTGAATATTGTCCTTTCATTCATCATTGATATTTGTGGTTTTTAATAGGGGGTTACGGTCACGTATATTCGTCAGTTGCGGTGGTGAAGCTACGGATTTGTCAGATTTAGTATCTTTGCTTTCTATAAGCTTTTTATGGACAGCTCTTACCGTAATTAGATAAAATCTTCCATTTTACAAAGATTGATTTGAGATGCATCTAGACCTAAATCAATTAAAGATTGTTTCTTTTTCAGTTTTTCATCTTCTTTATGGTATGATACATTCCAAGTAATTTTATTCTTATTAGGCATACCAATAATTGTTTTAAAATATAAAGCATCGACTTGGGAAATAGAATGTCCTAAAACATTTATCTCTTGAATTGATTTTAATGAATTAAAGAAAGAAATATTATTGCTAATTATTTTCTCTGTTGATTTAAATGTGGTTTGAAAGTAATCTATTAATTCGTCCCGTCCATTTTCAATTGATAAATCGTAATTATTAGACTGAAAATCCATCCATTGTTCCTGTTCCTCCAGGCTCATGTTTTCTGGCATTTTAGGTTCTTCTTTTCGAAACTTTTCTGGATGTAAACCATGTCCCAAAATTAAAGGTGATATTCCATCGGCCTTATTATGAATATAAAGAATTTGATCAGAGGGTATGTTGTAATATAGTTCTAAAGTTTTGGTGTAGTTAAAATTTAGATAAATAGCATTTTCTTCTAAATTTAATAAGGTTAAATCATCGGTATCAGGGTAATGAACATTTTGAACAAAGGTTTTAAAATTTTCAAGTAATTTGTCCGTTAGATGTTTTTTTACTTCACTTACATACACTCTAATCGTATCCCAGTCTCCATCACTAAAATCATCGGAACCTGGATTAGCCGAGTATTCTGAAAATTTCTCTAAAACTTCTTCGATATCTAGACCTGCTAAACTATTCTCAAAGGTTGACCATAAAGGGTCTTTTAAACTAACTTCATCTTCCTCATCTAATTCGGGTAGATAAAGATATTCTAATAAATGATCATATGTTTCTTCATCAGTCTTTTGAAGGTATATGCCGAATGATGAATACCAAGTATCTAAACAGTGGTATAAATCGAATCCATTTCCAATTATATATAATTTATTCAAATTGTTTGTTTTTCGTTTTTCTAAAGGTAATTGCTGCCAACGATTACGGTTTGCATGCTAGGTTTCTCTCGCAAGTTTCGGGTGTAGGTACACGGACTTGTCGGCTAACGCTTTTGTTTGTTAGAAACCTAATTTACTGTGTTATGAAACCCGGAATTTCAGATGAACCGCTGTTATACGCCGTTAATTGTTCCAAATATTTACTGTCCTGGCATTATATGGTATCACTTTACATTTGAATTTATTTTTTATATACTCTAAATCTTGATCAAAATATACATCAATAAAACACTCCAAAGTCTTTCATTAACCTTCATTCCCATTTTTGCACCTTTGCTTACAACATCTATTATATGGTTGAGCTCCATCCTTCGAAGGTTTAAAAATTCTTAATTGTTTAGGTTTTTTATTGTATAGGTTGAATTCGGTGTTTTTCCTTTATAGGTATATTCTTAGTTAAAATAGTACTAGGGGTATAATCCTAATTTTCTATATTTTTTCTTTTACCATGCGCATATTTTCTTTTCAGATATTTCATACCAATGATTGCTTTTATTCCCCATAAATATCAGAATCGATATCAATCGAAATTTCCGTGATCATAATTTGCTTTGCATTTTTGAAATCAAACTTTCCTGTGGCAGAAAAAGGTTTATTATAATTTTCATTAAAGCTATGGTCACCCTTACTCGCCCCCATTACTAAATCAGCCGAAAAATTACCGTTCTTTACTGTAAACTCTCGTTTGGGAATGTCAACAAAAATATTTCCATAATCTATTTCACTTTCCCAAAAATCACATCCGTAATTTCCAGGGCTCGTATTGTTCAGAACATCATTCCAGACTTCCATATCTATACTAATTTCTTCAGAGATTTGCTCTCTTATTTCGTCTATTGTCATAATTAATTTTCTTCGTTTTCTTTTATGTTTTTAAGTACTTTCCAAATTACTACTATCGCATTATAGCATGAAATAAAAAAGGGTTATTTAATAACATGGATAAACCAAATTTTTGATAAATTTATCAATTATGTCCGATGTTCTGATGTGGTAAACCCGCAGATATTTAGTTAATTCAACATTATCTTAAACTCCTTAGTACCTGCTCCATCCTTCGAAGTTTCAAAAATGCTTATTTGTTTAGGTTTTTCCTGCATAGGAACAATAATGAGTTTCTCCGACCCAGGTATATCCTTAGTGTTACAATAATACCAGAAACAAACACCGAAATTTCCAAATTCCTTCTCTTCTATTTCAACTACATTCAGTGTTTGAATATCCTTATATTCCTTCCCCTGGGAGATAATTATTATCTCATCATTACTAATTTCTAATGTTCTTTCCATAAATTCAATCTCATAGGACTCTATGATATGTGCTGTTGCCGAACTTTTAAAAATTTGGCCGTGCATAATTACAGGGAAGAGAAGAAAAATTATTAATTTAAACACTTCTTATAACTTTATAGGAAAAATATAGAAAGTATTTTTAACCTACTAGGTGGTTTTTCCCCTAATTTAAAAGTTATGACACTTTACGAATCCAAATTATTGCCAGAGCAAGAGCAATATCGAAAACTTTTTAATGAAGGTGATTTTATAACCCATAGGTTCGAATCAAAAGCAAGATTTGCTTTGTATGCCTTAGACAAATTCTGTGTTGAAGTGGAGTATAACCCTAAAAATAACAGGATTGTAAATATGGTGAGTTTTATATGTGGAGAAAAATTAGATCTTTATTCTGATGGGAAATACTAAAATTTCTAGTTGGAATACGTAAAAATAAATATTAATTATTTTCAGCAACATCTGGATTTAATTTTTTGCCATTTCTGTCGAATGTTTTTTCGTAGTATTCGCCGGATTCAACTGCTTTTCAGTTTTTTAAAAAGATTTGCTTACTTACTACATTAAAGATGTAGGCTCTCTCTCCATTGGCCATTTCAAACAATTGAAGTTCGGTTCTTTCGAAATTTAAATAATTATAATAATTTTCTCCATCGTTGTATCATTTAATACAATTTCCGTATTTGGAAAACTAAGGTCTTCTTTCTAACAGCTTAAATTATCAAACGGCATGCAGCCATAGTCATCCTAAGTTTTAGCGGTAGTTTAGAAAATAAAGGAGGTAATTTTTTTACGGCTCATACTTCTAAAAAAAAGAAGCAGGCGTTATGGTACACATGGGAATAAAACTAAAAATAGTTTATACTTTCTTAATTTTACAAATTTTTATAGCACGGATGATAGTAAAGAAGAAGAGTAGAAAACTGGCACTGATTGCTGTGCCTACTAAGCTACTAAAACAAGCATTTGCAATTGCCAAATCAATAATCCATTATCATAAAAATTATAGATCGAAATTAGTTTAAAAGTAGTTAAATTTTATTTTAACTTTTCTTAAGCCAGTACTTATAAATCTCTATTCTTTGAAGTTAAGTTTATTCCAAAACCTACACTAAACCAAAATTCTTCGTTGTATATCCAATCACTTCCAGCAACTCCAGGTGCATAATCTTTTCCAGGTCTCTCTAAATTTTAAGACATCGACTACTATCATAGATGTCTAATTATCCCTTTAAATGTTTTTTGAATTCCAAATAAGTAGGAGTCTTGCTTTTTGACCAATCGCTCTTATTCAAAAGGTTTCTAATATCCTCTCTTAAAATTTCCGCAATTTTATTTAGCTCATTAATAGAAGGTTGTCTTTTGTTGTTGCGCCATCTAGATACAGTGCCTTCTGATTTTTTTAAATATTTAGCTATGACCCTATTATTAATCTTTCTCTCTGTAAATATTTCGTCCAATCTATTAGTGTTACTCATTTTTTTTTAATTTTAACAAAAAAGTTTGCCGTTTAACAACAAACATTATATATTTGTACTGTTGATAAAAGCGATAATAAAGTGGTGTACTAGATGCACCACTAACGATGTCACTCATGCAAGAAAACCGTCAATTTTCCCTATGAGTAGACCATGAGCTCGCTATCTATTGGAATTTGTATCTTGCGATATACCAATAGGGCGGGTCTCATGTTAGTCTTTGGGGAACCACGGCTCTGGTCGTGGCGGTTCTTGACGGTACCACTTGCAAAGCATTGAGGCTCGCTTTATTGGTTTTTTAAATCATTAAAGCATTTCCTTAACTTTCGGAGTAAACATCATATCATAACTGCTAAGATTATGAAAACGAAGTTTGCAAAACCACTATTCCCCATTTTCCGCAACCTACTTACAGCGGTCATAAATAATTGTGGCCAGAAACAGGTACAATCTCACCCCCTTCAATCTATCTTAAAGAACATAATTTGTGCACCAGAATAATGTGGCGTAACCGGTAGCAAAAAGTCCAGCCTTTTGCCCGGTCATACCGGTCCGCTCCTGCGCAAACTATAGAGGATTTGCTACAGGAGCTTAAGACCACTATATTATATGGTTATTCGCACTGCTATAAATGTAGTAGGTTTTCTCTTTTCGTGCAAACGCGAAGTTTTATTTCGTAGGTAAGCGGGACCGGTTTTTCGCTCTTACATTTTAATAGGTCAAAGTGGCCGGCAGTAATTATTACTGTATTCGCTAATTCTTGTTTGCGGGAACAAGGAAATCTCATAAACAATCCCGTGGGTTGCTGTTAGGTGCCCTATTATTAATAACAGCTTTGGGTGGGGTCTCTTTGAGGCTCTGGGAATATTGATTTGGGTTAATAGGTGTTAACGGATAGGGTCGTTAAGTTTAGAAAAAAAGAAATTGTTTATGAAAAGAAAAGTGAATTAGCCTTAGTTAAAGGTGTTAAGCCAAAAAGCCTTCCCCTAAGATTGGCGTCGAACGGGGAAGGCCTAAGCTTAAATAAAACAATGTTTCATTTAAAAACACACGTAAAATTATGAAAAATAATTATTCGCGCCTTAAATGGGTAGCGCTAATTATTCTTGGCGGGATACTTTTCTTTCTGTCAAAGTCTGCCAATGCAGCAACTACTAATATCGCTTACTTTCAACAGCAGGAGATTTCGGGTGTAGTGCAAGATCAAAAGGGGCAGTCTATCCCAGGTGTTACCATCACGGTTAAGAATACCACACGGGGTACGGTGACAAATCTGAATGGGGAATATAAAATTACTGCTCCGGCCAATGGTACATTGGTATTTTCTTATATAGGTTTTAAAACTTTAGAGATACCAATAGATGGTAGAAGTGAAATTAATATCCAACTGGAGGAGAATATTGCTTCTCTTGGGGAAGTTAAAATAAATGCCGGGTATTATAGAACTACTGAGAGCGAGCGCACTGGAAGTATAGCCAAAGTAACAGGTGAAGATATCGAGATGCAGCCAATTGTAAATCCTCTACAGGCTCTTCAGGGGAGAATGGCGGGAGTTGAAATAACTCAACGTGGCGGCGCCCCGGGTATGGCCCCGACTATCCGAATAAGAGGGCAGAATAGTTTACGGGATACACGCGATGATAATGGTAATTTACCTTTGTACATTATCGATGGTGTCCCAATTAATTCCGCTCCTGTTCCTAGCTATACAGGAGTTATTTCGGGTACAGGTTTAGACCCATTAAATACTATTGGGCTATCCAATATAGAGAGTATCGAAATTTTGAAAGATGCTGATGCTACTGCAATTTATGGTTCCAGAGGAGCCAACGGGGTAGTTTTAATTACTACGAAAAGAGGGTATGCCCGGGAGACTGAAGTAAGAGTCAGGTTATATTCAGGAGCGGGCCAGGCATCACGTAAAATGAATGTGCTAAATACCCGGGAATATTTAGATATTAGGGAACAGGCATTTGAGAATGATGGGGTAGAGCTTACAAACTCGAATGCTTACGATTTGCTGCTATGGGACAATGAACGTTATACCGATTGGCAGGAAAAATTTTTCGGGGGGACCTCTGAAATTTTAAATATGGATTTATCCGTGAATGGAGGAAATGAAAATACTTCATTTAGGCTTGGTGTTGGTTACCATAAGGAAGGAACAGTTTTTACAGGTGATTTCGATTACCAAAAAGCTACCGCAGCTTTACAAGTAAACCATGTCTCTGATAATGAAAAATTTCATATAGACCTTTCGCTTAATTACGGGGCAGATACCAATAACTTTTTAAATAGTGTTAATTCTTCACTGGTTTACCTGGGGGTAACTTTACCGCCTAATGCCCCACCAATCTTCAACACAGACGGTAGTTTGAATTGGCAAGATTGGGATGCTGGTAATAGGGATAATCCCTTTGGAGGGCTTTACAATACCAGTGAAATTTACTCTAATAATTTGTTAGCTAATGCTAGCTTCTCTTATGACTTATTAAAGAATTTAAAGTTTAAAACCAATTTAGGATATACCGATTTTGGGAGCAATGAACTTATAAAAATGCCCAAAAGGTCTTACAATCCTGAAAACTGGGGATCCATAACTGCTAGATCTACCCATTCAGCCGTGGAACGGAATTCCTGGCTAATAGAACCGCAATTAATCTTTAACAAACAATTGGGTAATAGTGAACTGGATGTAATCATTGGAGCTACGTTTCAGCAGAACACCAACTCTCGTTTGCTAATGAATGGATTCGGTTATAGTTCTGAAGCTCAAATAGGTAATTTGATGGTCGCGGAAGATGTATCGGTAAACAATGATGCTTCTATCGATTATAAATACAATGCATTGTTTGCACGAATAGGGTATAACTGGCAGCATAAGTTATTTGTAAACCTTACCGGCCGGCGTGATGGGTCTTCACGTTTTGGACCTGATAAGCGCTTCGCGAATTTTGGTGCGGTTGGAGCAGCCTGGATATTTTCGGAAGAAAAATTTATTAAGGACGCCCTGCCTGTCTTAAGTTTCGGAAAGCTTAGGGGGAGTTACGGTACTACGGGAAACGACCAGATAGGAGATTATGGCTATTTGGATGCCTATGAATCAACTCTAGCTCCGGGAGGATTAATTCCAGTACAATTATTCAACCCGGACTATTCCTGGGAAGTTAATAGGAAATTGGAAGCAGCTTTATCACTAGGGTTTTTGGAGGATAAGATTAACACGGAGGTAAGCTGGTATCGAAATCGCTCTTCTAACCAGTTGGTAGGTTTTCCATTACCTGCGACCACCGGATTTAATTCAATACAAGCAAATTTACCTGCGGAAGTACAAAATACAGGGTGGGAAGTAGTCTTAAGCAGTACCAACATTTCAAACCAAGATTTCAAATGGAACACCTCGTTTAATATTAGTTTTCCTCGCAATAAACTTATCAGTTTTCCAAACATCGAAGAAACCTCCTATGCAAATACCTATAGAGTAGGTCAACCTTTAAACATAGACTTACTTTACAGCTATGCGGGTATAGATTCAGAAACCGGATATTTTACCGTGGAAGATATAAACGAGGATGGAAGTTTTGATTACCAGGATCGTGTTATAGAAAGGGATCGCAGCAGGAAATTTTTTGGAGGAATGGATAATACACTATTCTATAAAAATTTTTCTGCACAATTCTTATGGGAATTTGTAAAGCAAGAGGGAATTGACCCTTACTTCCTCCTGGGTAATTTAGGCAATGCCAGTAATCAGGAAGCCGGGGCAATAAATAATGGCAATGGGCAGGTTCCATCACAATCAATTCAGGCACAAAGAGCCCACGGTTTTGCTTCGTTAAGTGACCTATCTACTTCTGACGCTTCTTTTCTGAGGCTGAAAACAATTTCTTTGGGATACAACCTGTCCAACAACCTTCTAAATGGATTAGGTCTTAAGAAGGGAAGGTTATTTGTAACTGGACAAAATTTAATCACCATAACTCCATACGAGGGCCTTGATCCGCAAGAAATTGGAATTTATCTGCCGGTTTTGAGAACCATAACTGCAGGATTAGAATTAACCTTTTAAAGCTAAAAAAATGAAATCAACAATTTATAAAGGAAATTTTATACTTCTTATGAGTATATGGATTTTCGCTTCTTGCGAAAGCTTCGTTGAAGTTGAAATACCAAATGATAAGATGGTAACCGAAACTGTGTTTGCATCAGAGGAAACTGCTCAAAGTGCTATGCAGGGAATTTATTACGAACTCTTTAATACTGGATTTTCGGGAGGAACTACAAACAGTATAACTGTCTTAGGCGGTTTATCAGCGGATATTTTGGAACCAATCAGTACCAATAATACCACTTTGATACAATTTCAGGAAAATGAAATTTTCACAGAAAACTCCGGTGTTCTGGGTATCTGGAATAGTGCTTATAATATTATTTATCTCGTTAATAATTTATTAGAAGGGATTGAAAATTCTGAAGGATTATCCGATTCGTTTAAGCATCGGCTTGAAGGGGAGGCTCGTTTTATAAGGGCTTTTACTTATTTCTATTTAGTAAATCTTTACGAGAATATTCCTTTGGTTCTAAGCACAGATTATGATGAAAACTCATTGATCTCACAGGCCCCGGAATCTGAAATTTACGAACAGATAGTCTTAGATCTTAACCGAGCTAGAGAGATTTTAACTAAAGACTATCTAAGGGATGAACGGTTTTATGCTAATTATTACGCTGCGACAGCATTGATGGCACGGGTTAAACTATACCAGGAGCAGTACAGTGAAGCTGCAATATTAAGTTCGGAAGTAATTGATGCGAACGATCTTTACGATTTGGTAAACCTGGACGAAGTCTTTCTAAAAAATAGCCAGGAAGCCATTTGGCAGATCTCTCCTGCGGGAAGGGGAAATATTTTGACCTGGACAGCAGAGGGAAGCACGTTTATCGGCAGTTCCTTTTCATCTATCAAACTTAGGCCTGAATTTGTAGGTTCATTTTCTCAAGAGGATTTAAGACGGGAAAAGTGGATTGGGAGTTTTTTAAGTGAAACCCGTGATTTCGATTATGTGTACAAATACAAAGACCGATCTAGCATAGATAATATTACAGAGTATGGCATGGTGTTACGTCTGGCAGAACAATATCTTATTCGTGCCGAGGCACGTATCGGGATGGGAGAGTTCTGGGCCGCCATTGAAGACATAGATAGAATAAGGGAAAGGGCCGGCTTGAATTTAATTTCAGAGGCCAATCCTGATATTTCGCCGCAGGAACTACAAAACTTAATAATAGAAGAACGTCGAAGGGAATTATTCGCTGAGTGGGGCCATCGATGGTTAGATTTAAAACGTCTCAATATAGCTTCCGAGGTCTTAAGTTCCAAATCTTCAGGATGGGAGGAAACCGATGTACTATATCCCATTCCGGCCCAGGAGAGAAGTAAAAACCCCAACCTTGAGCAAAACCAGGGTTATTAAATTTCTATTATGTTAGGTCAATTAAGAAAAACGATCATAGCGGTTATTTGCATATTTTACAGTGCTTTTAATTTTTTGATCGCACAGGAGGAAATTGCGATAATTACTGAAAGCTCGCTTTACTATGATAAGTTTGAAAATGGATTTTCCTATTATATCAAACCAGCGAAAAAGGATTCGGGCAAGGTTTACCTGAAATTATTAGTGAAAGTTGGTAGTCTGCAGCAGGATGCAGATCAGCCAAGTATGGCGCATTTTCTCGAACATATGGCTTCCAAAGGAGGGACTCATTTCCCGGAGGGGTTTAAAATGGATGAATTCGCAGAAAAGAATGTTTTTTTCCAAATTTTTACAGCTGGTAAGCGCTATGTGCAATACGATTTGTCAGTTCCAAAGGATAATGAGCATGCTTTAGAAACGGCACTCCTTTTTTATAATGATATTTTAACAGGATTAAAATTGAGAAAAGAGGATGTTGACAGTGAGAGAGGAGTTGTTAAGCAAGAAATGGTTTATAAAATCGGAAATCGATATGAAGAGCGGGCGTTAGAATCAAAACTAGAAAAATCTTTGTTTCCCTGTCTTCTTAATACCGGTGATTTTTTTGAGAATCTTGATGAATTCCCCAGGGAAAGCTTAGTTCGCTATTATCGCGATTGGTATCGGCCGGAACTGATGACGCTTATTGTAAGTGGTGATGTAGGGGAAAAGAAAATGGTCACCGATAAGATCAAAGAAACTTTTGGAAAGATACCTCCCGCCAAGAATCCCCGGAAACCCAAGGCTTGTGATTCTCTTTATTTTGCAGGTTCAAACAAATTTGTAATTCTAAAAAAGGATACGTTAAGGGGAAAACATGATAAATCCGTGGAGATCCAGATGTTCTATAGAGATCCCGAAACTATTCAGAAAATCTCTTCTGCAGAAGGTTTAAAGCGAAAATATATGTGGACAGCTATTACTCGTATCCTGAATAAACGTTTTAAGGAAGAATCTGAGTTTTATCTTAAATCTTATGATATATTATCCAGATACTCTTATACATCACATCCAGCTGCTTTTAGTATTAAAGTAAGTAGTCCGTATGGCGAGGGATCGGAGTCTTTGAATAAAGCACTTTCTATTGTGAAGCAGTTCAAAACATACGGGTTTACATCAGGAGAATGGAATCAGGCTAAAGATGAAGTGCTTCGAGGGTTAAAAGCATTGGATTCGGATGATCCAAGCTATTGGACGCTCCAAATTAGAGATCACGAAATTTATAAAGAGCCTTTAGACATAGAAAAATATAAAGGGCTTAAGGATTGGTTAGAGAATCTATCCTTTACTGCCGCTAATAACTTTTTATTTGGGTTACTTCCAAAGTATCCTAACGATATTGGCATCATGGCTCCTGGTGGCAGTTTTGTGGATAATTATTCAAAGAAAGAGTTTCGGGAAAAGCTAAGACAAGCCAACGAGATCCCTGTAAAACCATATCAGCCACCGAATACTCCTGACGGACTTATGGATGTTTCTGAGAAGGAAGCCTTAGAGATGAGAAATTTTCGGGATTGCGGTACCGGTCCGTTTGGGGAAAGAATCATTGAACTGAGCAATGGAGTAAAGGTTGTTCTAAAAGAAAATGTTCAGCCGATCGGTTTAAATAAGGAGGAGATCTCAATTCACGGTTTCAGACCTAAAGGAGCAGCTTTTTTTGGAGATAGCTTATTTTACTCTGCAATTAACGCTCCCGGTATTATTAAAAATACGGGAACAGATAGTTTAAATAAATTTGAACTCAACCGTTTTTTAAAAGGGAAGAGTATATGGCAGGGTGTCAATCCATATATAAAAAATAATGAGACAGGTATTAGGGGGAGCACTAAACCCGAAGATCTGGAGGAACTTTTTCAACTAATATATCTATACTTTACTGTTTCCAGAAAAGACGAGACGGCCTATAAAGATTGGAGGCAAAACCGAATAGATTTATACAAGGAAGGTAGGCATAGAACAATTATTTCTGATCTGCAAGATGCTATTTCTGAGTACACAGGCGACAGGTCAGAACTGCCAAAAGGATTTCTCGTACTTGAGGGAATTAAAAAAACCGAGATGGAGGAAGCTTACGCCATTTATCATAAATTATTTTCAAATGCCGAGGATTTCACCTTTATTATTTCGGGAGCATTGGAGACAGAGGAGGTGCTTCCCCTGGTTCGAAAATACCTTGGAAACTTACCTAATTCAGGAAAAAAAATCACCGATATTAAAAAAAGTAAAAATGTAAAAGAACCTAAAACTCCAATTTATAAAGAGTTTTCTGCACCCTATCCTAATAAAAGTTCACTCTATAAAGTTAAATTTTCTCAGAATGATATAAACAATTATAGTTGGAGAGAAGAGTTGAAATTAAATCTTTTGGGCATTTTGATGAATAACAAAATTCAAGATTTACGATATGAGTATGATCTTTCCATCTATAATGCAGCGGCCTATGGTAAATATGAAAATAATAAGTACACTCTTCAAATTTTGATCGATTGTATTCCAGAGGAATTCCGCATTATTCGGCAGATTTGTATGGATTTTTATTCCCAATTAAAAAAAGGAAAGTTTGACGATTCATTTTTTGATTCTTCTAAGAAAAAATTAGTGGCCTTTTACAAAAAACAGAATTTAAATAAAAATTCGAAGCTTCAGGAAAGACTTTATGAGTATTATAGTAATGGTAAAAATTACCCGAAATATGATGAGGTTATAGAATATATAAGTGATCTAAAGAAAGATGATCTAATCAAAACGGCTGTTAAATATTTTAAGCCCATCAATAGGTCTGAATTTGTCTGGGAAGCTAATAAACTGTAGAGAAGAATAGAATACCGGGTTTGAACCCGGTATTCTTCTTCACTAATACTTACCTAATCAACCATGATCGGTTGAGAAGCATTACCTTTTGTTGGGGTTGTCAAATCCGCTTCAAATACCTGATAAATGGTATCATCACCTTGAAGTTTGACACGGCAATTGAGTTCGCCTTCCCCACAATCCACCTGTACAGTTCTCCAAGTATTATTTTCGAATATATACCCGGTAGATTGATCTTCAACTACATTCGCAGATGCGAATGCCATTCCAATGGCACAAACAAAGGCCATCATTGGTAACATTAATTTTCTAAGTTTCATAATATTAAGTTTTATGAATTAATTATGCCTACTTTCTTTTACAGGTGTTCAGCTCACATTCCTGTCATTATCGCGATAAAATCTTTATGTCTTGATTAAGTTAGTGTCCAACCGATAAGCCCAAATAGCCAGTGCCAGGCTGACTAGGTTAAAAATCAAATGCTGCTTCCAAGATAAAAGACTCATTAATCCTCCACAGGTACAGGGCTGATATGAGCTTACCAGAACGATCCAAGCCGTATATAAAGTAAATATTGTCATCAAGGTCATGATCCCTAGCCATCCAGACTGGCTCGTCTTTTTAAATCCTATCATCATTGCAAGTAAAATTTCTACTATTGGTACTACCCAGGATAAAAAATTGCCAAATAATGTATTAAGAAAAAGCGGGGCATTTTTTAAGGTGGTAAGTAAAGACTGGTTATCCATCAGTTTACTGAAGCCGGTATAGACAAAAAGAAAAATAAAATATAATGAAATTATTTTTAGGATCAGCCCGGTTTTGGCGAAAGCTACTTCTTTTAAATGTTCAATATCTTTTTGCATATCATTGTAATCAGTGACTGTTTTCTTATAATTGTCACATTATCAATGATATAAAATTATAATTTTTAGTAGCTGGTTGTTTGACTTTAAAGAATTTATAGTTGACTCAGAAGCTTTTTTATTTAAAATTTCCTCACCTTGGAGGGGCTAAAACCGTAAACTTTTTTAAAAGCTCTGGAGAAATGTGCCGGACTTTGAAAGCCACATTCAATTGAAATTAAACTGATATCCATATGTGTATCTTTAATTAAGGTATAGGCCTTATCCAGGCGTTTATGGCGATGATATGTATAGATCGTTTCTCCATATGTCTTTTTGAAAATCTTCTTTATCTTATTGGCACTACACCCAATATAGCTCCCGATTTCACTGATTTCAGGCAAGCTGGTATCCAATCTTTCCATAACATATTGATGTAGTTGTTTGATTAAGTCACGTTGATCGCGTAATAATAAACTTCTGTATTCTGTAGGGTATTTTGCTGCTCCCGGTTTTTCATCTTTCAGACTGTTTTTAATTTTTTCATTATGATAAACAGCTTTAAAAACGGATAGCGAATAGGTTTTCTTTCCTCCAGAAATCATGGTGTGCAAATAACCATAGCCCGACCATAAATATCCATTTTGATGTTTAAACTCTACTTTAAAAGAAAGTTTTTCCTCAATGGTATGCCTTAATAATTTATACAGGTCATCCGGCAAATTTGTTTGATTGCTGACTAAAAATTTCACCGGCTTGTTTAACAACTCCTCTTCAGCATACTTAAGAGTCTCTACCACATTGTCAGAATAGGAAGTTATTTGAAAATTGCAATCAAGGTTAAAAACAAGGTTTTCAGTGACTTCTTTACTTTTGTCGTGATTTATGCGATGAACCACGGTATCAACCTCTTCCACCATGGTGTTTAGAGAAACTACAATTTGTTCCAATTCATCTTTTTGATTTCTGAGCGGGAGCGTATACGTGTAGTTTCCAAGTGTGATTTCGGTTATAAAATCCAGGATTTCCTGTACTCTGGCTTTAAAATTTGTGGAAAGCATATCAACATGATTTTAATTACCTCATTTTGTATTCATTTAGAAAACCCAGTGCCTCTGAAATAGTATTGAAACCTTTGGTGGGTACCGTGGGATTACTAATATTTACATAGGCTTTATATAGGGTTCCCGAATAGGCATTTTCCATTACAATGGCTACGGCAAGTGCTTTTAAGCATCCGTTTTTCGCCAGATATTCCCGAGCAGCTTTACTCGCAGTTTTTAAATGGCGGACATCGCACAAAATGGGATAGGAAATTTCGTTTTGAAAACGAAGTCTTGTTCTTACTACCGCTTTGGCGCCATCCAGATCGAGTACAGTGTTTGGTTTATAAACAAAGTTCAAAATCCCCTCCTCTATCCAGAAGTCTGCATATTTTTCGCCTTTAATCATCTATACCCTATTAACTATAACCTAATTTAATTAAAAATTGATAATATTTAATACGCATGATTTTTGTGTGAAGTCCGAACCTGTATTGTTTTGGTAGTATTTGCGGGTATTTGACTTTAAAGTTCAGTACTTGACTCAGAAGACATTTGTTTTTGCAAACTTCTGGAAAACAGAATCTTTTATTAGCTTCATAGAGGTTTAAATAAAGAATTATGGCAAAAATTAAGCATAACAATCTTTTAGATACGGTTGTTTCGGTCATGACAAATGCTAAAGAATCGGGAGCCATTCATCTGTATGCAGAAGATGAAAAGTTCAATGGCAGACAAATCCAACTTCATGGTGAAAAGCTTTTTCATTTCGGTACTACCGGTTATTTAGGTCTGGAACAGGATGATCGGTTAAAACGGGGAGCTATCCAAGCTATAGAAGCCTACGGAACTGAATTCCCCCTTTCAAAATCTTATATATCCCATCCGTTATATGCGGAATTGGAATGTCTAATGACGAAAATCTACGGAAATCCGGTGGTAATTACCAAGAACAGTACCTTAGGTCATATGGGTGTCATTCCCTCAGTTGTAGATGATGGGGATGGGGTGATCCTGGACCATCAGGTACATTGGAGCCTACAGAGTGCCGTAAACCCTTTAAAATTACGATCCGTTCCGGTGGAAATGATCAGGCATAACAACCTGCAAATGCTGGAAGATAAAATTAAGAAGTTACAATCAAGATGCGACAAGATATGGTATATGGCTGACGGGATGTATTCTATGTATGGGGATTACGCACCTATAGAAGAGCTTATGTTATTGCTAAATAAATATCCGCAACTCCATATTTATTTTGATGACGTGCACGGGATGAGCTGGAAAGGTAAAAATGGAAGCGGCTATGTAATGAGTGTGCTGCAACAACTGCCGGAGCGGGTAATATTATTCGGAACACTTAGCAAAACCTTTGGGGCTAGTGGAGCGGTAATGGTTTGCAGTGATAAAAAGATTCAGCAAAGAGTAAAGAATTTTGGTGGTCCACTTACATTTTCGGTTCAGCTGGAGCCGGCCTCGGTTGGCGCCGCCATCGCATCGGCTAAAATCCATTTGAGTGAAGAAATTTATACCATGCAGGAAGAACTTGCCGAAAAGATTGCATATTTTTCCAAATGTCTAAAACAGACCGAGCTTCCACTAATTGTTGACAATGATTCCCCGGTATTCTATATTGGGACAGGGATGCCTGAGACTGGTTTTAATTTAGTGAAAAGACTTATGAAAGCCGGATTCTATGTGAATATCGGATTCTTTCCTGCAGTACCTGTTAAGAATACCGGTCTTCGAATTACTATATCAAGGCTTAATCAATACTCAGAAATAAAGAGACTTTGTGAAGCGCTGGTGGTAGAATTTCCCAAGGCATTGAAAGATACGCATACCAATTTGGAACGTGTAAATTTCGCATTCGGTCGAAATACTGTAAGATTAAGTAAGACAGGCACACACCAACCAAATCTGAGCATAGATAGCTACCATTCTATTAAAGAGATTGATCCTGATTTATGGAATAAAACAGCAGGGGGACACGGATTTTACGATTGGAATGGTCTGAAAGCTCTGGAAAAAATTCTTAAGGGAAATGACACCCCGGAGCATAATAATCAATTCTTCTACTATATCATTAAGGATCCGAATCAAAAATGTATTCTAGCTACATTTTTGTCTTATGGTATATGGAAGGAAGATATGCTTGCTCCGAGATCTGTTTCTGTAGCTATAGAAAAAGCCAGGCAGACTGATCCTTATTATCATACCAGTTCATGTTTGAGTCTGGGGTCTATGATTACAGAGGGAGATCACTTATACTTATGTCAGGAAACGCCCTACTGGAAAGAAGCTTTTAACTTACTACTGGAACAAATAGAGTTACTGGAAAAGAAACTGAAACCTCAGTACATCATCCTTAGGGATTTTGATACGCATAACAATGCTATAAAATCATTTCTTCATAGTAAAGGTTTTATTCAAGCATCAATGCCTCAATCGGCAGTATACCGGGAATTTAATTGGAAGGATTCGACAGATTATGTAAGCACCTTAAGCAAACGTTCCAGAAAACATTTCAGGAAGGATATTGAAGCGTTTAAGGATAAGTTACAAGTACAGATAAAGGATAATTTATCAGATAGTGAGCTGAAAAAAAGCTATGAATTGTACTTAGCGGTAAAAGAGAATAATTTGGGGCTCAATACTTTTACTTATCCATTTTCTTTGTTCCTGCATATGAATACCTCATCGCAATGGGAGTTCGTTATGATCTATGCGAAAGAAAATCAAGATCAGCTGATTGGGGTTATGTTCTGTTATAAAAACAGTAGTAACGTATATACTCCAGCCGTTATCGGAATGGATTATCAATTTTCCAGGGAATATAACATTTATCGACAGCTTTTATACCAAACCATAATGCGTGCTAAGGAACTAGGATCCAAAAGAATTGATTTCGGATTAACAGCCGGATTTGAAAAGCGAAAGGTAGGAGCGCAAATAATAGATCGTTGCTGCTATATTCAAACCCGCGATAATTTTGCTTTGGAAGCCCTGGAATTTTTAAGGAAAGATTAGTCCCCTTTAGTTTTAACCCAATATATCCTAACCATATTGAAACTAGCCCAACAAAGGCATTATTTGCTTTCTTTTAATACCAACGCTATGTTTGAGAAAACGATGTCAACTTTTACGGATGAGGTAGAACGGATCATCAATTCGCAGGAGGATGCTCTTAAAAAGGCCGAATTAGGAATCCGACTTTCTAATAATACCCTCTCTAAACTTCAGCGTCTGGTGGAAAAGGAAGATTTCGAGGATCCGGCGGAAGAGATTAATTTTTTCAGGAACATTAAGCCCATCCCGATGAGTTACCTGATTTATTTTACGGAAATCAGGAGGTGCGAGTTGAGCATTCCAAAATTAGGTACGCAACCTAAGATCCGGTTTCTGGAAAAGGAGGCTAAAAAAATCAATAAATTTTTTTCTAAAAATAAAGACTTTGCGAACTATATGGAGCAGGCGCGTAGGTATATGGATCCTGAGTTTTTTACGCGGAATAAATTGGATAATTTTCCTTTTGCGCCGACTATAAATTACTACCAGTACCCTGAATTCTCAACATCGCACGATATGCTTTGGGCGATGATCCAGGCAATGTATAAGTTTATACATTACATAAGAGAGAAATTGCAAAAGTTACAACCCGGCAATAAGGCCCTTTTTCTAGAGCGAAAACCAAAGTTGCTTAAATGGACGGGATCTAAAGCATCTCTGGTGGAAATTATCTATGCTTTGCATGCAGATGGAATACTAAATAACGGGACGGCGGATATCAGCACTATTATTTCAGCCTTTGAGGATATCTTTAATATTAGCCTGGACAACAAATACAAAACGTATTACGAGCTCAAATCACGTAAGGATAAAGCAAAATACTTACATCAACTTATCCTGAAACTTGAAAACAGAATGCGTGAAGATGACGAAAAGTAAGCTTTTATTTCCTAGAACTAGGTAAATAGAACACCTACTTAAATCAAGCAACATGTATGGATTTCTATTTGTAATAGACCTTTCATTAGCTTTAATCTTTAAATTTTAATTTTCTGGAAAAGATTACTTCAGTGAATTTTAGGAAACCTTTTTAAAATTATTTTGTAAAAACTAGTTGACGAACAATTGTTAAGCAAGGTTTCATACAGACTACATTTTATAAGGATATTAAATACCTTATAAAGGGGAAGGTTTGACTCTCCTGGATTTTCAGGATAGCCTGGAACCTAAGTGTTGATTATTTTAAAGAGCAAATAAACTTATAGTAATGAAAGATTCGAGAACATTCCAGAAGTCACATCGGAAACCGAGCCCTTATAGACATCTAATCTTAAAAGTAATGGGTTTTATATTGTCAAGTTAGTATAATGATTTCTAACATTATTTTTCATGAAATTACTTCTGAGTATTACTTAAGTACTTCCCAGAAAAGGATATCTGAAGATTTTTCTGCAAATACTTTCATTTCTTTTATATTTTATCTCGAAATGATTCCTGGTTAAGAAATCATAATTTCAAATTAAAAAGGGATGAATTTCACGAAAATCCATCCCTTTTTTAATCAAAAAATCAATAAAATTCTGCTTACAATTGGAGGGTTAAAGTATATATAATTAACTATCACTCTTAATCCTTCGATAGTTCATAAATATATTGATCATTCTCTTCATTAGAAAGTATGAGATCACCATTAAACCATACTTCTTTTAAAATTGTTGCATCATCAGTTTTTATATAACTGGTTTCTAAAGTATCAACATCTCCCTCTTCCCATTGAATTAGAGTTCTAGATACATCCTCTTCTTCATTAATAAAGGGCCAAATAGATAAAATATTTTCTCCATCTTTTTCAGCTATCTTAAAGTTGCGTGGATAATCTAAATTACTATCAAAGATTTCTTCAAATTCACCATTAATTTCAGAAAATAGTTTAATAGTTTCTGAGTTATATTTATTAGGAATTAAATTATTCCCCTCCTCATCTTTTACAATAAACTGCACTTCATTGACTAGGTTAGAACTTTGAACTTGGTCATCATTCTTTGAACAACTTGAAAATTGAATTGCTAGGGCAATACCTAAAATAAAAATAATTTTCTTCATTTTTTAAGGTTTTATATTATAATATATTACATTATCCGAGTTATAAGTAGAATTTGGATTAAAATTATTCCAAGAGTACCATCCATTGTGATTTCCACCCCAACCCCAGTTCATATGAAGTTTCAAAATTGATACCAACATTCCTCCACCTACACAAGTTTCAGATCTTCTAAATCCATCGCAAACCCACATATGACCCGAGGAAGAATTAGAACCGGCCAAAATTACTGGTTGACCTTTTCTTAAATTCATCTTTGCTATTTCTTGATAAAAATTTGTTTCTTTCTGCGAAGCGTAAGAATATCCAAAATTAGATTTAAACAATCCCGCAACACCATAATCAGAATCAACTCCGGTACCGTCACAGGAATATGTTAAATCAGAATTATTTATATTATTATGAATATCTCTAATCAGAGTACTAGTTTCAATACTGCCAAAATTATCAGGCATATTACTCCAGTTGTAATTATTGGGAAACTCGTGGTACTTCATAACCTGAGCTATTGCTACAGGAACACACCCAGCATAAACCCTTCCACAAGCATTCGTAGTACAAGATTTTAGGGGTAATAAATCATTATAACCACAACCTTGACTCCAGTTAGTGTCTATTAAAGGGGATACTTCCTCTGTTTCAGGATCACACCCACCAATTGGGTCTTCTTTCTTAGAATTTTTTGTATACGTGTAATTAATCTTTCTGGAATTCTCATAACTCTTCCAGGCTTCCTTGATTTCCTTACTAGCCGATAAATTATCTTTTCGAATTTCATCTATTTGTTTTTTAGCAAATTCCATCCAATCCGAAACACCTTCTTTTTCTTTTAAATTTTCATCTATAGAAAAAGATTGGGTTTCTGAATAAGCAAGAATGGGAATGGATCTATTATCCGCTGCTAATATTGCAAAGCCTCCTTTTTCGTAATTAATTATATAATACAAATTATCCTTATTCTGATCCATAATTGGAGTAACACTTTGGACATTTTTTTTCACAGGTTGTTTGGTTTCAGGATTTTCAAATAAAATATTATTTGAAATCAATTCCGCTTTAGTAAGTGGAATGTAATTTTCACTTTGATCTTCAAACATTAAATTTTCCTCAAGAACGGCGTCCTGATCTTTTTCACACCCAGTAAGAAATACTATTGTCGAAAATAAAAATAAAGCTTTTTTGATTTGTTTAAGCATGGTTTATAAAATTAAAATTGAGATTAAATAATAAAGGAAACTACAGAAATCATATACTTTTGATTTAAATATCATATGGACAATAATAGTCGTATATGTTCTTTAAATTTAATTTCAAACCACCTTTTTAATGTGGTGAAACCACGTTTTTAAATTTAAACAAACACAAGTTAATTTTTGAAAATTTATATGCAAGAAGATTGCAGTGCTATACCTGAAGGGCAAGAAAAAATATTCTAAATAATAATAAATACAGGTTTTTAATGAGGTTATTTAAATTATTAGTACCATCCGATTAAATGAATTATCCACCTATAGTACAATAGGCTTAGGCAAAAAATATTTACTATTTTACGGATAAGAAAATTAAAATAATAACTGTTTTATTCTATCTCATTTCTTCTTTTTATTTTTTTTGACCTAAAGGGCCAGCGAAGAACCATAGTAAAAGCAGTTTCACTTTAGGTCAAAACCAAAAGCCTACATCTGCATAGAGATTTACTTTAGAGGGCTTTCAGAACAAATCTTACGAGGCTAATCCCACATATATGCTTGATCAAAGAACAGGTGTATTTAACTGTGCCTTCAAGTTGGTGATCAGCCCCACGAATGCTAAGTTATAGTAATTGCTGTTTTCTCGTATCCAATCCCAAGTCTCATTCGGTAACAACCATTATCTGGAGTAGTTATATATTACACTGATTTATTCTCTATGAGTTGATTCTTATTGCTTGCCAATTTTTCCAAAGCAACTCTATAATTTACGATTACCACCTGCCAATTATTTACTACCTGTTTTCGAAGCGATGGTACATTACTTTCAGCTATTTCATATTACGAAATAATTCGTTCATATTCAGCAGAAGCCATAACCTCTTTCTCGAGTAAGGTTTTATTCCTTTTGTAATTAGTTTTTTTTTCAAATCTGGTTTCAAGCTCCTTTAAATTCTAAAAATGCAGCTTTGTACTTCCTTGAAAGTAAATTCTTCAATTCTGGATTATCAATGGAAATTGGATAGTAAAGATCGCTGATATATTATCCTAATTCTTGAGAGACTGATTACTACAAAAAAATAATTGCTCATCAATTATTTTATTCTCAATCACTAGAATTGTATCACCTTCTTCAACTTAAAGGTTATCCTACTGCATTCTGCATCAAAAAATGTCACCGTCACTAAAACTTAGTTTTTTTCGTAATTACGATAGACCTTACGAAGTCTTAAAATTTAGTCTTTCCAATGTGGTAGCTTTCTGTGAAGTCATTTTATAGGTTGTTCTATTCATTCAAAATAGCTGAAATGGCCACAAATGATTCCCTTCTCCCGGAATGTTAATTTTTCTCGTAACTACGTCTTCCCTTGTGAAATTACAATTGAAAAGTCATTCAACTTTGTACTTACGAAGTCAAACCAGTAGGTCCTCATCCTTAAATTTTACCTGGGATGGGGACTTTACACAAAACGTAATTACAATGCCAACAAGTATTATTACCACCGAAGACCTGGCTAAATTCAAAAAAGAATTGCTGGGTGAGATCAAGGATTTGTTAAAGCAACATTCCAAAGAACCCCTTAAAAAGTATTTTAAATCCAGTGAGGTTATAAAAATGCTCAAGATTAGTCCGGGAACACTTCATAATCTCCGGGAGAACGGAACCCTGCCCTATAGCAAAATTGGCGGCCTTATTTTCTATGAATCTGATAAAATTGCCAAAGTTATGGAAGAGCGAAAGGTGAGTAGATAATTTGGAAAGCTATGAATTATATCCGAATGCTCACCGAGGTAACTGAAAAGTTTAAGACTGATGATCGGTTGAACTCAACACATATCAGTATCTATTATGCACTCTTTCAGTACTGGAATTTGTTCCGCTTCAGAAAACAGTTTTTCGTACAACGAGAGGAAATTATGCAGGCCTCTAAGATCGGTTCTTTAACGACCTACCATCGTTGTATCAGGGAACTCAGCAAATGGAATTACATCACGTACCTCCCTTCAAAAAATCCCTTAAAGGGCAGCCAGGTTATGATGTCCATTTTTTGGAGTAGTAGTAAACAAGTAATGGACGAGCTGGAAACCAGTGATAAACAACCGATAAATGAGTTTAAACCCTGTGATGGACAAGTCAAGGATAAGTTCGGTACAAGTCCTGAACAAGCGCTGGTATATGAAACAAACAATAGTAAACCTAATAAAGAAACTAAATATACCAGAGATAGGCCTAAAGGCGCAGATGAAGTAGTTAATTTTTTTAAAGAACAAAAATGGTCGGTTCAGGAAGCCTTGAAATATTATCATCACTACGAAGCTACTGGATGGAAGGTGGGGGGAAATCTTCCGGTCCAAAATTGGAAATCCCTTGCTCAAAGTTGGGTCCTCAAGGCAGCGGAATTCAAAAAAAATAGTCATAAAGAAGCTACTGATTATTTAAAAACCACAAAAAATAAAGATTATGGTCAACCCTTGTGAAATTATTGAAGGAGGCGTAAGCTATCACATCGGAAAAATTAAAGGCAAAAAAGTCTGTTACGATTTCCAGAAAATGTTGGAGTATTTGGAGATCAAGGGGAAGCTTTTATTCAGGGAATTTAAGATTTACCCAGAGGATGAAGCATTGCTCTTTAAGCTCTGCAATTATATCATCGCTGACATAGAACAATGTGAGAAGTTTCAAATGGATCCAAAGAAGGGCTTGCTTATCAGCGGCCCGGTGGGATGTGGAAAGACCAGTATTTTAAAATTGCTCCGTCACCTGGTACCGCATCAAAAGGCTTATCAGGTTATCCCCAGCCGGAATATCGTTTTCTCCTTCAATCATTTGGGATATAAGACCATTGAGGACTATGGGAATTCCGGATACCTGTGTATGGATGATCTGGGGGTGGAACCTATGGGAAGATATTATGGGCGGGATTGTAATGTAGTGGGGGAAATTTTGCTCTCCAGGTATGAGCTTTTCTTAAATCATAACGTCAGGACCCACGCAAGTACCAACCTCATTGCAGAGGAATTGGAGGAGCGCTATGGCAACCGGGTACGTAGCCGTATGCGCAAATTATTTAATCTGGTCGATTTTGATAAGAATTCGGCCGACAAACGCAAATAAATTATGAGAATAGCAAGTTATAATATCCAGAATCTGTTTTTCAGGGATGAGGCTCTTTTTGGAACAGGCCACACTAAAAACTTTATGGACTGGCTGGATGAGTTTGAGGCCATATTAAGGAAAGGCTTAAGGCTTAATGAGGATTATCGAAGGCTTAGGGAATTATCATTTTTAATGGGGCTTAGTAAAGAACATCCGCAAAAATACCTGGTACTTAGAAAAAACGGGGACGTTTTACACGGAAAAATAGTAGCCTCTCCCCGGACTTTGGAAAAAGATTTCAAGGCCGGTCATAGCTGGATCAAAATGACCAGCCAGATGATTCCACGAGAATCGGTCATCCATAAAGCAAGGGTGATCAGTGAGATTAACCCTGATGTCCTTCTATTGCAGGAGGTAGAGGATCGCGCCAGCCTGATCAGCTTTAGAGATAAGTACCTGGCTGATTTTAATTACCGGGATTGTTACTACTTTGAAGGGAATTCCAACCAGGGTTTAGGTTTTGGAATATTATTAAGGAAAGGCTACAGTCTTTCAGTATGCCGCAGTTATTGCAACAAGGAAGATTCAGAAGGAAAGCCGCTTTTTGATACCGGCTTGCAAATACTATGGCTAAGGGATCCAAAAGACCAGCTTTTTAGGATACTTCAAACCAATCTCTCAGGGTCAGGGAAGGGGGAGAAAGTTGATCAAAAAAGAAGGAGTCAATTGAGCTTTATCAGTAAGGTTTGGGAAGAACAACTGGATATGTTTCACGATCTTTTAATATGTTGCGGGAGTTTAGGCCGACCATCTTTTTGTGAATCTCTCTCCGAACTTCTGACAAAAAAGGAAATCCGCAATATCCTAAAAAGCGGATGTTTCAAGGCAGACCGGGATTATGGAAAGGCCGCCTCCTATTTCAGCCTGGGTGCGTATCAAAAGGGCATCAATCTCCGAGAAACACAATACTTTTTATATAATAACACACCTTCGGCTGAGCTTTTAAGCTGCGGTCTTAACCGTAGGGGCATCTGGTCAGGGAGAACGCATAACTGGTATTGTTATCCGGGTATAAATAGCGAAAAGGCCCAGGCTGGTATGCATCCTCTGCTGTGGGCAGACTTTTTGTTAACGCCCGGTAACAAATAAATAATTTTACAACACGCTGACTTTTAATAATATAAAAATCAGGAAATTGAAGGTTAAAGTGTTGTATTTCAAATTGTTGTAATCGTGATAAGATTTAGTTTTCCAATGAACTTAAAACTTATCTTTTATGAAAAACGCTTTCTACCCCAGCCTTTTTTTGTCCCTTTTCAGTCTCCCGATGTTCGCACAGATCGGAGGGATCGAACAATCCGTAGCGGATATTTCGGATACCATCAGGGCGGTGTTCCCCATCATCCTGGGTGTTATTTTCCTGGTAGGTTTTCTATTTAATGCCGGGCATTTCTTTGGAGAAAATGCAGACCTTAAAAAAGGCATTACCAGGGTACTTGTTTTTGTACTTATCGCGGGAGCGGTAGTTGGAATTTTTACTTACCTCATTGGTATTGTAGTCTAATGAAAAGCTACACGTTGTACCGGAATATCCGCAAGAATGCAGTGATCTTCGGGTTGGCTGTCAGCAGTTTTGCGATCCAGATGGGTTCTGTGATCGCATCACTGCTCCTGATCATTTTCGCTTTTAAGCTTTTACTGCTATTAGCGCTGGTGGTGTGGAATTTCGGGTTGTATGTCACCTTAATTCGGATAAACAGTTTCTCATTTACCCAGGTAAGTGCAAGGCTACCTTCACTTATTTCGAATAAACAAACAGGATTAAGCAAGTACTATGAATATTAATTTACAGGATTATTACCCGATAATTGACCAACAGGACCATCTGATCTTTCTGGCCAACGGAAATATTTCTTTGGGTTACGAGCTTAAGCTTCCCGAGATCTTTTCCCTTTCAGAAAAAGCTTATGAAAAATTGCACAGCAATTGGTTTCAGGCCCTAAAATCGCTTCCTGCGAGTAGTGTTGTCCATAAGCAGGATATCTATCTTAAAAAGGAATTCGAATCAAAGGGGTTAACGGGGGATACCTTTCTCTCAAAAGCAACCAAAAAGCATTTTCAGGGCAGAGCATTATTAGAGCATCAAAGCTATATATTTTTTACCTGGCCATTTCACAAATCTTTTTCCCGTCCCCAGAGGGCCAATCCATTTGTAAAAGTTCCAAAAAAGCTACCCGCTAAAATGAATAATGAAACCCGGCAATTTATGGCAGCGGTAAGCGATTCTGTTGGCTATTTGAATAATACCGCCAACATAAGCCTAAAGCCAATTTCAAAAGAAAAGGCCATTACCCTTACTACCCAGTATTTCAATGGCTTTTGTGCAGGCAGTGACACCGATATAAGATTAAAAGACGGAGAGCTTCGCATAGGTAGCCAAAGGTTTGGGATCCTAGCCATAAACCACGAATCCTGTTTTGGCCAGGGCGTACAAACCAGCAAACCACATTCCTGCTTTACTTCAGATGAGATCAGTTTTCATAAAGGCTTTTTGGATGATTTTGGTTTGGAATTATATGAAGATCATATTGTCAACCAGGTGTTGTTTTTGGATGAGCGTTCCCGTTGGATCGCCATCTTAAATAAAAAACGGGAAGAGCTTTTAAAGAGTGTAAATTTTGGTATTCAAAATAAGATCTTTCTATCACAGATCGAGGAAACCCTCGAGACTATTGGTAAAGACGAGCAGTCCCGAATTGTAAGAGGACAGGTAAACATCTTATTTTCCGGTAAAGATCAAAAAGAACTAAGCCGGATAAGTTCCGGGATCAAAAGTGGTTTTAAGGAATTGGATATAAAACCTTATGAACCGGCCGGATCTTTATTATACCAGTATTTTTTAAATAGTTATTTCGGACATAGTCCGGCATTTTCTAATGAGGATCTCTATGTAACCGATCTCAAGCACGCTTTATGTTTATGGATCAATAATACCGGCTATCGCAGTGACGGGGAAGGTGTCCTCTTTAATGAGCGCTTATTTAATACCCCGGTACTTAAGGATGTTTGGGATAGTGATAAAAAACGAATCAAAGCCAGGAATTTTGCCATTTTCGCTCCAACGGGGGAAGGAAAATCTTTTCTGGCCAATAACATTTTACGTCAGTTTTTTGAAGGAGGTACCCGTTTGGTTATCATCGACCTTGGTGGATCCTATTCGAAATTCGCAAAACTCTACCCGAAGGATCATATCATCCTGCGTTATGAGCATGGAAAGAACTTAGGGATCAATCCTTTTTATATAGCAAAACCAGATGACCTGAGCCCGGAGCGGATTGAAGACCTGTGTGGTTTTTTGATGGAGCTCTATGCTTCGGGACTCAAGGTCGCCAAAGAGGGGCAAGTGGCTCTAAAAAAGATGCTGCGGTTTTATTATGAGCAGGAATCTGGCCCATATTCATTAGAAGGATTTTACCGGTTTGTGGCTACAAACCAGGAAACTTTTGAGTCCAGCCTTGGCATTGGTAAAGATTACTTTGATGCTGTTCAGTTCCTACATATCATGTCAGAATATGTCGGCAGCGGGATGTATGGGTTCCTATTTGAGTCCAGGGAAGACCAGGCCTATAAATTGGAGGACAAACGTCTGATCATCTTTGAACTTGATGAAGTAAGGGACAACAGGGAAATTCTTTCGGTGATGCTTAAACTGATCAAATCGGCGGTACAACGTACGATTTGGAAAAATCCTGGAGAACGGGGCATTATTCTTTTCGACGAGTTTGCCAAGCAACTTAAGTTCGACAATGTTTTGGAAAGCGTGGAATTCTATTATCAGGCTATTCGCAAGCAGGAGGGAGCTATAGGAATTATCTTACAGTCGATAAATCAACTTCCGGAAAATGCTACGGCAGCCAGTATTCTTGAAAATACCCAGGTTATTTATAGCCTTCATAATGAAAAGGGATATAAGGATCTTGTTCGCAGGCTTAACCTTAGTGCCCACGATTTGAACCAGCTACATTCCATCCGTAACGATTTAAAAGGCAAGCGCAAGTATACTGAGATCTTTATCAAGATTGGGAGAGAGTCCAATATTTTCAGGTTGGAGGTGCCCCCGGAAGTATACGCTGCCTATCTCACCGATGGAAGGGAGAATCAGGCTATTATGGAAATTTATGAACGGACAAAAAATATGGAAGTAGCCATCTTGGAATTTTTAACCACTAAAACAGAAAAATCATGAAAAACAGAACGAAGCTTAAAACATTTGCTTTTGCATTGACACTAACATTATTATTGCCTGCAGGCGCTGCCTGCCAGGGGATGCCGGTGTATGACAATACCAACTTTTTGGCCCTTGGTCAATCCCTTATCGAATCGGCTAAACAGACCTCGGAACTTTTGAAGACCGCCCGGTTTTTAAAAGAACAAAAGGAGCGTATAGAAAAGGTAAACGCAGTGATCAAACAACTCAGAACCGTCCGTGAGATCGTGGAAAATAACCAAAGCTTATACGAAACCGTTAGGAGTGACTTAAGAGCCATCATTTCCTCACCATATATCAGCCCGGAGGAAGTGGACCGTATTAGCGAGTCTTTTAACAGCCTTATGGAAAATGCCCTGGAGGACCTGGATTTTATGCAGCAATTACTCACTAGTGATATGCTGAATATGGACGATGCACAACGTTTGGAAGTACTGGAGAGCCAGCGGATGCGATCCCGTGAGGTTATCCGGGAGATCGGTTTAAAAAAACAACGTTACGAGATTCTTATTGAGTTCAGGCGTATCAAGGAGGAAATTAACCGGCGACAAACTCAATATTAAGAATCATGGATCTGGGTCTGGAATATGTAGATGCGGTATTTACTACCATTAAAGAAACTGAGTTCTCTCAGTATACCATTACGGGAATGAAGGCACTTGCGGTATTCCTTTTTCTGGTAAATATTATAAAGAAATACCACGAAGGAGCTGTGGCCAGGGACGGATATACCTGGGGACTGAGTCCTTCGGAGCTTATCAAAAATTTTATGGTGGTGCTGCTGGTTATTTTTTCCGACCAGATCCTGGGTGTTTTTGATGGTATTCTGGTAGGTATCGAATCTGATTTTAGGGACACAGCACCAGCTCTTATCCCTTTACAATTGCAGGATATAGAGATAGACCGGGATGTCGGTTTACTTGAGGCCGGGAGCAAAGCTTTAAGTTTGCTCTTTGAATACCTAGTGACCCCGTTTTATGCCTTAAAAATGATCGCCTTTATTTTAGGCTTATTTCTCTGGATTATGGACCTGTTTATTTATCCATTATTTCTGGCGGAACGTTTTTTTATCCTGGGCCTGATGCAGGTATTTTTTCCACTGGTGATCAGTTTATCCGTTTTCGAGAAATTTCGGGAGATGGGCTATCGCTTTTTCAAGCTTTATGCGGCGGTGTATATGATCGTGCCCGCTTTCTTTTTGGTCAATATATTTATCAATCAACTCTACCAGGCGATCAATACTGAATTCTGGCCTGGTCTAATAGGCAGTAATGGGGAAGATAGCATCCTGTCCCCGGTCATCCAGTTGGGCTCGGTAGCCTTTATCGTATTATTAAAATTCAAGCTCTACCACAGAGCTATTAGTTTCACGTTTCGAATATTTTCCACTTAAATCCTATTTTTATGAAAACACCTTATACCCATATTTACAAAGTTCTGCGGCTCAACCGGTTTATAGTACTTAGTGTATTGCTTATGGCTTTTTGCAGTAGTATGATCTCCCTGTATCAGGTTCGTCAGGTACAGCAGGATTTTTTGAATAAAGCTTTTGCCATTAGTCCTGATGGAGGGGTGCTTCCTTTGGAACTGGTGAGTCAAAAAGACCAGATAGGGGTGGAGGTCAAATCTCATTTAGATCAATTCCACCGGTATTTCTATGGTCTCAATACCAGTAATTATAAAGAAAACATCGCAAAAGCCCTGTGGCTTGGTAACAGTTCTGTAGATCAGGTGTATCGTCAGAAAAAGGTGGATGGGGTTTATAATCGTTTATTGCAGTATTCGCTGGTACAAAGAGTTACTAAAATTGAATCTACGGTGAACCTAGAACAAGCGCCATATAAATTTGAAGTGACTACCTGGTTTGAAATCAACCGGGGGAGTTCTACGGAAAAATATAAGTTGGTTACCAGTGGAGAGCTTCTAAGGGTAGACCGTAGTTTTCCGAATAATCCGCACGGGCTGCTGATCACTAATTTTTTTGAGAACCAATTAATAAAACAACCTGATGAACATTGATAGAAAAAAAGCAGTATTTGTAGGGGTAGTGGTATTACTAATCTGCTTTATTGTGGCTTACGGCTTTTGGGGGATGGAGACTAATGAGAAGCTAGGAGACGAGAAAATCAGCAACCCAGGGATACCTGAATTAAGTGGGGAGTCTGAGGAGTATCAAAGTCGTCTGGAAGCTGTGGAGGGACTTCGCGAGGAGCGTGACCGGGTTCCGCCAAGTTTATATCCTGATAAGAACTTAGAGAGTTCTGGTGAATATGATCCTTATCTGGAGGAAGAGGAAAAAAACAGGTTAATGGATAGTATTTTAAAAAGTGGTCCCGAGCCTGACGAGTATTATTTTGAACCTGAAGCCACCCCAGTAAAGGAAAAAGATACAACAGGTATTAGCCTTGTCAATAAATCAACTAATCCACCTGATCATATTCCCGGCCAGGGACACCTGGAATTTTTCTTTGTTTCAAAAGCCCAGGAAAGCCAGCCCCTTGAGAAAAGTCCTGAGAGTTTTCGGGTTAGTGTAAACGGAGACCAAATCATACGAAAGGACGAGCGTTTAGAACTTAGAATCATTGACCCAATAAAGATAGGAAAAGACAGCCTTGCTTCAAATAGCCTTATTTATGCCAGAGCTGGATTTAGAGCCAATCGTTTATTACTTGAAATTACAGGAAATTTCATTCCGGGAGGGAAATTGGTTGCCTATGATCTCACTGATGGCCTGGAAGGAATTTATATAGAAAACTCCTTTAGGAGTCAGGTAACCACTGAGGTACTGGATGATGTTATCCAGGATATCAATATTTCGGGGGTTCCCCAGCTACGGGGATTGAAAAGTATTTTTCAGCGGAATAACCGCAATGTAAAAGTCAAAGTTTTGCATCAACATCAATTAATTTTAAAACCGGCATTATGAAAAATCCAGTACTATTATATTTATTGTCAATGCTACCCGGGCTACTCATTGCCCAATCGAAAATAATATACTGTAATGATTTTCAAAATACGGTAGTCTTAAGCCCTGAACCTATTGTTCAGGCCGTTACGGGTTCAGATCATTTTGTTTTTACCTATGACAAAACAAAACCCGATATTTTGGGCTTGCTACAGGGGAGCCCCGGGCAGCAGAGTAATTTGATTTTAAGAACATCGGGCGGGGATATTTATACCTATACCTTAAAATACCGTGATAGTCTAAGCGATTATTCCTTTCAAATAAAGAGAGAAGACAGGATCAGATTAAGGGATTCAATTATTACAGATTCTAAACCGGTTCCTAAAAAAATAATAGAAGTCAGGGATAGAAAGGAAACATATTATCAGAAACTATCAGCTTATTTCGCTTCGAAGGCTAAAAAGCGCTTAGCCGTAAAACGAAAAGCAGGGATGCGCATAGAGGTATTAGCAGTGCATCATCATCGGGATGAAGTATTTATTACTTACCGAATAAAAAACCGGTCCAGGATCAGTTTCGAGATTGGGGATTTAGCCCTTTTTAAAGTACAGGGAAAAAAAGCAAGAAGGAGTTCCTTTCAGAAAATTCGATTAGAACCAGTTTACAGGGAAGAAGTTCCTAAAGCGGTAGCGGTCGGTGAGGAGCGGAAGTTTAGCGTTGTTTATTCAAAATTCAGTTTAGGAGAACATCAGGGACTTCATTTGGAATTAAATGAAGCGCGCGGATCAAGGTTTTTTAAGTTATTTTTCTAACTTGGAATAATTAATAATCTCTTATTGTGAAAAGAAACAGACTTCTGGTTCCTATTCTTTGGGTAATAGCCCTCGCATTATTAGGAGCGCTACTTAGCAACTTTTTTCATCAGGAAGAACCGATCGATTTACGGAACCAAAGTCTCCATGGAAAAATAAATAAATCTTCCTTACATAGAGGGTTTATTAAAGTGAATGATAACATTTGGATTTCCCAAAATACTCCTGAAGTTTCGGTAGTAGACGGGCAAAAGACCGGCCGTCTGATCGACGAGATTTATCCCCCTTACCGGTTAAAAAAGCAGGCAGGTGATTCCATCATTCTTGGAAAAAGATGAGGATAGCCTTTACTTTAGGGTATTAGGTGAGGATAGTATTAATGATCCGACTTTTTCACAACTATACAGGCGTTGGTTTAAACATTAAAAAAGGATAATCGAATAACTTATTAAAGCACACCTAATGAGTATCCAACTCGTTGATTAGATTCTGTAGAATTAGTTTCATAGTAAGTTACAAACTAATTTTCTACGGCTAATTTTTTGTAGCATTCAAAAGCTCTTCCACCTCGGTATAAATACTAGCAAATCGGGCATCCAATTCATCTTTGGAAAAATGTTTAAATTTTCCGGGCAGTGCCTTTTGAATTTTCGGATATTTAAACCGGACTTTCTTCTCCTTTCCATCCGCATATGCGACAAATTCCCCGGGTTTAAGTCTAAAGAAAAGGTCTGCCCGTAGTTTGGAAACTTCTCTCTTGGTTTTAGTTATCCGGGTATCAAAGTTGAGGCCTTCCCCTTTACTGATACTGACGGTATCGCGTTTAACCAGTTCAAAAAATTTCTCATAATAGGCAGCGGTTACCGGGTCGTTGACTTTGCCGAAGAACTGGTAGGAAAGGTTCGCCAGGATTGCTTTGCTTGCTTTCTCACCATAGAGTAGATCATTTTGCACTTTATCCTGGAGGATATACAGGGTAGCGATATCATAACTTCTCAGGGTGGCCGGTATTCGGTGCATATGCAGGAGACGGATGGTTGGAGCTTCTTCCATTAAGATGAAGGCACTTTTTCGATCTCTGACGCTCATCTGTTTGATGACGGTATGCAGTATCATGGCGATTACCGGGGAATAAGCCGATTCGTTTTTCGGGTTATTCACAATAGTTACCACAGCTGGATTTTTCGGGTTATTTAGATCCAGGGAGATGTCGTGACCGGAGAGGCAAAAGAATATTTTTCGGGTGGTAATCTTTTTAAAAGCATTGGCAAGGGTACTTTTTACCGCAGCCGTTTGCCGCTCCGAATCAATTCCACTAATAAAAGCATCAGCCATAGCCCTGGAAGTGATATCCGAACTTAAAAATTCAATGAGCTGATCACTATTCATTCTTTGATAAAGTGCTATAAGATGGGGTAGGGTACAAAGTTTGGGGTGATGGGTTTTAAGGTTCCAGATCATTCCACATATGATTCCTTCAACGGCATCATTAAAGAAGCGGGTAGTACCACTGGCATATTGCTCTTTTTGTTCCAGCAGGTTTTCCATGAGTACCCGGGCAATTTCATTAACACTCTCCTCATCGGGAAGGTACTGGGGTGCGATGGGGTTTACTTTGTGGTATACAGGATCAAAGGAGATAATCTTGAATGGGAGATCGGAATTTTTGAAAAGAGGATAGGCTAATTCTGTAAGTTCAAAATTCTTGTAGTCGTGAATAATCCCGCAGAAATTATTCCGGGACAAATGTTTTAAAAAATTATAGACCACACTTTCGGTCTTTCCACTTCCGGCGGCGCCGGTTATCGAAACTCCCCGTTTAAGATTTTGGATAGAGAAGCTACCTGAGTCCAGCGCAAATTTTACACGGTATTTTGAAGCAATGGTGTTATTGGATTCGAAACCATAAATAAGCAGGAGGATAAATATCAGGGGAAGGCTGGCGCACATGATAATGATATAGCCTGCCTTGGGATATACCATAAACAGTGCATAATTAGAAACGACTAAAATGCCGAAGCACTGATTAAAGCTTAACTGCTTGAGGCGGTTTAAAAGTGCGAATCCACCGGCGATTATAGCATAGGCAATAAGGAAATAAAGTATCATATGTTTATAGATTTAATAACCGATAGAGCTGGATTTCAAACCGAGTTCTATAGCTTTTTGAAACTGTTTTACGGCAAACCGGATCCGGGCATCCGGAATTTTAGAAACCCCGGTATTTAGTATTCCCATCGCCACTTTCCGCTCGTTGGTTGGCAGCTTGAGAATCATGGAATAGTACTTTTGCGGTGATTGCAGGTATGTTTTTCGGGCGTTGTATTGTTCTACAAAATTCCGTTTATAATTAAATTTTTGATCGAAAGTTTTCTCTGCCTTCTCAAAGAAGCGATCCCTGTCAAAACCCCGCTTTACGATCTTTCCGTGTAGGGACACTTCGGAAGCTTTATACTTACTTCCCGGAGAAAGGCTAACAGTATTGGATTGATCTTTTCGGCTCACAATAAGGTGGAGGTGGGTTTGATTCCCCTGTTTAGGCGTTCCTTCATCAATGAGTTTCCCTTCAATTTTATGAGGAGCTTCCCTTTGTAAGCTCAATATTTCTTTTCTAATATTAAGGGGGTGGCCGAGAATTTCACCGCGTTGCACTTTTCGGAGCTCATTCTTTAATTGCGCTATCTTATTGTTATAAGGGGCATTTTCCCGGACTTCTTTATCACGTTCTTTGAAAGTTCGGGAGAATTCAATTTTTGCATAATATTTTATATCGGAAACCTGAACGGGTCTGCCATTAATTTCCCGGTTAAAGGAAGCGGCATAATCCTTCATCACTTCCCTGGTGTATACTTTTAGTTTTTCCGGGTCATTTTTGATGTGTTGCAATTCCTTTTGGGAGGGATTAATGGTCAGGGAATAGTATCGGGGTTCGGTAGTCTTAAGCTTTGCAGTATTCCCATCGATTTCTTTGATGACCTGATCACGGGTAATTTTCTCCTGGGTTTGATTAAAAAAGTATTCTTGTGCCTCTGGCAGGCGGTCCGTATTTTCCTTTTCCAGGTAGTCTACAAAATCGGCTACGCTACTGGAGAAGGCAGGTCCAATTTTCTGAGGGCTAATCGTGATATACATGATATTTATATTTAAGGGATTTTAGCTCATCATATTCCATATTGACTTTCAGGTAAGGATTTCCGAAAGTAGGTTTCACCAGTTCTATATTTTTAAGGATCTCCTTAAGATCTTCTTTTTCAGGTGGGGCTTCAGGTAATTGTTGTATGATAGGTTTATGGGCCAGGGTATTTTGCAGTGCCTGTTCAAAAGAGGGAGGGAGTTTCTTTTTAGCTTTTCCAGGCAGGCTTTCAAAAAGGGCAGCAAGCATGGCCTGGGTAGGTTTTGTTTGAGTACTTTCAATAGCCCGTACTATGGCGATAGAAGAATTGATTCTTTTCTCCAGATGATGTTCCAGGGATTTCATATTGGGGCCTAGATGTTGGGTAGGAGAGAGCCTGTTAGTCTCAAAAAAGTCTAGCATCAAATCCAGACTGGCCGATTGTCTAAGACCTAATTCCTTAGTGAATTTTCGGAAACGTTTGGCAACCGAAGTTTTAATACTTAGGTTTTTAAAGGATTCATTTTTGCTTTGTTTTTTCATTTTTCCGTGAAAAAATTGTGGCTATTACTGGGCTTAGAAAATTTTTCCGTGAAAAAAAATCCATTAGGTTCTAATAGCTCATAAAATTGAACTTCAATTGATATCAAATAATGGCAATCATTACGAAAAAAAGGACTTAACATCGCATCGCGTGTTACCCTCTTGCTGTCCTTTTCGTCCCGCATGCGGGACGATTTATTTTTAATTAAGGCAACTGCATAAAACTGCAGTTAAAAAATTTCACGTTTTCATATTAGTAAAGCACTAATAGATTCTGCTGCGGTTACTTCTAAATACTTAGGGTTGCTTTTAAAATTAGAGCAACTGAAATGGTATACCAATAAACGGAGGTAAATTGAATACTTTGTGTTTCTTAGATATGGAGTGCCGGTAAAGGATAAGCGGCAATTAGCTAAGGATTCATTTTTAATCAAATGCTTATATTTAAGGCTAAATTTTAGATATAATCCACTATGAGAAAACTGAAAATAAATTCCAGAGATGTAAAGTTTTATCTATTAGGAATTTTAAGCATGTTTATACTGGCTACAATTTATGATTGGGAGGAGAATGTTGCCGCTTTTAAAGAAGGATTTGAGTCAGCGCGTAATCCTGAGTTTAAATCTTTAGAGTAGTGAATTTATTTAACCTGCCTATTTTCCAGGTAGATCCTTATACTATATCTAGAACAATTAGCGGGCAATAAAAAAGCCCTTTAAAAAAAGGGCTTTAAGTAGGCTAAGATTACATGGTATTATTATAGGATACCATCATCGGCGAAGCTATAATAATTACCTTGAGGATTCAAGATAATATGATCAAGAATTTTAATATCTAGAAGTTCACCTGCTTTTTTAATTTTTTGTGTCAGGCGTTTATCCGGTTCACTTGGTCTTAATGTTCCACTGGGATGGTTATGCACCAGGATTACAGCTGTTGTTAAGCTTTTTAGTAGGATAGCAAAAAGAATGCGGATATCTACTAAAGTACCCGTAATACCTCCGCAGGATAGTTCGTAAATGCCTTTTACCCTATTCGAATTATTAAGAAGGATGATTTTAAAACTTTCGTGCAATTCGATGGTATTTTTATTCCATTGATCAAAGGCCAATGCAGCGGCACTTTTAGAGCAGGTTATTTTGGGTAGCAAATTCACTTTCAGACTACCGTTGTAACTTATCGTTATTTCATTAACTTTGGTTTTCATTATTAGCTTATTTAAAGGGTTAATAATTAAAAGAGGGCGCTTTTTCGACGATGACGCCCTCTTTGTTTTAATAGCCTATTCTTTAGGATTTTCGCTACCTCCTAAAAACAGGATTTCACTCACCAGAATTTCGGTAACATATCGTTTTTCTCCATTTTGGGCTTCATAGGACCTGGAGGTTAGTTTGCCACGAATAGCCACTTCTTTTCCTTTATCAACATATTTCTCAATAAGCTCCGCCTGTTTTCCCCAGGCCACAACATTGTGCCATTCGGTTTGTTGAATTTTCTCTCCTTCTTTGTGATAGTATTCATTAGTAGCCAGTGAAAAACTGCTTACCTTTTTACCACTTTCGAAGTTTTTGATTTCCGGGGCATTCCCCACATTTCCGATTAACTGTACTTGGTTTCTTAGATTACTCATAATTAAAAAATTTAGATACCTGCTTTTCTTTGCAGGTTGATTAAACATTGATTTACTTATTATATCCGGAGCGTTTTCCTTTTTTGATTTTTTTACTTCGCTTCCGGTTATGTTGTTTTGAAATGATTTCATAATTGTTATTTATTGATTTACTTCCTATAGAGCCGTTTGCTGTTACCTCTTTTTGATGCTGATACATTTTCAATATTTAGAATTAGGGAAGACTTATAAAAAGGAGTAAGCGACTGGCTTATGCAGTCTGGACTAACTTCTAAATATTGGTATTTTGCATTACAAAAAAGGTAGGGACAGCTTCGGCCTGAGGTGTAAATGGAAAGACTGAAATTGAAAAACAACCGGAAGCGAAGTAAATGAATGGAATTCCTAATTGATGGACTCCGTTCACGATTTCGTAATGAAATGAACGCGCTTTCCACCGGGACAGGGAGAACAAGCGCAATGGAAAATAACAATCGGGGCTGGTGACCAGTATCTTTAAAAGGAAGCTCTTTGTCTGGAATGAAGCCATTCGGCTATACTCTGGATAGGTTTGTTGGGAATGCTGCGTGTAATTACTTAAACGAATTTCCTTTTTGAAGTAGAGGTTAAAGCGGACTTGACTTCAATGATATAATGGAGAACGAAGTTTAGCTATTTGGCCTCTTCTTTACTTGTTCCCGAGCAAATATCAAGTGAAATGAGACCTAAAATGTTTCGAGTTATTTTTAAAATGATTTTAATTATGAACAATTTCCGAAATAGAATATTCTAATACTGGCATTTTTTCGGATTCCCTAAACGAAAGGGAAAGTAAAAATGTCGAAATTTTCAAGAGATATCTTCTATAAAATTCTAGTAAAAGAAACCAAGGCTCAACCATTCATAAGTTATAGCCAACAGAAAACATAATAATTCTAGGTAAAATATAAGTCCTGGTATCTGAAATGGTATAAGAAGAAAAGCTATTTTTATTTTTAAACTTCACATTAAACAAATTTTGAGCACTTAGTTTGCTATGCTCACTTTCATCCGGCGCACGTGGTTCACTTTGACCGGCTCATCCACACAAGCTATAGATTATAATTTTATATATGGTTTTCATTTTTCTATAATTAGAATAATATTTCGTTTAATCAACTTTATTGCTTTCCGGTGGTCCTAAATAACTATTTCTCTCTTCTCCAGTACGAATAACAAATTTCTGAATAACCACCCCAGGATCAAGGGCCCAAACCTTAAGGGTATGAGAGCCTGATTTTATATTAGAATGTTTGGAGATACTTTTCTTTATATGATCTGCAACCGATTTTGACCACCAATCTGCATATTCCCAATCCGGTTTAATTTCCCCTTCATTGATATTAATTATTTGTGGTTCCTCGTCATCGATGGCGATTGCAAATTTTAATCCTTCATTTTTTTGATAATTCTGAGTTGGAGAAAGGTAGGTTTCTATATGTAAATCTGAATCATCATAAATAGTGAAGTCGTATTTTAGAATAGCAGTACTTTCATCTGGTTTCTGTCTTTCAGCATCCATAGGAGTGATAGCAACTGAAGACCCGGTTCGACCTAAATTAGGTATAACCTCCCAGGAAACATTTTTTCCTCTTTGTTGTTTTTTGAAATGTTTTGCCTCGATAGAAACTATTCCGTTATTTTCTACATAACCGCTAGCTTTAGGTAATTCTGTTCTTAGAGGTACTTCTACACTGTACTTTTGACCTTTACTGGAGATTTCGATTTCTCCCATAGTTTCTCCATCTGGAACGGTATCCCAATTAATGCTCACATCAATTTTTTCTGTGTATTGAATTGTTCCCTTAGTAGAGGACAGTTTAATCCAAGGATCTTTTGCTTTAATTTCAAAGCTTAAGTCTCTATCTCCTCTATTGAAAATTTCTATAAAGTACTTCTGGTCATTAATAGGGTCGAAGGTAGGGAACGATTCACTATAAAGTCCGTCTCCTTCTACACTAAAGCCGTGCCAGGCTGGTTCTGTTCCGTGTTCTATGTTATATCCCAACGTAGCTGTATCTCGAACTTGAATATAGGAAATTGAAGGCATTTTATTCGCCGGAGGATGATTCCAGCTTGTATAGCCCAAATGGGTTTGGGACATCATGTGATTCCATTTTCCGTCAGCAATCTCCTCGTGAAAACGTTCTGTTAATTTAGCATCTTTTTCAAAGAATATTTTTACAGAATCAGCATATTTATTAGCAACTTTTGCGCCTAATTCAGCATAATATTGGTTTTTTGCTGTAGCAATATACATCTCATTTACATTAGCAGACATTTCCAAAGGAGCATGAACTAGTTGTTGATAGGCGTCTTCATATTCCCCAGGAAGGTTTTGCATTATAACAAGACTTTTTTCAATTAGTTGTCTAAAACCTTTTAATACTCTATCTGCTTCGCGGTAGTTTGAAACACTATAAGTGCTGGGGGTAAGCATTTCATGAGTTCTTCTTGCATTATATTTAGTATACAATGAAAGAATTTCAGCTATGTCAGCTGCGTGTTTACTTCCAAATTGTTTTGCTGCCCAATCCACATAATATTCCGGAAGGTCTGCTGCATTAAAGCTATCCACATTCCAGGCCATATCTAGATAAAAGCTTATAGGAAGCTCCATTGGCTTGATATCGCCTACATTTGCTAACCATAGTTCATCTACACCCCACTCATAACTTAATTTCATTTGTTCCCATACGCGTTCTATTTGCGTTACATTTTGCCACCTATAGGAAACCGGAGCTCCAACATAATCAAAATGATAATACATTCCATAGCCACCTTCATAACCACGATCTTCTTTTTTGGGTAATATTCTAATATTTCCCCAATTATCATCACTAAATAGGATAGTAATATCGTCATCTACCCGCATACCTTTATCGTAGTATTCCTGCACTTCTTTGTAGATAGCCCATACCTGTGGAGTTTCTTCGGCGGGTTTTTGAGTAACTTCAGAAATTATATTCCTCTGATCCTCTATTACCTCCTGTAAAAGTTCTACGGCGGCACCTTCGCTCATGGCTTCATCACCATCTCCTCTCATTCCTACAGTTACGATACTTTCATAATCCTCCATTCTTTCAATACCTCCTTTCCAAAATTTCTGAAGTTTTTTTTTGTTGGTTTCGTAATTCCACGCGCCACCTCCGTAGCGTCCCCATTCGTCATGTGCGCGCATCATAGGCTCGTGATGACTGGTAGAAATTACTATTCCGTACTCATCGGCAACTTTAGGATTTGAAGGGTCATCTTCAGCAAAAACTGTAGGTAGCCACATTGCAGGCCATAGAAAGTTAGCCTTCTTCCGAAGTAGTAATTCGTACACTTTCTCATAAAATTCATGGTTAAATCCTCCAAATTTTTCTTTTGCCCAATTTCTAAGCGAAGGAGATTCGTCATTTAGAAATATTCCCCTATATTTTACAGAAGGTGATTTCGAAATAAAATTAACATTTTGGAGGCTAAGGGATTTACTTTTTTCAGTGGGAACATCTGCCCAATAATGCCATGGTGAAACTCCCATTTTTTCAGAAAGGCTAAATACTCCATAAGCAGCACCTCTTCGGTCACTACCTACTATAACTAAAGCTTTTTCAATGCCACTCCCGGGATTTTCTATAGTTTTTAATATAAATTTTTCCCATTTGTTTTCAAGGGGAGTGAGATCAAGTTTATTTTGTTTTTCAAGCTTGTTTATAAACTCATTCTTGCCTAAGGTAGCTACAATTATTACATTTTTATTGTCGGGAGAAATGTTGGTTAGAACCTTTGGTTTTTGGTTAGTAACCTTTTCGATATCACTTGCTAAAAAATTAACAGATTTTTTTATTAAGATGTTTTCTGAGGTATCATAATAAATTGCTGCATTACCTTTATCACTTATTATTGGAAAGTTCCCATTGTTATCTCTAGAAGTATCAAAATGAATTTGAGAACTTACAATATGGGGTAATAGTAGGATTAATAATAGATATCTCATGATTTAATTTTCTTAATTTTGGTATTTAAATTTTGAATAGATTTCATCCTTAGTTTTTGACATACTCACTTTGTTTTGGGCCTAAATACGATTCTCTTATTTCTCCTTTTCTGATAATAATTTTCTGAAGTGCAATACCAGAATCTATAGCCCAAACTCGTAAAGTGTGATTACCTTTTTCTTCAAGATTTAAATCTGAAGTTACCCTGGTAATATTATTTCCTACCGAAGTACCCCAATCATCCTTGGTATCCTGGTGCATATTAATAATTTGTGGTTCACCATCATCAATGGAATATGCAAACCTTAAACCACCTTTATTATGAAAATCGAGGGTGGGCGAAAGCAAAAATTCAATTTTTACTTTTCCTGTACTGAAATTATAAAAATTATAGGCCAGATAAGGATTTTTTTCAGACAATTCGCCATGGGTTGGTTCCTCAGCAAAGGCGGTCATGGTTGAGCTTGTTGTTCCCAAATTCGGTACCAAAGTCCATCCCTGTTCATCGTTGCCTTGATCGCTATAATTGGTAGCTTCCATAGCTATGTAGTTGTTGCTTTCCACAAAACCTTTTATGTTGTTGGAATTAATATTGTTTATAGGAACTTCTATTTTAACCGAATTTCCTCCCTGCTGAATGCTAAAATTCCCAGTCATTCTTCCTTTAGGAGCGCTGTCCCAGTCAATAGAAACATACATTCTTTTTTGATCTTTAACTGATCCTTTTTCTTCTGAAACCTTAATCCATTTATCCTTTTTCTTTATTTTAAAATCGAAACTTCCTTTCCCTTTATTAAAGATTTCAACATAATATTTTTGATCTCCTACTGAAATAAACTCTGGTAATCTTGCTGTTTGAGATGATTTTGGCCAGGATTTTTTAGAGCCTTCAATGGCAATTCCCATTTCTGGTTTATTACTAACTTCAATAGTTTCAACATCTGGCATTACCTGTTCTTTAGGTTGTTGCCAGTTGGTGTATCCAATATGGGGTTGCGACATCATATGGTTCCACTTACCTCCGACAATACTGTGATATTTTTCAGTTAATTCAGAATCTTTTTTATAAAGTTCCTTTACTTTTTCAGCATAATTATTAGCCACGGCGCGACCTTGTTCTGCATATAATCGGTTTTTAGCTGTGGTAACATACAATTCGTTTAAATTTGCGGATGCTTTAACCGGAAACAAAACCAACTGAAAATATGCGTCTTTATATTCCGCAGGTATTTTGTTGTTTAATTCTTCTGCTTTTTCCACTAATTTATTATAATCTTTCACTACGTATTCCGCTTCATTATAATTGACTAAACTATAAGTCTCTGGAGTTAACATTTCAGGTTTTCTGCGACTATTATACTTAGTGTATGTGTCTAAAATTTCACCAATTTCCGAAGCATATTCATCACCGAATTGTTTTTTAGCCCAATCTTTTGAATAATCATCAAGTTCATTAGCATCGATAGCTTCCGGATCCCAGGCAAAATCTAAAAAGAAACTTATAGGAAATTCCATGGGTTTCAGATCGCCAACATTTACCACCCATAATTCGGTAGCATCATATTGGTAAGCCAAATTCATTTGTTCCCAAACACGCTCAATTTGCGTGGTATTTAACCATTTGTAACTTCTTGGGCCACCTACATAATCGAAGTGATAGTAAACACCATAGCCACCTTCTCGCGGTTCCTCTTCAGGATTTGGTAATTTTCTAATGTTACCCCAATTGTCATCGGCGAGAAGCAAGGTCACGTCATCTGGAACACGCATTCCCTGGTCATAATAATCCTGAACTTCTTTATACAGTGCCCAAACCTGTGGGGTTTCGTTGGCGGGTTTGCCAGTTACATCAGCGATAATTTCTCGCTGATCTGCAACAATAGTTTCCAGTAATTCTATAGCAGTACCTTCGGTCATTGGTTCGTCTCCATCGCCACGCATTCCAATCGTTACCAAATTTTCGAAATCCTGATTTCTTTCAAAACCATCCCTCCAAAAATCTCGTAAACCTTCAGCATTGGTTTGGTAATCCCATTCACCGTTCCCGTAATCTTTACGATGCCTGCCCCATTCTTTTTGCGCTCTTACCATAGGTTCGTGATGAGAAGTTCCCATTACAATTCCATATTTATCGGCCAAAACCGGATTTTTAGGATCGTCTTCATTAAAGGCTTTTCCCCACATTGCAGGCCAAAGGTAATTGCCTTTTAAACGAAGAATGAGCTTAAAAACCTGTTCGTACATTTTGCTGTTAATGCCTCCAAATTTTTCCCGGGCCCAATTTCCAAGTCCCGGTTCCTCATCGTTTATAAAAATTCCACGGTATTTAACTTTTGGCGTTCCCGACGAATAGCTTCCAGGTTTCACATATAGCTGTTCTTCTTTTTTAACCGGAACATCTGCCCACCAGTGCCATGGAGAAACCCCCATCTTTTCTGAAAGGTCATACATTCCGAATATAGTTCCTCGCTTGTCGCTGCCAGCAATTACCAAAGCTTTTTCTACTCCCGGCGATGGATTTTCAATCACTTCAATTAAAAAGTTTTCCCATTTTCCTTCTATTTCTGAAACATTTAGCTTACCGTTAGAAACCAAATCATCGATTAATTTGCTTTTTCCTACGGTTCCAATAATTACCGGGTATTCTTCATTGATTTCTTGTGAAGAAATTTTAGGCACATTGCCGGTAACTTTTTTAAAATCTGTTTGTAGATCTTCTGCAACTAAATGAACTCCCTCGTGATCTTCTGAGTCTATGAATAGCTCTACAGAATTCAAAGGAAAAGCATTTTCAACAGGTTGTTGGCTTATATAAGAATCCTGGGCAAAGCCAGCCTGAAAGAAACTTAAAAATATAATAATAGAATATATTTTCTGGTAAATAGAAATTGATGGTTGTATCATTTTATGGTGTTTTGGATTTTGGTTGAGTTTCGAATTCAACCACATTATTATATGCTTTTTTACGTTCAAAATTTTCATCGAATAGTAGCGGATAATTTTTTCTACCTTCAACTGGATAGGTATCTAACCAGGAATATTTGTCTGAAATATTCCAGAAAGTCACCCCGGTAATTATGTCTTTATAATCCCTAAAAACCCTAAAAAACATATCGTAGGCTTCAATTTGTTTTTGTTCAAGTTCGGGAGTAAGTTCATCTGATTCGCCTTCTTTAAGTTCGCGACGTTCTTTTTCCCAGGGATAAAGCGAAACATCAAGTTCGGTAATTTGAATTTCCAGGCCTAATTCTGAATACAAATTCAAAGCTTCTCTTAATTCTTCTTCTGATGGTCCGTGAATTGACCAGTGTGCCTGGATTCCCACGCCATCAATCGGTGCATCTTTTTCTTGAAGAAATTTTAGCAATTCAATAATCCTATCTCTTTTTTCAGGAATAATCGCATTATAATCGTTGTAAAATAACTTCACATCTGGGTCTGCTTCGTGAGCATATTCAAAGGCTTTTACCAGGAAATCTTTTCCTGCAATTTTAAGCCATTCCGAATCACGATATACTTTTGTAGAATCATCGGCTACGGCTTCGTTTACCACATCCCAGGCATAGATAACACCAGAATAACGCGGAACTACCGAATCTATATGATTTTTCATTCGCTTTAACAGCTCTTCTTTACTTACTTTTCCACCATTTTCATTTTCAAAGATCCAACCGCCGGTTTGTTGATGCCAAACCAGGGCGTGTCCTCGCATTTTTAAATTGTTTTCTTTTGCAAATTCAGCGAGTAGATCGGCATCTTCCCAATAAAATCTATCTTTTTGGGGATGAATAGGTCCCATTTTCATTACATTTTCTGGCGTGATACTGATGTATTCCTTTGTGATCAATTCAGCCGATTGCCCTTTGACAGAATTTGGTGCAACAGCTACGCCCATCGGGAAATAATCATCGTAGTAATCTTTCAGTCCAATTTCTGAAGAATCTTCTGTTTGAGCCTTAACTTCTTTTTCTTCAGAATCGGTATTGGATTTGCAGGCGATAAACGCTGCAGCAAATGCAAGAATAAAAATCGATTTTTGAAATATTTTTGGTGAATTCATAGCTTTTAATTTAATGATTCCTGTAATCCTAATTCGAGTCCGCGTAATTCTGCAAGACCTTTTAACCTGCCTATAAAAGAATAGCCCGCGTAATAGTTTTTATTCGCTTCTAACGTGTGTAGGTAACCATGGTCAGGACGCATTGGGATGCTTTGATTTCTTTTTTGCATTGTTTTTAAGATGCGTTTTACCACCTCTAACATAGGAACATCGCCATCCAGGTGGTTAGATTCCATAAAGACGCCGGTTACTTTCTTTTTTACATTTCTAAGGTGTAAAAAATGAATTCTTTCTTCAAATTCATCGTAAATCTCAAGAAGATCGTGATCGGGATTTGCGCCTAATGAACCGGTGCAATAACAAAGCCCGTTGGCCTTGCTTTTTACATTTTCAAAAATAAATTTCAGGTCATTGTGGCTACTCACTACACGAGGCAAACCTAATACCGAAAATGGTGGATCATCGGGATGGATAGCGAGGTTTACATTGCTTTCTTCGGCTACCGGTGTAACTTCAGAAAGAAAATAAACCAGGTTTTTCCTCAATTTTTCATCAGTGATATGGGAATAGGAATCCAAGAGATTTTTAATAATTTCGGCAGTAAAATTTTCGGTACTGCCCGGTAATCCTAATAGAATGTTCTTAAAAAGTTTTTCTTTTTCTTCGGAAGAAAGATTATCACCTACTTTTTTGGCTGCAGTAATCTGCGCTTCAGTATAATCTTTTTCGGCGTTTTTTCTTTTTAGTAGAAACACGTCAAAATAAGCAAACTTTAAAGGATCGTATTTTAAAACTGAAGCGCCTTCTTCATTTTCGTGATAATGATCTGTTCGCACCCAATCAAGAATTGGCATAAAATTATAAGCGACCACGCGAATACCGCATTTGCCAATATTTTGAAGGCTTATTTTATAATTTTCTATGTATTGCTTATAGTTTCCAGATGCCTTTTTTATGTCTTCGTGAACCGGCAGGCTTTCTATTAAGCTCCATTCCAGTCCATAGCTTTCAATTAAGGTTTTTCGTTCTAAAATGGCTTCTTCGGTCCAAATTTCACCTACAGGAATTTCGTGCAACGCGGTTACAATTCCAATTATCCCGGCTTGTTTTAAATCTTTTAGCGAAAGTACATCGTTAGGGCCGTACCATCGCATTGTTTGTGTCATTGAAATCATCCTAAAATCCTATTGAATTTCCACCATCTACCGGTAAAATAGTTCCTGTTACAAAAGCCGATTCTGAAGTTGCAAAATAATAAACCGCATCGGCTATATCTGAAGGTTGCCCTAATTTACCCATTGGCGTTCTGGATAAAACCCTATTTTTTCTTTCAGGATCGTTATTCAAAGCTTTTCTGGACATGCTGGTTTCAATAAATCCTGGAGCCACTGCATTTACACGAATTCCAAATTGAGCTAAATCTACGGCCATAGCCCGTGTCATCCCATCCACGGCAGTTTTACTGGCCGAGTAAGCAATAACTTTAGGAATACCGTACTGTGCTGCCATTGAGCTAATATTAATAATACTGCCCGAATTTTGCTTTTTCATTATTTTAGCCACCTCGCGGCTAATAGCGAAAAGTCCCAAAACATTGGTGTGTAAAATATTCTGAAATTCTTCGTTGGTTACTTCCAGGAATTCCTTTTTCATATTGATACCGGCATTATTTACCAGGATGTCGATACTTTCGGCTTCCTGCCCAATTCTTTCTACAGCTGCAGATATTTTATCTAAATCGTTTAAATCAAGTATAAATGGAATGGCGTTTTCACCTAATTCCTTACAGGCCTTTTCTGTTTTTTCTTTGTTTCTACCGTTTACGTAAGTTTTAATTCCTTTTTCACAGAGTTTTTTGGCTGTTGCAAATCCGAGTCCGGCATTAGCGCCGGTTACGACTGCTGTTAATTGTTTGGTCATTTTTTGTAGGTTTTTTTGTTACCAGGAAGGATTTATGCCTGGCGCATATGGTCGTTCTATAGATTTATAGTATTCAAGATCGTGTTCTGGTTCTGGTACTCCGGTTGGTAGTTCCATTTCAGAGAATTGCTGAAAATAACTTAAACAGGCGTCCCGCCACCATTTTGCTTCTTCCAGCTGAATTGCAAGTAACATCGAAGTTTTTTCAAATTCCTCTTCATTTACATATTGCTCCATTGTTGCCCAGGTTTTCTGCATCTGTTCAACCTGCTCAACACCTTTTTGATAATGTAAAGCAATATTATTCCACAAAGATTTTCCATTTTTCATTTCGTAATCCCATGGTAGATGATGGAACCACAGCAAGTATTTCTCAGGAGTGGTTTTAGGGTTGCTATACTTTTCTGCAATAGGTTTAGCATATTGAGCCAGTGCATTACTACCTGAGGCGGTTCTGTCAAAGCCTATCCCATTTTTATCTGCTTTATGATAATAAACAGGATTCCATTCAGGCCGGCCTAGATCATCTACCCACGGCCCTGGACCGTAATGATGGCTGGTAGCCATAATATGATGTAATCCCAGAGGTGTCATATAATTTACCACTGTTTCGCGAGATTCTATTAAGAGATCGGTCATAGGTTTGACAAAATCTTCCTCATTAGAAAAATTTATTTTCAACCATTCCTGTGCTATATCTTTAGAATCTATATATGGGTCCCAGGCTAATCTCCCAAAACCATACCAGTCTGCTTGTCCAAAGGGATGCCCTGTCCAGTTTTTTTCGGTACCAATATTGGCCACTCCAGCGATTCCCGTTAATTTTTTATTTGAATTTGTGCCATCTATAATTTTGGCGACCGTAGAATTTTCTCCATTAGAATAAGTGTCTTCGTCTAAAACTTCTTCAAACAGTTTGGGAAGAAAAACCAGGTGAGAACTAAAGCCAAGGTACTCCTGTGTTATTTGAAATTCCATCATCAAGGGAGTATTGGGCATTGCACCAAACATTGGGTGAAAAGGTTCTCGCGGTTGAAAATCTATGGCTCCATTTTTAACCTGGACCATTACATTATCGGCAAATTTTCCATCATAAGGAATAAACTGGTCATAAGCTTGTTTTGCGCGATCGTCTGGATCTTCTTCCGAATAGACAAAGGCACGCCACATGATAATTCCATTGTGGGAAGCAACTGCCTCGGCAAGCATATTAGCGCCGTCTACATGTGTTCTGTCGTATTGAAAAGGTCCTGGTTGGCCTTCGGAATCAGCTTTAACTAAAAAACCACCAAAATCGGGAATTTCGGCATAAATTTCATCGGCAATATTTTTCCACCATTTTTTTACATTTTCATCTAAAGGATCGGCAGTATCAAGGTCGCCTAATTCAATTGGGGCTGAAAATCGCGCTGTAAGGTAAACCTGGATCCCGTAAGGTCTAAAAACTTCGGCCAGGGCTTTTACTTTTTCAATATAATGTGGGGTTAAAATTAACGCGTTAGAATTTACGTTGGTCAAAACCGTACCATTAATTCCTATCGCAGCATTCGCACGGGCATAATCTTTATATTCGGGTTTTATAAGTTCGGGTAAAAGATGCCAATCCCAGATTGAAAAACCGGCATAACCCCTTTCTACGGTGCGATCTAAATTATCCCAATGGTTAAGAACACGTTTCTGGATTTTAGGTTTATCTTCAATATTTAAAGCTGAAATATCATTCCATTGTTGCATTTCACGGAGAAAACCATATGTTCCATAAAGAAGAGCTATTTCAGAATTTCCACTTATTACAATTGTATTGCCATTATTAATCGTAGTGATTTTATAACCTTCCTCTCCCAGGTTTTTAGTATTAATCTGGTTTTTAAGTGTAGAAGGTAATTTATTTTGAACTCCTATAATTAATTTCGATTCATTGTTAGGTTCTGAATCTTCAAAATCAAAGCCTGCTCGAGCTAATTGTAATTCCTTTTTAATAGATTGAATTGTAGAAGAGTTACCAATTACCTCTGTGTTATTTAGAAAGGAAGTATAACTTTTCTCTACAGTAGGATCTTGTATTTCTTTATAGTCTAACCAGAGTTCGTATCCTTCCTGAGCCTGAGTATTAAATATTAATAGGCCTAAAAGTGCCAGGGAAATAAATTTCTTTAAGTTCATTATAATTTATCAAACGATTGTGGGCTGAAAATTAGACAAAAAAAGCTTTCTGACAAAATTTTTTATGCAATCGGTTGTGTTTATAGTAAAATTATGTTTTATTTGTTAAGACATTTTTAAGAAGGTAATACTTAAATATTGGTGTATAAACTTAAATCAGAAAATTATGAATTATAGAGTAATGAGAACCTTCCTAATGATTTTTGTACTGGGAAACTGGGGCACTATTAATGCGCAGGAGAAAGATGAAAATTATGGTTTTTATAATGAGTCACTGAGTATAGACGCAAGAGTGGACCATTTAATCAATCGATTAACTTTAGAGGAAAAAGCTATGCAAATGATGCATGACAGTCCGGCCATAGAACGTTTGGGGATTCCAGAATATAATTGGTGGAACGAAGCATTGCACGGTATAGGTCGCTCTGGAGTGGCTACGGTTTTTCCGCAGGCCATCGGGATGGGCGCTACTTTTGATGAAGATTTAATTTTTAAAGTTTCTTCGGCAATTTCAGATGAAGCCCGCGGAAATCATAATACCGCCGTAGAAAACGGGTATAGAAGACAATACAGCGGACTAACATTTTGGACTCCGAATATTAATATTTTTCGTGATCCGCGGTGGGGAAGAGGACAGGAAACTTACGGGGAAGATCCTTTTCTTACTGCAAAATTAGGGGTGGCGTTTGTAAAAGGCCTGCAGGGCGATGATGATAAATATCTTAAAACCGCTGCTGCTGCGAAACATTATGCAGTACATAGCGGTCCTGAGAAATTAAGACACGAATTTAATGCAGTTGCTTCTCAAAAAGATTTATGGGAAACTTATTTGCCGGCTTTTGAAGCCCTGGTAGATGCGGAGGTAGAAACTATTATGTGCGCTTATAATGCTACTAACGGAGAACCTTGTTGTGCAAATGAATATTTACTTACCGATGTGCTACGGGATAAGTGGGGTTTTAAAGGCCATGTGGTAAGCGATTGCTGGGCATTGGAAGATTTTTATGGAGGTCACAATGTTGTGGAAACTCCTGAAGAAGCTGCGGCTCTTGGAATAAAAAGCGGGGTTAACCTTAACTGTGGTAGCGTTTATCCTTCTTTGGTAGAAGCGGTAAATCAAGGCTTGGTAACCGAAGAAGAAATAGACAAGCAACTTGCCGTTTTGATGAAAACCAAGTTTAAACTTGGTCTTTTTGATTCCCCTACAAATAATCCATATTCTAAACTTTCTGCAAAAGATATTAATACAAGTGAACACAGAGCATTGGCCAGGGAGACTGCCCAAAAGTCTATCGTGATGCTTAAAAATAACAATGTACTTCCTTTGAAAAATGACCTGGCGAAATATTTTATTACCGGGCCAAATGCTACGAGTGTTGAAATTTTGCTTGGTAACTATCACGGTGTAAATCCCGATTTGGTTACAATTATTGAAGGAATAGCAGGAGCTATAGAACCTCAAAGTCAGTTACAATACCGCCAGGGGACTTTGTTAGATCGTCCAAATGCAAACCCGCAGGATTGGGCTTCGCCGAATGCTGCAAATAGCGATGCTACCATCGCTGTATTAGGAATTTCCGGAGTTTTAGAAGGCGAAGAAGGGGAGTCTATAGCTTCAGAAACTTTTGGAGATAGGTTGGATTATAACCTTCCTGAAAATCAGCTGGATTATTTACGAAAATTGAATGAAGCCGCCGGCGATAATCCGGTGATTGCGGTAATTACGGGCGGAAGCCCAATGAATCTGGAAGAAGTACACGAACTGGCAGACGCGGTATTAATGGTTTGGTATCCCGGCCAGGAAGGTGGTAACGCCGTGGCAGATATTATTTTTGGAGAGGTTTCTCCATCGGGTAGATTGCCAATTACTTTTCCAAAATCCCTGGACGATTTGCCTCCATATGAAGATTATACGATGAAGGGTAGAACTTATAAATATATGGATGCAGAACCAATGTATCCTTTTGGCTATGGGTTGAGCTATTCAGATTTTGAATTTTCTGATATAAAATTATCCAAAGAAAAAATTCGAAAAGGGCAAAACCTGGAGGCGAGTTTAGAAGTTTCTAATGTGGGAGATCGTGAAGCCGAAGAAGTTGTACAATTGTATGTTTCAGATTTAGAAACTTCTGTAGAGGCGCCTAAATATCAGCTTTACGGAATTAAAAGAGTAAATTTAAAAGCAGGAAGTTCTAAAGAAATAAAGTTTGATATTACTCCCGAGATGATGGAGCTTGTAAATAACGAAGGTGAAAGTATCATAGAAAAAGGAGAATTTAAAATTTATATAGGAAGTTCCAGCCCTTCTGCCAGAAGCCTGGAATTAGGTGCAGCCCAGTTTAAAGAAGCCGTGTTTACGCTAAGATAACAACCGAAAAGAGTGAATTAAATGACGAATTTTATTGAAGAAGATTTTCTTCTGGAAAATAGCTTTGCTAAAGAGCTTTATGAGCGCTATGCTAAAGATATGCCTATTATCGATTATCACTGCCATTTGCCAGTTCAAGACATAGCTGAAGACAGGCAATTTAAAAACCTTACTGAAATCTGGATTGCCGGTGATCATTATAAATGGCGCGCTATGCGGGCGCTTGGTATTGAAGAAAAGTATATTACGGGAAATAGCAGCGATGAGGAGAAATTTCAGAAATGGGCAGAAACCATTCCTTATACCATGCGAAATCCGCTTTATCATTGGACGCATTTAGAATTGCAACGCTATTTTGGTATTACCGATTTATTGAACGAGAAAAATGCCAAAAAGATCTACAATCAATGTAATTCTTTGCTTGCTACCCAGGCTTATTCTACCAGGAATTTGCTAAAGAAAATGAATGTAAAAGTGGTTTGCACCACAGATGATCCTGCCGATGATTTAAAACACCATAAAAAGATTGCGGAAGATGGTTTTGAAGTAAAAGTGCTTCCCACTTTTAGGCCAGATGGTTTATTGAATATTGAAAGCGATGATTTTGCAGCTTATTTAAAAAGAATAGGAAATCAAACTAAAATAGATATTAAAGATTTTGATTCCCTTATTAAAGCAGTAGCAAGTAGAATAGAATATTTTCATCAACACGGGTGCAGGCTTTCAGACCACGGCTTGGAAAGAATGCTGGCTGAAGATTTTTCTAAGGATGAAATAGATAATTTACTCAAGAAAAAATTAGCAGGAGAAAACCTTACTGTGAAAGAGTCTGAGAAATATCAATCCGCTTTATTATTAAAATTAGGTAGTTTGTATGCTGCAAAGAACTGGACCATGCAATTACACCTGGGCCCGGTGCGGGATACCAATTCTAAATTACTCAACCAGATTGGTAAAGATGCAGGCGTAGATAGTATTGGAGATTTAAACCAGGCTAAGCCGCTGGCAAAATTTTTAGATACACTAAATAAAAATGAAGATTTGCCTAAAACCATTCTTTATAACGTGAACCCTTCAGATAATGAAGTGATGGCCACAATGGCCGGGAATTTTATGAGTGATTCCCGGAAAGGAAAAATTCAGCATGGCTCTGCCTGGTGGTTTTTAGATCAAAAAGATGGAATGGAAAAACAGTTGAATTCATTATCAAATATGGGTTTAATCAGTTGTTTTGTCGGAATGTTAACTGATAGTAGAAGTTTCTTATCTGTACCAAGGCACGAATATTTTAGACGCGTTTTATGTAATTTATTCGGAAAAGATATTGAAAACAAAGAACTTCCTGAAGATATAGAATGGATAGGTAAAATAATTAAGGATATATGTTATTACAATGCAGAATCGTATTTTGAATTTCCTGAAATGGACAAAAAGTAATTTATGAAAAAGCTGGTGAGCCTAGGGGAGTTATTGATGCGCCTGTCTTGCGAAGATGCGCTAAGGTTTTCGCAAATAAATAATTTTAAAGTTGTGTACGGCGGGAGTGAGGCAAACGTGCTTATAACTGCAGCAAACTTTGGTTTAAAAACCGAGTTTTTAAGTGTTTTACCCGAAAACGATTTAGGGAAATCAGCCATAAATGATTTACGAAATAATAATGTAGGTTTAAATCACATAAAATTTGAAGGGCAGCGATTAGGATTATATTTTTTGGAAACAGGGGCTATTAACCGTCCCGGGAAAATAATTTATGACCGGGAAAATTCAGCTTTTTCGCAAATAGAACCCGAATGGTTTAATTGGGATGAGATTTTTAAAGATTGCAACTGGTTCCATTGGTCAGGAATTACACCGGCGATCTCTGAAAAGGCAGCGCAGGTATGTTCGCATGCGATTAAAGTGGCCAAAAGTAAAGGAATTAAAATTTCCGGAGATCTTAATTTCCGCGGAAATCTTTGGCAATACAAAGAGGCCAAGCCTAAAGAAACCATGACCAAACTAGTGGAGCAAAGCGACGTTTTACTTGCGGGGGCTTATGCCTGTAGTCAGTTTTTCGGTTTAAAAGATATTCAAGATAATCACGAACTTTCTAAAGCTCTAATTAAAAAGTTCCCTTCTTTAGAAAAAATAGCTATCACAAATCGTGAAGAATTGAATGCATCTCATCACAAATGGTCGGCAGATCTGTTTACAGGGTCAAAATTGTTATCATCTATAGAATACAACATTTATCCTATTGTAGATCGGGTTGGTGCTGGAGATAGTTTTATGGGAGCACTTATCTACGGACTTCAGCACTTTAAAGAGCAAAAAGCGCTTGATTTTGCCACGGCGGCTTCGTGTTTAAAACATTCTATTGTGGGAGATTTTAATAGGGTAAGTAAAGAAGAAGTATTAGAATTAATTGAAGGTGATGGCTCAGGAAGAATTAAAAGATAAATATCATGAAAAAATTATCCAGACCGGAAATTGCGATAAAAATGAAAGAATTGGGGCTAGTGCCTTTATTTTATCACCAGGACCAGGAATTAGTTAAGCAAGTGCTTAAAGCAGTATATCAAGGAGGAGCACGTTTTTTTGAATTTACTCACCGGGGAGAATTTGTTCACGAAGTCTTTGGAAATCTCGTAAAATTTTCAAGAGAAGAATGTCCCGAAATGATTCTTGGAGTAGGTTCTGTAGTAGATGCCGGTACAGCCAGTCTATATATGAATTTAGGTGCAGAATTCGTAGTGAGCCCGGTAATTAGAGAAGATGTTGCTAAAGTTTGTAACCGTAGAAAAGTGTTATACCTACCCGGTTGCGGTAGTCTAACCGAAATAAGCCAGGCTGAAGAATTGGGCTGCGAAATAGTAAAAATGTTTCCGGCGGCTGTTTTAGGGCCTGGTTTTGTAAAGGCTGTAAAAGGCCCGCAACCCTGGACTTCAATTATGCCAAGTGGCGGAGTTAATCTTGAAGAAGAAAATATAACAGCATGGTTTAACGCTGGAGTTACTTGCGTTGGAATGGGGTCAGCACTTATTCCAAAGAATATGGTTGAAAATTCTGATTTTGAATCTATAAAAAACAATGTGGCCAAAGTGCTAAAAATAATTACTGAAATAAGATCTACATGAGATCAGTTTTCAAACTTTTTATTGTCTTAATTCTCTTTGCTTCCTGTAGCCATAAAGATGAAGTAAAATCTTTAAAACTTTCCCACGGGTTGAGTCTTGATCATCCTGTTCACCAGGCTTTAGCATTTTTTGCTCAGCGTGTTAAAGAAAAATCTAATGGAGAATTAATAATAGAGGTTTACCCCGGCGGGCAGTTAGGTTCAGAAAGGCAGAGTTTGGAACTTTTGCAACTGGGCGGTTTGGCTATGACCAAAGTGTCATCTGCCGTGATGGAAAATTTTTCCCCTAAACTTCGCGTTTTTGGTTATCCTTATATTTTTAAAGACCGCGAGCATCGTTATAAGCTTTATGATAGCGAGCTTGGAAATGAACTTCTTTTAGACGGCGAGAAATATTGGTTAAGGGGCTTAACCTATTTTGATGCGGGCAGCCGTTCATTTTATACAAAAGACACTCCTATTGAAACTCCGGCAGATTTAAAAGGTTTGAAAATAAGGGTAATGCAAAGTCCTACGGCAATTAACCTTGTAAAAACCCTTGGAGGCTCGCCTACACCGGTTTCCTGGGGAGAACTTTATACTTCACTACAGCAAGGAGTAGTAGAAGGAGCAGAAAATAATTTGCCCAGCTTTTACACGTCAAGACATTACGAAATTTGTAAAAATTTTTCATTAGATGAGCATTCGGCTGTCCCCGATATTTTGGTGATAAGTACGCAGATTTATAACAAGCTTTCTTCCGAAGAAAAGAGATGGATCCAGGAAGCTGCTCAGGAAGCTTCAGTAAAACAAAGGGAATTATGGGAGATTGCCGAAATAGAGGCATTGACGGCAATTAAGAAAGAAGGGGTGAAAGTCACTTACCCTGATAAAGAATTATTCAAAGAAAAAAGTAGCCATATAATTAAAGATTTAGAGAAAACAGAACCTGAATTATACAAAACCATTCAAGAAATTAAAAACTTAGGAAATGAGTAGAAAACTTAATTGGTTTTTAGAATGGTTGGTTGTTTGCCTGGTAACGGTAATGTTGTTTAGCGTGTTATGGGGTGTTTGTAGTCGTTATCTACTGGCAGATCAAAGCTCGTGGACAGATGAGCTGGCGCGTTTTATGCTAATTTGGGTTAGCCTTTTTGGGGCCGTTTATATTTCAGGTAGAAATACGCATATCACTATAGATTTACTTCCAAAATCGTTTAGTATCAGGACAAAATTAAAACTCGATCTCCTGGTGCAATTAATAATTATGCTTTTTACTGCTGCAATTTTTGTAATTGGCGGTGGTAGGTATGTGTATGTTTCTTTTAAGCTCGAACAAACTTCTGCAGCTTTAGGTTTGCCTATGGGATTTGTATACCTGGTTTTACCTATTTCAGGATTGATGATTATTTATTTTAAATGGATGCAAATGCGGCAAACCTTGCAGGAATTAAAAGCAAATCGGTAAATGGAAATATTTGTTTTAATATTTAGCTTTATAGTTTTGGTGGGAATTCGCGTTCCCATTGCCTGGAGCATTGGGATAGCTTCGGTACTAACCTTGTTATTTAGTGTAGATACTATTCCTGCTTTTACCACTATTTCTCAAAGAGTGGCTACCGGTTTAGATAGTTTTTCCTTACTCGCTATTCCTTTTTTTATCCTTGCCGGTCACATTATGAACAGTGGTGGAATTGCCAAAAGGTTAATTGAATTTGCAAAATCCCTGGTTGGAGCTTTACCCGGTGGTTTGGCGCACGTAAATATTGTAGCTGCGATGATGTTTGGTGCAATTGCAGGTTCTGCCGGTGCTGCTGCTGCCGCTATTGGTAGTTTTATGTCTGAAAGGATGGAAAAAGAAGGTTATACCAAAGAATATGGTGTTGCTGTAAATGTAACTTCGGCCACCACGGGACTTTTAATTCCGCCAAGTAATATTTTTATAATTTATTCTCTTGCCAGTGGTGGGGTGAGTATAGGGGCATTATTTTTAGCCGGTTATCTTCCCGGTATTCTTACCGGTTTAATTTTAATGGCCATTGCTTTAGTTTGGGCAAAAAAGAAAGGTTTCCCTACAGGAAAAAGAAGTTCGTTTAAACATATTATGCGGTCTTTTTTTGATGCCCTTCCAAGTCTGCTTTTATTAATAATTATTATTGGCGGAATTGTTGGCGGAATTTTTACTGCTACTGAAGCTTCCTCTGTAGCTGTTGTTTATTGCCTGATACTGGCTTTTCTATACAAAGAATTGAATTTCTCTAAACTTAAAACCGTACTGGTAGAATCAGTAGGGACCATTTCTTTGGTAATGTTACTTATTGCGATGTCTATTGCAATGTCCTGGGTAATGTCTTACGAAAATATTCCGCAGGAAGTAACTTCAGCTTTATTAGGTTTTAGTGATAATCCTTTTGTAGTGATTATTTTAATCAACCTGATATTATTATTTGTTGGAATCTTTATGGATATGACGCCGGCGGTATTGATCTTTACCCCAATATTTCTTCCGGTTGCAGTAGCTATGGGTATAGATCCGGTACATTTTGGAGTAATAATGATCCTGAATTTATGTATAGGGCTTTGTACGCCGCCCGTAGGTTCGGTTTTATTTATAGGGGTAGGAGTTGCAAATACTACTATTCAAAAAGTGGTAAAACCTTTACTACCACTTTTTGTGGGAATGTTGATTTCCTTAATTTTGGTGATAATTTTTCCGTTTTTGAGCCTTTGGCTTCCTGAATTATTCGGATTCTAATTAAAATCCCTTTACTTTCTTTTACTGGAATTTCTTATAATAATTTCGGTATCTAACATTGTAATTTCTGAAACAGCAGCGTCAAGTTTGCGCGTAGAGTGTTCTAAAATTCTTTTTGTAGATATTTCTCCCATTTTTATTGCGGGATGTGAAACGGTAGACAGCGTAGGTTCTACGATTCTGGAAATAGGATCATCGTTAAAGCCAATAATAGCGAGTTCTTCAGGAATTTTAACTCCTTTTTCTTTAGCATATAAAATTGCACTTACTGCTGCAGTATCGTTAGCCGAAAAAATACCATCTGGAGGATTATCAAGTTTTAATAATTTTTCGGTTGCCTTCTTTCCTTCTTCAAAACTAAGGGTTTTCATATCCATTATGAGTTCTTCGTCGACCTGAAGTCCAGCGTCTATAAGTGCATCAACGTATCCTTTCTTTCTTAAGTTGTAAACATTAACGTGTTGAGCTCCAGCGAAATGTGCAATTCTTTTACATCCCTGTTCTATTAAGTGTTTTGTAGCCCGGTATCCAGCAGCGTGATTATCAATAATAACACGGTAAGAATTGAAATTTTCAGGCACCCGGTCTACAAATACTATAGGTATATTCTGTTTCACGTATTGATCAAAATGGCTTGTATCCTGGGTTTCCATCCCTAAAGAAACTATAAGTCCGCCTATACGGGCATCGTAAAGAGCTTTGGCGTTATTAACTTCATTTTCGTATTTGTCATCAGATTGTGTGATGATAACATTATAATTTGATTTCCGTGCTGCTTTTTCAATACCGGTAATTAAAGAAGCCTGAAAAGGTCGGTTTATTCTGGAAATCATAATCCCTATAGCCTTAGAAGTATTATTTCTTAAACTCGCAGCTAAAGTGTTAGGGCGATAGCCAAATTCTTCTGCAGTTTTTTGAATCTTTTTTATGGTTTTTTTTCCAATACTCTTATGATTGTTTAAAGCTCTGGAAATCGTAGACGGGGAATAGTTTAACTCCTTGGCTAAATCGTATATAGTAACCTCCTTTTTCTTATTCATGTATTTTTAAATCTTCGGTTGCAACAAAATTACGAAATATTTGTAAAAAGTTGCATTAGTGTCCGGTTAAAATACGATTTTTATATAAATGACCATTGCGCCCAATAAAACCATTGTTTTTTTCTTTATTTCAATAGCAAGGGGTGGTGTCAAAATAGAGCCAGTTGTTTATCCGGAGGTTTTGTGGTCAGCTCCTTCCATTTTTTATTTGGATCTTCAAGGAATTTAAACAAATCAATATAAGTCATCAAATGAAATCGTATCATCGATACCATATTGGAGTATGCCCATTTTCTTTTCGTTTTTCGCTGTACCACAAGCATTAGAAGCTGTATGATGAGCCCGCACCAAATCTGGATTTCAATAGCATTTTGATTGTCCCCGAGAAAATACTTTAGTGGAAAATTCTGTTTGAGCCTTTTGAACATGGTTTCTATCTGCCACCTGTGTTTGTAGATAGAAGCTATTTTATCTGGCTCTAATTCGAAATGATTGGTAATGAACTCAAACACTTTTTCTTTTTCACTATCCCAATAAGCAATGCGCCTTAACTCAATGGTTGTTTCTTTTTTATCGATGGCAATACGTTCATCCTTTAACACGGCATCACTTGTGGTATCGGACAGGTCAAATTCCGCTATACTCTTGTAGACTGCATTATCTTTTTGCCTGGTGACAAAATAGATGTCATTCTCGGTCCATTGAAAATATTGTAGATAATCATTGTATGCTTTATCAAAGACAACAAAAGAACCTTTTTCCAGATTCAGTTCCTTCAAAAAGGTATGGTCGTGGGTTGCGGCACTACTAAAACGGACAAGACAAGGGACGTCCTCCAATGCGTTAATCATTGTATGCATTTTGATACCGCCCTTCTTCTTACCATCGATAGGGTTGCGGCCAACTCCCTTTAAAATATCACTGAATAAGCTTATAGTAGTGGAATCCACGATCTTTAAATGCTTTACAGGTAAAGACAGCGGGCTGCTGTCCGATAAAAAAGAACGATATGAATGAAATAAAGAATAGTAGATACTTGCAAAGACTTCGCTACTACGATTTTTATTAGCATCGGACAATGTGCTGGGTTTTGGGAAATCTTTGAGGTTTAAATGGCCTATTCGCCCCTCGCAGGCCAATAATATCGTGGATAATTCCCGTAGGGAGCTAACACCGCTCAAAGTGGCATAGAGCATCGTTACCAAATGATCGTATGTTTTAAAACGCTTATAATATCTGTCACTATTATGATCAGATGCTGTCCGGGTAATTATTGATGGAGAAAGCAATTTTAATAGTTGCTTAATAATGGGCTGTCCGCTAAAGTTATTACTTTTGTTCATGTATCTGGTTTTGTGGTAAAAACAAGATACAAAATAGGCGGGAAATCCTCTTTAGGAAATCCCGCTTTTAAAAATCTTTACCGGACACTACTGAAAAAGTTGCATAAAACACTTGCTTTTTAAGTAAAACATAATCCTTTTTTAATCTGTAAAGCTTACTTATATTATGATTAATAATGTATATTGTGGAATTACAACCGATTGCGTTTTTATTATGAAAAAAATACTATCTATATTAATGATTTTGCTAAGTGTAAATGGCACTTTCGCACAGGAAAATTTTTTAAATCCTATTTTAGCCGGGTGGTATCCTGACCCCGCTATTACTGATGATGGAGAGGGAAACTTTTATATGGTACATTCTACCTTTGCCTTTTATCCCGGCATCCCTGTTTTCCGCAGTACAGATCTAGTTAATTGGAAACAGGTGGGTAATGTGATACACAGGCCAGAGCAGGTAGATCTACATGGCTTTGGGACTTCCCGGGCAGTTTTTGCACCAGATATTAGTTACGATAAGGGTACTTACTATTTAACCTGTACCATTGTTGACGGGAAAGGTAATTTTGTAATGACTGCAGAAGATCCTGCCGGCCCGTGGTCCGATCCTGTTTGGCTTCCGGAAGTTAGTGGAATAGATCCCGGATTATTCTTTGACGATAACGGCAAATCTTACCTGGTTTACAACAGTGAACCGCCAAATAACCAGGCTAAATACGAAGGACACCGAACCATTAGAATGATTGAGTTTGATAAAGAAAATCTAAAAACTATTGGTGAGAACCGAATTTTGGTAGATGGCGGGGTAGATATTTCTACTGAACCCGTTTGGGCTGAAGGTCCCAGGATTTATAAACTAAACGGCTATTATTATTTAATGACAGCCGAAGGTGGAACCGCGGTGAACCATTCTGAAATGATTTATCGAAACGCCAATATTAATGATAAGTTTATTCCTTTTGAAGAAAATCCAATCTTAACTCAGCGGCATTTAGATCCAGATCGGGAAAATCCTATTACTTCTGCGGGCCATGCCGATATTGTACAACATCCAAATGGTGATTGGTACGGAGTTTTCCTTGCTGTGAGACCATATGAAGGCGATTTATATAATACGGGAAGGGAAACTTTCTTAACTCCGGTGAAATGGGAAAAAGACTGGCCTATTTTCGATTTAGGGGGTGAAGAAATTAAATATTCCTATCCGTTGCCAGAGGGAGTTGAACTTAAAAAGGATTTTATTCCGTTAAACGGTAACTTTTCTTTTAAAGAAAAATTTGATAAAAAGGAGTTGCCGCTAAACTGGATGATGCTTAGAAACCCAACAACTAACTGGTATGATCTAAAAGATGGAGCTGAAGGAATTATCCTTAAAACCCGTCCTGAAACTGTAGAAGGCGAGGCTAATCCTAGTTTTCTTGGTCATAGGCAGCAACATATAATTGGTGAAGTTTCTATTTCAGTTGATTTTGACGCAAAGGCTGAAAATGAGAAAGCCGGTTTGCTCGCTTTTCAAAAGGAAACCCATTATTATTACGCAGCGCTTTCTAAAGAGAATAAACAACCTGTGGTGCAATTATATAAGTCTGATGAATTAATAGAAAGCATTTCTTTAGACAATACAGTATCTGAAGTTGAATTTAAACTAAAGTTTGAGGAAGATGAATATACTTTTTTCTATAATACCGGTAATGACTGGCAACAATTAGGAAAAACTCAGGACGGTAAATTTCTTAGTACCCAGGTAGCCGGCGGATTTGTAGGTGTTAACTTAGGGCTGTATACCACTTCTAATGGGAAACCAAGTGATAATGATGCTTTATTTAATTGGTTTCAATATTCTGGGAATGATGAAGTGTATAGAAACTAATATTTATAGGTCTAAGGATTTATTAAAACCGGTGCATGGTAAGCATCGGTTTTTTTAAGTTATTTCAGAACAATATGCCTCGTTAAAATATAAGATAGAAAAAAGCTGCTGATATTTAAATATCAGCAGCTTTTCAATAATAACAGCTTTCTTTAGTCTAATTCAGTATAAGACTGCATTGTTTTTATTTTACCATTTTCATCATGTTCAATTTCCATCATTTTCATACTTCGTAAGTAGGTTTTCCCATCTGAAAGTGAACTATCGTGGTAGAATAAATACCATTTTCCTTTGTATTCAACTATAGAATGGTGATTTGTCCAACCTACAACTGGTTCTAAAATTACTCCCTGATAAGTGAAAGGGCCATAAGGGCTGTCACCAATAGCGTACGCAATATTGTGGGTGTCTCCTGTAGAGTAAGAGAAATAATATTTACCATTATATTGGTGAACCCAGGCTGCTTCAAAGAATCTACGGTCGTTGTCACCTGTGGTAATAGGCTCTCCGTTTTCATCTAATATTTCAACATCTTTTGGTTCTTCAGCAAAACTCAATAGGTCATCGCTCATTTTTGCGATTTTAGGGCTAAGTGCTGGTTTATCATCAGCAGGATATTCGTCTTCTTCAACAAATTCTCCGGTTTGCCAACGCTGTAACTGGCCACCCCAAATTCCGCCAAAATACATATAATATTCACCATCGGTATCTTTATAAACCGCGGGATCTATACTGTAGCTGCCTTCAATTGGTTTTTCTTCCGGGGTAAAAGGACCCTCTGGCTTATCAGATGTGGCTACACCAATTCTAAAAATATCGTCTTTATCTTTTGCAGGGAAGAAAAGGTAGTATTTACCATCTTTTTCTGCGGCATCAGGAGCCCACATTTGGCGTTTTGCCCAGGCTACGTCTTCTACGTTAAGAACTTCACCATGATCGGTTACTTCGCCATCAGGGTCTTCCATAGAATACACGTGATAATCTTTCATGTTAAAATGATTGCCGTCGTCCATTTCAGGTTCTCCGGAATCCCAATCATGTGAAGGGTAAATAAATATTTTATCTTCAAATACGTGAGCTGAAGGGTCTGCAGTAAAATGGTCGGTAATTAATGGCTCTGAGTGATATTTAATAGTATCTTGTTGTGCTATAGAATCTTCAGATGTCTCATCTTTTTCCTCCTGTTTGTTGTTATCCTTACAGCCAAAGGCGATAAGCGCCGGTAATAAAATTGGAAGGCTTTGTTTTAATTTCATTTTAAAATTGGTTTTAATGTTTCGGGTAAAAATATAAAAATCAATCGTATTCGTGATTATATTTGATAATATATGCCTAATAAGTAATGATTTGAGTTTTTTAGTACACTAAAATAATCGGTTATAAAGCAAACGATTGCTTTAAATAATTTACGGATGAAAAAAATAACTAAATCTCCAATTCTCCTAGTTGCTTTTACATTTCATATCTTAATATTAACGCGCAGGAATCTAATGTAAGAGAAAGAAAATCTTTAAATGAAAACTGGAAATTTTTAAGTACCAAATGGCAGAAGACTCCGATAACTTAATTTATGACTTGCGTCCTAGTTTTGAAGATGATGAAGACGGAAAAGATGCAGATGCAAAACCTACTGAAGCCAAAAAAGTGGACAGCGATGCGAAAGTATTAAAACCCTGGATTTTGCCTACAGGCAATAAATTTTTGAGTAGTGAAGAAGAAAAATATATGAGACCAACTCATGAACCGTTTTCGTATTTCCCTATCATTCAGCCAGAATTTATAATGGTAATTGGGAAACAATAGATTTGTCTCCTGACTGGGCTATAAAAGGAGAAGTTGATGGCGCTATGTCTTACGCTATGGTTTGGTTGAATGGAAAAATAGTAGGTGATTGGCCTTACGGATATGCTTCCTGGCAAGTAGATTTAACTCCTTATTAGAAAGAGGGGAAAATCAGTTGGCTATTCGTATAGATAATCCTCTGGCTTCTTCCAGATGGTACCCTGGAGGTGGCATATATAGGAATTTTTGGTTGGTGAAAAAAGCTCCGGTACACGTGGGGCAGTGGGACACCTTTGAGACTAGAGAAAATATTACTAAAGATTCTGCTAATGTTAATTTGAATATCTCTATCAATAATACCTTAAATGATGCAATTGAAGTTTCCGTTGAGAATTCAATTTACGATTTAAATGATGATGGGAAAAAAGAGGTTCTGCAATTGCTGAGATTGACAGGCTTAATTTGAATATTCCTGCAAGTTCGAGTGAAACCCTAAAAGATAAGGTGAATATTCAAAATCCAAAGTTATGGGGTCCCCCTCCTCACCAGGAACCAAACCGGTACGTCCTGCTCACTAAAATATACAAAGACGGAGAGGTAATTGGTGAATATGAAACCAAGTTCGGTTTACGCTCCCTAGAATTTGATCCTGAAAATGGGTGGTAGTAAATGGAAAAGAAGTTTTTATAAAAGGAGTGAATTTACATCATGACCTTCGGTGCTTTAGGGGTCGCATTTAATAAGGACGAAGCAAAACATCAATTAAACCTTCTAAAAGAAATGGGGGTAAATGCAATTAGAATGGCACATAAACCACCTGCACCAGAATTTTTAGATTTAACTGATGAAGTGGGCTTCCTTGTAGTAAATGAAATTTTTCACGTATGGGAACGAAAGAAAACGCCATTAGATTTTCACCTTATTTTGCCCGATTGGTATGAGCAGGATGTAAGGGCATTCATTTGATGGGATCGAAATCACCCTTCTATAATTTTATGAAGTTGTGGAGACAAAGTAGGGGAACATTATATTGGACAGGAAGGAGCTGTTTCGTATAAAAAACTGCAAAAATAGTGAAGGAAGAAGATACCACACGTCCTACAACCGTTTCAGTGGATTTTGCGAAACCAGATATGCCATTTTCTAAAGTACCGGATGCTATAAATCTGAACTATAAGGGGAAGGGATAAAAAATACGCCTGCACAAGCACATTTAGATGGAATTCGTGCAGAACCGCTATACGGTACATTCCATAATACTTTGCCTCAAAAATTAATTTTAAGTATTGAAAAATGCTGCAACCCTTAGTACAAGGGATGAATTTCTATTGCCGGTACAGGAGGGGATAAGTTATCCTGTTACCGATAGCCTTGGAGGAGATTCACAAAATAAATATGGTAGCGATTACGGATTTTATGCTGTAGAGTTTTGGTTCATCTCCCGATAAGGTTTTTAAAGCTAAAGATCAAAATCCGTTTGTAGGTGGCGGGTTTGTTTGGCACGGATGGGATTATTTAAGGGGGCAAAGCAGGTTTTATCACTACCAGGCCCGTTGGAGACCGGAACTAACAACAGCGCATTTAATCCTGCATTGGAATTGGGAAGGTAAAGAAGGTGAGAATATTCCTGTTCAAGTTTTTTCTTCGGCTGATGAGGCAGAATTATTTCTAAATGGGGATCATTAGGTCGTAAAAAGAAATACGATTATGAGTATAGGTTTAGATGGGATGAAGTTTCCTGTAGGCCTGGTAAATTGGAAGTGGTTACTTATAAAAATGAAAAGGAATGGGCTAGGGATTCTGTAGTGCTACTGATAAGCCTACTGGAATAAGATTAATTCCTGACAGTGAAGTTTTGAAGCCTAATGGAGAGGACCTAGTATTTATTACCGTTAATATAACCGACGAGAAAGGGAGAATTGTACCTACTTCTGATGCACTTCTACAGTTTCAATTATCGGGTCCCGGTGATATAGTGGCTACTGATAATGGAAATGCTGATCATATGACACCTTTTGTTAGTAAATCAAGAAAAGCATTGAACGGGAAAGCTTTAATAATTGTTAAGACGAATAAAATGCTAAAGGTAGCGATAAACTTACACTAATAGCACAATCAAATAGTCTGAAGAACATTCAGGTGAATTTGAAGATACGGAGGTGACAATAAAAATTGGAATTTAAATATTTAATTCTGACGATTTAAAAAAGTTGAGATTTTTAAAAATTAAATAATAGTTACTTCAAAATGTAGTCTCTTAACTAATACATAATCGAATCCGTGAATATTTTATAATATAAATTATTTATAATCAGTAAGTTAAACTTTATAGTTAAGTCTATTAAAGAAAAAATTATTTTTTTTCACGCAAACGATTTCGAAAAATAAGAGTTTCTTGTATATTTATCATTGTATTAAAATCATTACCCAATTATTTAAAACTAAGTAAACTAACACACAAGTGATTAAATATTCGAAAAAATGAAAGAAAAGTTATTAAGTTATTGTTTAAGAATTAAGCATAATTTTTTGATACCAATCATTTTATTGATGGCAGGTTCAATATATGCTCAGGATCTAACAGTTTCTGGAACTGTTACTGATGGAAATATGCCTTTACCAGGTGTTAATGTATTTGTAGATGGTTCCGGGAATGGTACAACTACAGATTTTGATGGAAACTTTAATTTATCTGGGGTGCCTTCCGATGCTGTCCTTAGGTTTAGCTTTATGGGCTATGAAGCCCAAGAAATTCCTGTGGATGGAAGAACAGAAATTAATATCACTATGCAAGATGATGCTGAAGCTCTAAGCGAAGTTGTGGTAGTCGGATATGGTACGCAAAGAAAAGAAGCGGTTACAGGTTCTGTGTCTTCTATAGGAGGTGAAGAATTACGAGAAGTTCCTTCCGCAAACATTTCTGAAGCCCTGCAGGGGCGACTTCCAGGAGTTCAGCTTTCCCAAACATCTTCTCAGCCGGGTGCTACGCAGCAGATTCGTATAAGAGGTGCACGCTCTTTAACAGCCAGCAATGACCCATTAATTGTGCTTAACGGAGTGCCATTTGCTGGTTCGCTGAATGATATTAATCCCAACGATATTAAGAGTCTTGATATCTTAAAAGATGCTTCTGCAACCGCAATTTACGGATCCAGGGGAGCTAACGGTGTAGTTTTAATAACGACAAATAGCGGTCAAAAAGGGCAGGAAGCTCAGTTTAGCTACGATGCATTTTATGGACTCAAAACGGTATTTGGAGAGTATGCTATGATGGGGGCTGAGAAATTTATTGAATTGAGGGAAACTGCTGGGCGATTTACCAACGGGCCCGATGAATCCAACGATATTAATACCAATTGGCAGAACTTACTATATGAAAATAGTATAATAACTAATCATAATCTTGGTGTTACTGGAGGTACTGAAGGAGGTAGCTACAATGCAAGCCTTGGTTATACGAAAGATGAAGCTGTTCTACCAGAACAATATTTTGAGAGATTCTCTTTCAATGCTGCTTTAAACCAAGACATTGGGGATTTTATCCGGGTAGGACTCTCTTCTAATAGTAATTTTTCTATACGAAATGGTATGAATCAAGGTTTTTTTAGTGCATTGTCAGCCTCTCCTATTGCTGACCCATATAATGAAGATGGAGGTCTCAAAAGAATAATTCGCATGCCACTGGATGATCAGTGGGTTTATACCCGAGAAAGTATTGAAAACTTAGGAGATTCTTGGATTGATCAAAGCCGTGAATTCGGTTCTTTTAATAATTTCTTTGGAGAAGTTAAGATACCTGGTGTTGATGGCCTTAGTTACCGAATCAATCTTGGTCTTAATTATAGAAATACCAATGGAGGTAATTATACAGGTGTAGGAGTATTTAGTGCTCAGGGCGATACGCCATCCAGTGCATCAATTAGTAACTCTACTACAACTAGATACTTAATTGAAAATTTGGTCACGTATGATCGAACTTTTAATGATAAGCATAAAATAAACCTTGTAGGATTATATTCTACCGAGGAGACAAAATTTAATAGTTCTTAGGGAGAATCGGGGCAAAGACTTCCACAGCCATGATTTCTCCTGAAAATCAATCTGCGATCTGAAGTTTCATACCTGCAAAATCAATTAAAAGCTATTAACAAAGGGCATGATCGAGCTTCATAGAGCATTTGAGCTTTGCATACTTCTGGTAGTAATGTTCCAAAAAACTGCGTGTAGCTAAAAGGATGCAAATATATCTAATAGTGAAAAAGAAAAGTAAACCCAGGATGGTTTTTGGCCTTATTCATTCGCTCAAAATACCGCGTCACCTGATCAAACAATTGATTATCAAAAGTGGTGTGAGAGATGAATAAGGCTTCTAAATTGGCATTATGACACACTATTAAACTCTTTGGAGATATAATCGCTGGCTTTAAAAGCCTGCATATAATTATTTACGGTATTACCTGCAATTCCTAAAGTGGTACTGATATTGTGGTAACTAAGGCTATCTTGGAGCAATGAAATGTTGCTTTAAGTACATAGAATTAGGGTATTTACCAAATCGCATAATTTTAGCGATAAGGTAATTTACTTGATTTTTCAAAGTGGCGCAAAACGAATTAGGATTAAGATATTATTCTGTCACTTCTTGAAAATTGACCAAAAGAAGTTGCAGAATGTGAGCAAATATTATTTTGATTCCTGAATGGTCTGCCTCTCTTTAAGAGCAGCTTTTATTGTAAATGTTGATGTGATTTTTCATTAGCATTTGAAATTAAAAAAACTTTTTTAGTTTTTTTTAAGGAAATCGATTGCGTATTTAAAATTATTTTTGCAATTTGCTGATTCAAAGAAAGTGAAAGTCATGATGCATTAACATAAAAATCAATAGAATAAAACTCATTTTTTCCTAACATTCTAAACTCTGATATAATGATCAAAAAAATCCTATTCAATGGTCATCTGCCTCGGAAGAAATTTTTCCTCTTCCTATTTTTGATTTCTGCGTTTACCGTACATGCTCAAAACATAACAGTAAGCGGGGTTGTCTCGGATGCTAATGCAACTCTCCCAGGGGTTACCGTTCTAGTACGGGGGACATCCAATGGAGCCGTTACCAATTTGGATGGCTATTATGAATTAAATAATGTACCTGTAGATGCGACATTACAATTTACCTATGTTGGTTTTCAAACAGAAGAAGTTCCAGTGGATAACAAATCTGAAATTAATGTGCAGCTGGAAGTTGACGAGGAAGCCCTAGCGGAGGTCATCATAGTGGGTTATGGTAGGCAGACTAAGAAAAGTGTGGTTGGGGCAATTACGCAAACAACCGGAGAAGTTCTTCAAAGAACCGGTGGTGTAACAAATATAGGACAAGCTCTTACAGGACAACTACCTGGCGTTATTACAACTTCATCTACAGGGCAACCTGGAGCTGAAGATCCCAATATAGTTATTCGTGCACAAACCTCGTGGAACAATAGTAATCCTCTTATTCTAGTTGATGGTATTGAGCGTTCTATGAGTGATGTGGATATATCGTCGGTAGCTACAATTTCTGTACTTAAAGATGCTTCTGCCACGGCAGTTTATGGTGTCCGTGGTGCTAATGGTGTTATTCTTATTACTACAAAACGTGGTGTAGAAGGGAAGGCCAGTATTGGGGTGCGTGTAAACTCTACCATGAAAATGGCCTCCAAACTTCCTGAAAAATACGACTCCTACGGCGCATTAATGCTACGCAACCAGGCTATTGAAAGAGAACTGGCCCTTTCCCCTGTTAGCTGGGAGGATTACACGCCGGTTGATATTATTAGCAAATATCGTTACCCTGCAAATTTAACAGAGGCAGAGCGATATGCAAACGTTAATTGGGAAGATGTCTTGTTTAAAGATTTCGCAATGGCGTATAATGCAAGTGCCAATGTGTCCGGTGGAACAGAACTAGTGAAATACTTCGCAAATATTAATTTCTTAAATGAAGGAGATTTATTTAAGACAGTGGATAATGCACAAGGGTATCAACCAGGGTTTGATTTCAGTAGGATTAATGTCCGTACGAATCTGGATTTTCAATTAACGAACACCACTAAATTTAGCACGAACTTGTTTGGTTCTAATGGGGTTCGCCAGGAGCCTTGGAATTTTAGCGGTAGTGCCCCATGGGGAGCAGCCTATACAACTGCACCCGATGCGATGATTCCTTATTATACTTCTACTAACACTTGGGGGTTTTATCAACCACATGATGCGGCACAACCAAATTCGTTATATTTTCTAGGGCGTGGTGGTCGTGAAAAAATAACTCAGGCAAAAATCACTACTGATTTTAGGTTAGAACAAGATCTTGATTTTCTTACGGAAGGACTGAGTTTTGAAGCTTTATACTCTTACGATAATACTTTTCAGGAGGTCGATAGGGGTATATCAGATAATTCATTTCAGACGACCCAACGTATGTGGGTCAACCCTGATACCGGAGAGGAAATTTATGCTTATCCGATTGATGCATCAACACAGCTTGATTTTGTTAATCAAAGAATTTGGAATACCAATCCGGGTGTCGTCAATATTGGTGGAACCTACAGAAGACAATATTATTCTCCACGCTTAAATTATGCACGCGATTTCGGAGGACATTATATAACATTACTTGGCATGATGAGTCGCGAGAAATATTCATTAGGTAGTGAATTTGCTCATTTTCGGGAAGATTGGGTGTTCCGTGGTACATATGCTTACGAAGGAAAGTATTTCTTTGAAGTTAACGGCGCATACAATGGTACGGAGAAGTACGGGCCTGCGAACCGCTTCGCTTTCTTTCCGTCGCTTTCAGCAGGATGGATGCTAACAGAAGAAAATTTTATGCAGTCTTTAAATTTCATCGATATGTTTAAAATTCGTGGATCATGGGGTCAAATCGGTGACGAATCTGCTGGAGGTCGTTTTCTCTATGCTGATCAGTGGAATTATGGCGGAAGGTCTTTATTGGGTCAAAATGCAACAAATGAATCGCCGTATGTTTACTTTGTGCATTCAAGCATTGGTAACCCTTCTATATCTTGGGAAAGTGTAGAAAAGGTAAATATTGGTGCAGATTTTTCCATCCTGAGTGGATTAATAGAAGGAGAGGCGAATTATTTTTGGGATCACAGAACTGACATTGTAATGGGGGGAGCTTCCCGCGCAGTTCCCACATATTTTGGGGCTGTAAACCCAACCGGAAATATTGGTGAAGCTAAGGGTTCGGGATACGAATTAGAAATAAGATTGAATAAACAGATAAACAGCGACCTTACACTATGGGCAAACACGAACTTTACACATGCTAAAAGTAAGATCCTGTTTGCTGACGATCCGGAATTATATCCAGATTATCAGAAAAGAGCAGGATATCACATTAATCAAACACATTCATACATTGATGCAGGATATTTATCAGGCTGGGATGATGTGCTTGGAAGCACTCTTCGGAGTATTAATAACGACGCCCAATATGTAGGAGACTATAATATTGTGGACTTTAATGCAGATGGGGTTATTGATAATTATGATGTGGCTCCTTATCAATATACTACTACTCCCCAAAATACATATAGCTCAACGATAGGACTTGATTGGAAAGGTTTAAACTTCACGATGCAATTTTACGGTGTCTCAAATGTTAACAGAGAGGTGTTTTTTCCTACTTTTTTCGAAAGTAATAATAATGCATATGTGGAGGGGTCGTATTGGACTGCTGATGGTGGAGGCGAATATCCCATGCCAAGATGGCTTGCTAAAAAAGGGGATGAGGCTCGGGGTACCAGATACTGGTATGATGGCTCATATGTTCGACTAAAAACAGCTGAGTTGGGGTACACGATTGGGAATGAATGGACAAACCGAGTAGGTATAAGATCTCTTAGGTTCTTTTTAAGCGGTAATAACCTGTTTTTATGGACAGAATTGCCGGATGACCGTGAAAGTAACTTTAGTGGTAACTCTAGAACCGGTGCATATCCAACGATGCGTCGGGTTACTCTAGGATTTGATATAACACTTTAAAATTAATATTATGAAATTAAAAATGAGAATAAAGCATATTTTTATTTATGCTTTGCTTTTCGCGAGTGTATTGGGATTGGTTTCCTGTGAAGATTATCTAGATAAAGCTCCGAATAGCGATATAAGCGCAACGGAACCCTTTGAGAATTTCAGAAATTTTCAGGGTTTTGTGGAAGAGTTGTATGGTGCTATACCAGTATATACTGCCTATGCCTATCATAATTCCTTTAATTTGGGAGATGATGTGCACTGGGACCAATCAGCAACCAGTGAGTTTGCTTTTGATGTGGACCGGGGTAATTATTGGGATTGGAATGCTTATGGATCCCCTTTTTCAGCCAGTGTTTCGTCCGATGTTGTAGCTTCTCATGATCCGAAGAACAAAGGGCGTCTGTGGGGAATGTCTTGGTATGCTATTCGGAAAGCGAATGTTGGAATTGCAAACTTAGATCTTTTAGAAGACGCTACTCAGGAGGAGAAAGATGTGATAGCGGGTCAACTATATTTCTTCAGGGCTTGGTTTCATTTGGAACTTATGAAATATTGGGGAGGCCTTCCGTATGTTGATGTTTTAATTCCGGCTAGCGAACCTGTTCGACTTCCAAGATTAACCTATCAGGAAACAGCAGATAAAGTAGCTGAAGATTTCATAAAAGCTGCTGAACTATTGCCGGTTGATTGGGATGCAACAGCTGTTGGTGCGGCAACTTTGGGTAATAATAATCAACGGGCAAACAAAGTTATGGCCCAGGCATACCTTGGAAAAAATTACCTGTATGCAGCAAGTCCATTGATGAATGAAGCTTCTGGTGGCTCAGCTACTTACAATTCAGAATACGCACGCTTGGCCGCTGATGCTTTAGGTGAAGCACTTTCCGTAATAGATGCAACCGGAAGATACGAGTTAGCTCCTTTTAGCCGTTATTCGGAATTGTTTTACTTACAAAACAGCAATGGACAAATCCCTGGTTTAAAAGAAACCATTTTCTGGGAAAATACATCGGGCGCTACGAGCAGGTTCAGATGGAATCAGGTTAATGACTATATTCCTAAATACCTGAGTCAGGGAGGCTATTATATTAGCCCGACCGCTAATTATGTTTTTTACAATTATGGGATGGCTAATGGCTTGCGAATAAATGAAAGTAGAGATATTGAACAGGCTGACCCTGAATCGGGATACGATCCGCAATTTCCGTGGAAAAACAGGGATCCAAGGCTATATAAAGATATTATTTTGGATGGTGAAAGGATTAGTGCAACCGAATCTTTACCGCAAGACCAACAGTTTGCGAGTCTTTATACGGGAGGTTTATATAGAACTTCAGCTGGGGGGCGATCAAACCTTACAGGTTTGGCCCTTACCAAATGGAAGCCTAAAATAGCTGAAAGAAATCAAGAGAGTACAACAATGAATAATAACAGCGTAGTGCTGAGCTTAATGCGACTGGCAGATGTTTATTTAATGTATGCAGAAGCAACAGCTGTAGGCTATGGAGTAGATGCAAGTGCGAATACTTATGCCATGACAGCTGTTAATGCGATAAATGTAGTGAGAGAAAGAGCCGGTGTAGGAGAAGTTGCAGATAAATATAAAGTTTCTCTGGATGCCTTCTTAAGCGAGGTACAACGGGAAAGAGCGGTTGAGCTGGCTTTCGAGGGACATCGTTTTAATGATTTACGCAGGTGGAAATTGTTGACTGAAGAACCTTATACTTTAAAAGGTGCCTTGCAATTTGAAAGAGATCCAGATGGTTTAACCGGTGCAGCACTGGCTGAAAATTACAAGGATGCAAAAGTCTTGAACTTGCACATGGAAACCATTTTTGAAAGGAATTTAACATCAAAACACTACTGGTTCCCATTCTTACTTGATGATGTTAATCTTTATCCTGAATTTCCGCAAAACCCAGGATGGTAAATTTATTTATGATACAGCCTTAATTAATTAAACTTAATTTCAAATGAAATGAAGAAAATATTTATAAAGACCTTCACTATTGTATTTACCGTGCTTTGTCTAGGAGTGGTAAGTGTTCAGGCGCAGGAGGAAACAAATGTTACGCTTAATGATGAGCCGGAGGAAGAACGTGATAGTATTGTTCAGGTTCCCTTTGGTACTAAATCGAAGAAAGATATTCTTGGAGCAGTTTCCACTGTTAATATTGAAGATTTACTGAAAAAAAACTACCAAACCAATGCACTTGATGGAGTTGAAAGCTTCGTAGGCGGATATACAGGAGATATTTGGGGCCAAAATCCTTTAATCTTGATAGACGGTGTACCCCGAAGTCTTGACAACGTAAACGCCACTGAAGTAGAGACTGTTACTGTTTTAAAAGGTGCAAGTGCGGTTGTTCTTTACGGGAGTAGGGCTGCCAAAGGAGTAGTTCTTATTACCACTAAACGCGGAAAGCAGGGGCCATTGACAATTGAGGCACGTGCTAATACCGGGATTTTTGTTCCAAAAAGTTATCCAAATTATTTAGATGCCGCCTCATATATGACATTATATAATGAGGCATCAGATAATGATGGAGTGGCCCGCATATATGATGAAGCCACTATTTATAACACGGCTGAAGGTGTCAATCCATTTAAGTATCCGGATATCGATTATATCTCTTCCGATTATTTAAAAGAATACTATAACAGAAGCGATGCAACTGTTGAGGTTTCCGGTGGGGATGAAAAGACGCAGTATTATACGAACTTCGGAGCTAGTTATAATGACGATATTATTGATTATGGTGAACAGAGAAATAATAGCGACCTTAATTTACGTTTACGTGGAAATGTTGATATGAAGCTCTCAGAATGGCTTTCTGCTGAAGCTAATGCATCTGTTATTTTTAATAATAACTACATCGGCCGCGGTGATTTTTGGGGGGCTAGTGCTTCAATGAGGCCAAACTGGTTCACTCCTTTAGTGCCTATCAGCTCCCTGACTGAAAATGAAAGATTACAGAGCTTTGTTGATAACAGTAACTTTCTTATCGATGGGCAATATTTATTGGGAGGTAACAATGCGGTGCAAACGAATGCTCTTGCTGACATGTTAGGTGCTGGATATATTAGGTACAAATCACGTACCTTTTTGTATAAAGTGAGCGCAATGGCTGATTTGAGTGGAATTACAAAAGGTCTTACCTTTAACAATTCATTCAGTTTGGATTATGACAATTATTTTTCCGAAGCCTATAGAGAAGAATATAGAACGTATAATCCTGTTTGGTCAAACATGAATGGGGAAGATATAATCGTTGACCTTAACACCTATGGAGATGATGTAGTCTCTTCAAATGAGTATGTAGGCGATTCAAGATACACCCAAACAATGTCTTTCTTTTCCCAATTAAATTACTTGAGAACATTTAGCGACCTTCATAATGTTACTGGTAACTTAATTGGATGGGGTTTTCAGTCAAGAGCTTCGGTAGATGAAGGACACGATGGCAGTGATTACCAGAGTACGGTCAATACTAATTTAGGTCTGCAACTTGCTTATAATTACGCTCATAAATACTATGTAGACTTTTCTAGTGCAGTTGTTCATTCTCCTAAATTACCAGAGGGAAATAGGACTGCTTTTTCTCCTACGGTTACTTTGGGATGGAGAATGAGTGATGAAGGTTTTATGGATGGGGCTTCGTTTATTGATAATCTCAAATTAACAGCATCCTATGCCAACCTACATCAAGACCTTGATATTCAGGATTATTACATGTATCAGGGGTATTTCGATGACAATGCATGGTACCAATGGAGAGATGGAACCATGGGGGGAAATGCTGTACTGTCAGGTCAGGGAGCAAATCCTAATTTAAGTTTTATTACTCGTGAGGAATATCGAGTTGGTCTTGACGGCTCATTATTTGGTAATAGTATAGTGTTTGATGCAAATTACTTCAACCAATTAACTGATGGTCTGTTATCTCGAGGTGCGAGTACTCTCTTTCCATCATATTTTAACCGATGGGACCATTCCTTTCTTCCAAATGTGAATTTTAATAAGGATAGGAGAACTGGCTATGATTTCTCTGTCTCGCATCAAAACGAAGTTGGGGATTTCAAATATAACTTTGGTGTTGCGGGCATGGTATATGATTCAGAAGCTGTTGTCAGGGATGAGGTATATCAAGATGCCTACCAGTATAGAGCTGGTAAACCTGTGGATGCATCATTTGGATACATTGCTGAAGGCTTTTTTGGGGATTTAGCTGAAATCGAAAATCATGCAACCCAAACTTTCGGAAATGTTAAGCCAGGAGACATTAAATATACAGATGTAAATGGTGATGGGGTTGTTGACCAGCGTGACCAGGTTGAACTTGGGAGAAGTCGCTCACCCTTTACTTATGGCTTAAACCTGACATTAAATTATAAAAACTGGTCATTATTTGCAATGGGGCAAGGACAGTTCGGAGCAATCGGGTATAAAAACTCTTCCTACTTTTGGGTTTATGGAACTCGTAAGTATTCTGAAGAAGTGTTAGGACGTTGGACTCCTGAAACCGCAAATACTGCAACTTATCCTCGCCTATCAACTACAGGTAATACCAACAATTTTAGGAACTCCTCATTTTGGATGTATGATAACAATCGTTTTGACCTGACGCATGCCCAACTTACTTTTGACTTTCCTGAAACGGTTTTCCAAGGTACCTCATTGCTGAGTGAGTTAAGCCTATATTTAAGCGGGCAAAATCTCTTCACCATATCTAAAGAACGAAAAATGATGGAAATGAATATTGGAAGTGCTCCTCAGTACCGATTTTATAACTTTGGTGTAAAGGCTAAATTTTAATGGGAAAATTTAATTTAAGAATAATGAAAAGAAATATAATAATACTTTTGGCCAGTTTATTTGTTTTTACGAACTGCGAAGATAATTTTGAGCCTAATATTGAGAATTTTAAAGATCTTGATACGATGTACGCTGATCAGAAATATGCAATGGGGATATTAACAACTGCATACCGATATTTACCTGATGGTTACCCAAATATTGAATACGCAACGGACGATGCTGTAACAAATGAAAGGGGGCATCGATATTTGGAAATGGCTACAGGTTCTTGGACAGCACAAGATAATCCTATCGATATGTGGGTAGCTGGATATGGTGCAATTCAATATTTAAATATTTTTTTAGAAAGAAGTGATGATATTGTTTGGGCTGAGGATCCTGAAGTTTCAGAACTGCTCAAGCAGCGGATGAGAGGCGAAGCCTACGGTTTGAGGGGTATATTCTTGTATTATATTTTAAGGAACCATGCGGGCTATTCACCTGGTGGAGAATTGTTAGGCGTTCCTATTTTAACGGAATTTCAAGATGCAAATGCAGACTTTAATACTTCTCGTCCTACCTTTCAGGAAACTGTAAATCAAATTATGGATGATTTAAATAAAGCTATTGATTACCTTCCTCTAGTGTATGATAATAGTGCATCTATGGAAGAAATACCGGATAAATTTGAAGATGACGTAACTACTGTCAGTTCTTATAATAGGGCAATGGGTAATTTTTTCAGACAAAGAGTTGATGGTCTTATAGCTATGGCGTTTCGTTCAAAAGTTGCTATGCTGTCAGCAAGTCCAGCTTTTCAAGAGGGATCGACTCTTGGATGGAGAGATGCAGCAATTTACTCAGCTGATGTTTTAAATTATATCGGTGGCGTTGCGGGATTGGCGCCTAATGGACATACTTATTATACCAATACGGCTGAACTTGATGGTCTGCAAGAAGGTATTAACCCTGCTGAAATTTTGTGGCGCACAAATATTTCAACAACCGGATCGGCCCAGGAAGAGACCCACTTACCGCCATCATTGTTTGGAAATGGTAGAATGAATCCTACGCAGAACCTGATTGAGGTATTTCCGATGAGTGATGGTTATCCTATTACTCACCCATTGAGTAGCTATGATCCTACTGATCCTTTTGTAAATAGAGATCCCCGTTTATCAAACTATATAGTTTACAATGGTAGCACCCTTGGGGTAAACAATATGCAGATCCTTACCGGAAGTGCTTCTGGAACTGATGACGCTATTAATAATCTTGAAACTTCAACCCGCACGGGATATTATATGAAAAAGCGGCTGAGACTAGATATTAACTTTAATAATGCTGATGGTTCATGGCAAGGTAAAATCACTTATGTCCCACGCGTTCGTTTTACTGAAATATTTCTCAATTATGCCGAGGCGGCAAATGAAGCATATGGCCCTACCGGAACCGCACCAAACTCAAATTATTCAGCTATTGATGTGATTAGAGCGATTAGAGAGAGAGCTCTTGGGGTTACAAGTGATCCATACCTTGATGAAGCTTCCAACTCAAAGGAAATGATGCGTGAACTAATCCGAAATGAAAGAAGGCTTGAACTTAGTTTTGAAGGTTTCCGCTTTTGGGATTTACGCAGGTGGGAAGCTGACTTGAATGTAACTGCTGAAGGGTACGATGCTAGTACTGGACAAATTTTCGATGTTGAGCCGCGAACTTATGCGGATCATATGAACTATGGTCCCATTCCCTTTAGTGAAGTTTTAAAGTATAACAATCTTATTCAGAATAGAGGTTGGTAGTAGAAATATTTAATTATTAAGGATATGAATATAAATAGAGCTTTATTAATATTTTTTGCAGCTGGATTTTTGTCCTCCTGCCACAATGATGAAATCGATTTCCCGGATTACGATTACACCAGTGTTTATTTTGCAAGTCAGTATCCCCTAAGAACCTTGGAGTTGGGAGATGACCCGCTGGTCGACCTTACGCTAGACAAACAGCATAAGGTAAGGATTACAGCTACTATGGGAGGTGTATATTCAAACACAGAAGATAGAATTATAGATTTTGTAGTAGATGAATCATTAACTGATGGAATTTCCTTTGCGGACGGTTCAGATTTGGACCCTTTGCCAAGAGAATATTACGACTTACTGAACGATGAAATTGTTATTGAGGCAGGTAGTATCCTTGGGGGAGTGGAGGTTCAATTAACTCCAGCCTTTTTTGAAGACTCACTTTCGATAAACAAACATTATGTTATACCCCTGTTGATGACAGATGAAGGGAATACAGATCTAACAAAGATAGATAGCATCCTTTCAGGTAGACCTGCCGTAGAGAATCCAAATCGTTTTGTTAGTTCTGACTGGGAAATTGTTCCAAAGAATTATGTGCTATATGGTATTAAGTATGTTAATCCATGGCATGGTATTTACCTAAGGAGAGGAGAGGATCAGATTTCAGATGGTTCTACCACTGTAACAGATGTTCGACGTGAAGAATATGTGGAATATGATGAGGTTGTTCATGTTTCTACTGTCTCCTATACAGAAGCTTCACTTCCTTTAACCATTTATGAGGACGATGACTTAACCACACGTGCTAACATCGAGTTGCTATTATCATTTGATGAAAACAACGGTGTTACAATATCGAGCAATTCTCCTTCCTATACCGCTACTGGTACTGGCATGTTTGTTACTGATGGAGAGGAAAACAGCGTAGGTGGTCTGGACAGAGATGCTTTGTACCTGGATTATACTGTAGAGCTAACCGATTTAGGTTATACCTATTCTACTAAGGACACATTAGTTCTTAGAAATAGAGGAATAGTTCCTGAGTACTTCAACGTGACACTCGAGTAGGATATAATGTACAGTTTATTGAATTTAAAAAAAGAGAATAATCATGAAAATATTTAATAAAAAATGCATAGTTTTTTTTGTTTCAGCAGTGGCTTTGTTTTCCTGTACAAAATTAGATGAGGAAGTTGGCCCAAGGTTGGAACTAGAGAAGCCGGCTAGCGTAGTTGTTGACGAAATGTTAAGCACTTATGACGTACTTAAATCTTATGCTAATACATTCATATTAGGAGCAAATGCGTCCTCAAATGATCTTTCTAATTTCAACATGGCTACGCTATTATCGACCAATTTTGAACAAGTAACACCTTTAACAGCGCTTAATTCAAATGTTATATTGGCAAATGATGGAGCTTTCGACTTCACTGCTATTAATAGCTATGTTAACACTGCGTTGGAAAAGGGACTTTCCGTTTATGGTGACGCCATTATTTCAAATTTAAACCAAAATGATACATTTTTAGAAACCATTGCCGCTCCATTGACTTACTCGACTCCTCTGTATCCCAATCTAGTAAATCTTAATTCCATTGAGGATGGAACCTTTAACGGTTGGGAGGTAAATGGTGATGTTTCAGTGGAAGATTATATGGGGGAGCCTTCTGTGAAAATAGTGAACGGTGCATCGGTAACTACCACTGATGCAACTTCTTTACAATCTCCTGTTTACACAGTGGATGAAAATGCAAGATTTGAATTGACTTTCTATTTGCTGTCAACGCAGGTCGGAGAAGGAAGAGTTATTTTTAGTGGGTTGGATAACAATGAGCCGGAAATGGATTGGACAGGAGATGATTCCAGCAGTGCCACTTTTACAACCAGAACTGGGTGGAATAAGATTCAGGTTCAAATTGATGATTTCGACGATAGTGGAGAGTTTTCATTTAAGATTGAGCTGGGATACACCCCTGATGTCACTTACTTCATGAATGTACAAGGGCTTTCTTTAATCAACTTAAACGGCTTAGTGGAAAATCCGGATGAGATTTTTCTGGAGGCTGAAGATGCACAGCAAATCGGCCAGTGGATGGTATCAGAAACAGGAGATGAAACAAGCATTTCTGGTGGAGAAACTTTGGTGGGGATTATAAATGGTGACATAGAGGCTGATGATACAGGTGGTGGACTTCCATCAGATCCTAATAACGAGGATCTTCAGTTTACTTATACCTTTGATGTTAAAACCTCAGGTACATATAATTTGTGGCTTAGGCAAAAAGCATATGCAGCGAATGGTGGAGGTGACTCTTTCTTTTTGAGTGTGGATGGCGCTACATATTTTGTTCCGGGATGGCCAGGATGGGGAGATAAATCAAATACCACTAATTGGACATGGATACAGCTTTATACCGGTGAAGGTAATACATTTTATTTAGAGGAAGGAGAACATACTGTTTCATTTAGAATTCGCGAAGGGGGTCATTATTTTGATAGAATTTATTTTACAATGACCTCAAATGAGCCATCAGGTTTTGGGTCTCCTGTTATTTCACAAAGTGAAGTAACCCTGGAGGTTTCTGATAACGTACGCATAACTGCTGTGGAAAAAGTACTAGAGGATTATGTAACCCATGTCTTAGATAGCCTAGGTGATAATATTAATGCCTGGACCGTTGTGAAGGATCCTTTTGCTGAAGATGGAAATGTTGCGGTAAGTGGGGGAGAAGATGTCGAAGGCTCATATTATTGGGCTGATTATATTGGCGCAGATTATATTGCCCAGGCGTTTAGCACTGCAAAGGCAAATGCTCCTGAGGGAACTAAGTTGTTTATAAGTGAAACTAATTTAAATACAAACCCTGACAAACTTGATGCCATAACCAGTACTGTTACTGACAATTTAGATATTGATGGCGTGGCTGTAAGTCTGAATTTGGATCTTGAGTCCGGTTTGGTTGGGTTAGGAGATATGTTTGATGCTTTGGCTGAAACCGGAAAACTTATTTACATCACTGACTTAAGAGTTGTGGTTTCCGAGCATACCTCTCAGGAGTATGCGTTACAGTCAGAAGTTTACCAGGAAGTGGTTGATTTATACCAATCAAAGGTTCCGGCTGCACAACAATATGGGATTTCACTATCTGCGCCCGTTAGTGACAATGCTGGTTTATGGAATTCGAACTATAACAGAAAACATCCGTATGCTGGTTTCGCTATAGGTTTGAGTACTCAGGATTAATCAGGTAATTCATTAATATAAAGTACCTTATAATGTAGGTGCCAGTTTTTGCCATCTTTGAATTTGGAGTTGGAGGTTTTACGGAAAATGACCGACCTATTATCACATGAAGCTACTTAGGCTTTATATTAATGTATCGGAAGGCTGGGAGGAGTATACTTTGCAGACAACGATTACCAAGGAGGACTGTTCGCAACTGATTATTAGCTATGGTGATTTTGCAGGAACGGTTTATATTGATGACGTAACGCTATCGCGTGTAAACCCCGATGCCGGGGGTGTTATAGAGAAAACACCTGAAGAAAAGGAGGAGATCATTACCGCCGAAATGGAAAGATGGATATCTGGAATGATGAACGTCGCAGGTTATGTTCATGCCTGGGATGTAGTAAATGAGCCCATGGATGACGGAAATCCTTTTGAACTTAAAACAGGTGTTGGAAAAGAGTTAAGGACCGACCATTTCTGTTGGCAGGATTATTTAGGAAAGGATTATGCAGTTAAGGCCTTTAAATTGGCACGTGAATATGGTGATCCCGAAGACCTACTCTTCATCAATGACTATAACCTGGAATACAATCTGGACAAAACCCGTGGTATAATTGATTATGTAGAGTATATAGAAGGCCAGGGAGCTACGGTAGATGGAATTGGCACCCAGATGGCTCTGGGGGAATAAGAGGTGAGGCTTTTGCAAAAGGGTTGATCCGTTAGTTATGGAGCGGTAGGCGTGATGGCAACCTGGGAACACTTACTGGCAGATGAGCATGCATTGTGAATGCCAATGTCCCAGGAATGACCTCAAATAATCATGGAAGATAAACTTCCTTATTACCACCGGTCAATTGATAAGGTAGGATAAATAAAATAACGATTTATGTTAATCAAAAGAAAATTATTAACACTTGGCTTTTGTTTAGTTGTGAGCTTAACCTTTGGAAACATTCCAGATACTGCAACCCTTGATTCCGTTAAGGCTGAGAGTGCAACAGTGGTAAGCTTGAAAAGAGCTTTTCAGGACAAATTTTTTATAGGTACCGCTTTAAATACCAGACAGATAATGGGTGGGGAACCGGAAGCGATTGAGGTGGTAAGTGAGCACTTCAATTCTATAGTTGCTGAAAACTGTATGAAGAGTGCTTTGGTTCAACCACGGGAAGGAGAATTTAATTTTGCGATAGCTGATGAATTTGTTGAATTCGGGGAACGCAATAATATGCATATTCACGGACATACTCTTATATGGCATTCCCAGGCACCAAATTGGTTTTTTGAAGATGAAAATGGAAGTATGGTTTCAAGAGAAATTCTTATTGAACGAATGAAAAATCATATTCATACTGTGGTAACACGTTATAAGGGTCGGGTGCATTCCTGGGATGTGGTAAATGAAGCCATCGAAGATGACGGAAGTTACCGGGAAAGCAAATTTTATGAAATTCTTGGGGAGGACTTTATAAAACTGGCTTTTCAATTTGCGCATGAAGCCGATCCTGCTGCTGAGCTTTACTATAACGACTATTCCATGGCTAATCCCGGAAAACGTGAAGGAGTGGTAAAAATGGTCAAAAAGCTTCAACAGGAAAACGTTCCTGTACACGGAATAGGAATGCAGGGACATATAGGACTAAATCATCCGGATATTGTTGAATTTGAAAAAAGTCTGAAAGCCTACGGAATGCTTGGACAAGTAATGATCACGGAATTAGATCTTAGCGTATTACCTTCGCCCTGGGGCGATGCAGGTGCAGAGATTTCAGATAATTATGAATATGAAGATAAAATGAACCCATTTCCGGATGGCCTATCTGAAGGAGTAGAGCAACAATTTAATGAAAGGTATTTGGAGTTTTTTGAACTTTTTTTAAAGTATGAGGAAGTGATTTCACGGGTGGGTTTGTGGGGAGTTAATGACGGAAATTCCTGGAAGAACAATTGGCCGGTAAGGGGAAGAACTGATTATCCTTTGTTATTTGACCGCCAAAATAATCCGAAAACAGTGGTTCAGAATCTCATTAATTTGGCTTCAGAAGAATAAAGCGTATAGAAAAATGTAGAATTTAAAAACGAAAAATATCATCTTGGCGATAATCCTATTTGCTGCGGGAAATAGCTTTTCCTCATTTTCAGCTAAATGGTTTTAGCAGGTTAGATATGCCAAACAATGGGATCTCTTGATAAGAGATGTTTAAGGGAATTAAAATAGAATAAGAACCATATTAAAATTATATAGTTATGGGTAAGATGAAGAAAATAAAGTGGTTAGTTTTATGCCTGATTTTAGTTGGGTCTCAATTTATCATATCTTGTGCTAAAGATGACGAGGTTGCAAACACTGCACAACTTAATTGGAATCTGGATAGTGTAGCAACCGGGGACTTGCCTGCTAATGGAGGCACGATCAGCTTGGATGTTAACTGGGCGTATACCGAATGGATTATCAGAGTTGAGGAGGTGTTGGAAGGCGAAGATTTCATAGAAAGTATTTCTCCAAGAGTAGCAGGGAGTGAAAGTGCTGGTAGCACTAATACCACCGTTAGTATACGCTACAAAGAAAACACAAATTATGAAAAAAATGTAATTAGAATAAGCCTGGAAGCAAGTGACGGAAGTGGTGAAAAATTCCAAAGAACACTTTCCCAGGCCGGAAAGGAGCTTGTTCCGATCAGTCTTGATATAAATAAGGATTTTACCTATCAAACAATATCTGGGTTTGGTGGTGCTAACATGATGTGGGGAACAGACTTTCTGAATTCCAATGAAATCGAACTGGCATTTGGTACGGGAGAAGGAGAGCTGGGCTTATCGATTTACCGTGTACGATTGTCTCCAGTAAGGGAAGATTGGCCTGCAGTGGTAGAGACGGTGAAGGAAGCAAAAAATTACGGAGCTACCATTATTGCATCTCCGTGGTCTCCTCCTGCTGCTTTGAAGAGCAATAATAGTCTGGTAGGAGGAGAACTGTTAGAAGAGAATTATGCAGCTTATGCCAACTACCTTAACGACTTTGTGCAATTTATGGCCGGTCAGGGAGCTGCAGTGGATGTGGTATCCATTCAGAATGAACCGGATATTGAGGTAGGCTACGAATCCAGCGACTGGACAGCGGACGAGGTATATGATTTTATCAAAAACCATGGCGGCACGATTCAAGGAGCACGGTTGACTGCTGCGGAATCATTTAACTTCAATCAATCCTATACGGATCAAATCCTCAATGATCCTGAGGCTTTGGCCAATTTGGATATTGTATCGGGTCATATTTATGGAGGAGGCCTGGCGCCTTATCCTTTGGCCGAGGAAAAAGATGTAGAAGTGTGGATGACGGAATACCTCATGAACCAAAACAGTGGATCAGATATCAATAATTGGAACAGGGAAGAAGCTGCCATCTGGGAAGAATCCATGAACATGGTTGAAACTATCCATGGCGCTATGGTTTCCAACTGGAATGCCTATATCTGGTGGTACATCAGACGGTATTATTCTTTCCTCGGAGACGGTGAACAGGGAACTACAAGGGGGGAGACGCTGAGACGAGGTGATGCAATGGCACAATATGCCAAACATGTCAGACCCGGCTACACCAGAATATCCGCTGGTTTGAGTGAACCTAGAGATGTAAATATCACTGCCTACTCAGGGGAAGGAAAGATTGTGGTAGTTTTGATCAATAAGGAGGAAAGCAGTATACCTGGCATTGAATTGGAGCTGCAGGAAGGTTTTAATTCTGTCGAGGCTACTACTACATCCTTAAATCACAGGCAAAGTGAACTAGATGTGACAATAGAAGACCGAGTAGCTTCACTCAACATTCCCGCAAGGAGCGTTACCACTGTCGTAATGGAGTAGTGATGGGGGTTATTAAGGAACCGTCTGTTTGGCTTTTGAATGGCAGTGGGGTATAAATTGGATGAAAGGTGTAAAATGACAAGATTATCTAATTTTTAAAACCCTGAAAATGGGGATTATATCCTTGTTTATCATTCTTAATGCCGGATTTAATTCTGGTCTTGCCCAGGAGGCTGTAATAACCTGTCCTGATGAAGACGTTAGACTGGAGTTTATCTCGAAGCCGGAAAGCCAACTTATTCAATTTTGTATAAGAACAGCTCTGCCGTATTTTCATCACTGTCGAGATCACGGATGAAGATGGCTTAACAGTACCGACCTCCAATAATAGTATTCATTTTGAAATTGAGGGGTCGGGGGAAATAGTCGCTACAGACAAACATGAACGCAATTCCTTCAACGGCAAAGCTTTGGTCATTGTGCGGCCGATTTGGGGTGAACCTGGGAAAATGGCTAAGAACCTTATCCCACCCATTAAATGCTTCTGAAGTAGATATTCAGACTATATTAGAATAATAATTAAAAGAACCAAAAACTCAGTCAATCAAATCCTATTTTAAATTCTTAAGAGTTAAAGAAAGAGTATGAACTTTAATTTTTCTTGAAAACCATGACAACTTTTTTCTTTATTCTAATCAAAGTAATATCTCTGATATGCATTCAATACTACGTTTCTTTTGTAACAGATTTCCGCAGGATCTCGGTCTTTTTTGTCGACCCTCAATTATAGCACCGGTGGGTCTCTTGCTGGTCACGTTCACCTTTTTGGGATTTAGTGGACTACAAGCCCCAATGGCTCAAGGTGAGGAAAAATGGGTAGGCCATGGAGTACAGCTCCGCGACTGGTAGAACCTCGTAATATGCCTCCTGATCTAGGATTGAGTAATAATACACTGCGGCAGATAATAAGGGATTCGGTGGGGGGTGTAGCCTTCGGATGCGGTTTTCTTATACGGCTTCATCTTTATAGAAGTTATTTTTGTCGGCTTAAAAAGGTGATGCAAAGAGTGACATCAAAATAAATCCTGGTCCAAAGACAGAGTGGTCGTGAGATCAACTATTAGCACTTCAAAATGAGAAAAAAGATCGTCGTTTGACTACTATATTAATTCATAAATTTTCTTTAATATTTATTCATATTCAAAAATCAGTAATTATGAAATCACTTTACCTAAATTTTAAATTCTTAATGATCCTTGCTTTATCGGCAATGGTTTTCACTTCGTGTAGCGAGGACGATGTAGAACCGGAACCTGCAGCAGTTTATACTTTTGAAGCTGATGAGCTGACAGTAACCTTTGCCAACAACTCTGCAAATGCTCATACTTACGTGTGGGATTTCGACGATGGCGAAACATCTAACCAGATACACCCGACCCACACTTATTCTGAAGGTGGAATTTACACAGTTGAGTTAACTGCCACAGGTGATGGTGGATCTGATGTGGTAACTCATGAGGTGACAGTGGTAGCGCCAGTGCCGTCGCCAACAGCAGATTTCACTGTTGACGCAGATGACCTGACAGTGACTTTTACCAATACTTCAGAAAATGCGGTTTCCTATGCCTGGGATTTTGGCGATGGGAACACCTCAACTGAAGAGAATCCAACCCATACTTATGCAGCAGAGGGAACTTATACAGTAGTTCTAACCACCACGGGTGAAGATGGAACAGAAGTGGAATCGACCCAGGAGGTAACTGTTGAAGCGACAGAACCAACAGCAGAATACACATTTGAAGTAGATGGTCTAACAGCCACTTTTACCAATACTTCAGAAAATGCGGTTTCCTATGCCTGGGATTTTGGCGATGGGAACACCTCAACTGAAGAGAATCCAACTCATACTTATGCAGCAGAGGGAACTTATACAGTAATTCTGACCACCACGGGTGAAGATGGAACAGAAGTGGAATCGACCCAGGAGGTAACTGTTGAAGCGACAGAAACAGGGGAGGACCCAACAATTTATTTTGTAACAAGTTCAAATGAGGAAGAGCAGATTGAATGGTTGGAGTCTCAGGGTTTCAATGTTATAGTTGGGAGCGGATTCAATGAAAGCGTAATAAATTCAGCTGATTTGGTCATTATCGGACGCTCAAATCCCTCTTGGAGTATTAATAAAGCAGACTATAATAATCTGACTACTCCGTTAATCCTGAACTCGCCATGGGGAGCAAGATCTACTGTTTTGAACTGGTTTGACGATGACCGTATTGACAGATATACCCCTGAGAGTTTAATTCATGCGCTGATTCAGGAGCCGGGAGATGAAGCTTTCGAAGGTGTGACAATTGGTGGTGATGATTTACTTCCTTGGTCCACCACACCAGCTGATGATTTTCTTTATATTAATACCGAATCCAATGGAGACGTATTAGCAGTAACCGGCCCCGGTGCGGCTGAAATCACGGATGGTGGAGCCGTGTTGTTTGTGCGATTTGATGCAGGAGAAGAGTTTTATGAGGGAGCTGGTGATTCAGCTGCCGGACCTAAAACCTACTTCGGTTTTGGCGGTGAAGATGGTGAAACCTTGCACTTCTTCCCACTTACTGAGGAGGCAAAACAGGTTTACCTTAATGAAATCAATAGATTAATTGAATAGTGAAAGACTATCCGGCCCTCAGCTCAGGCTCAGGGACGGTAGAACAAAATCTTTTAATTAGACTTCGAATATTAACAAGAAGCCGTCTCATTTACCAAAGTGGGACGGTTTTTTCGGAAAAAAATTGAATATAAAAAGATAAAAATAATTATTTAAGAAGTAAAAAATGAAAAGAAATCAAGTTGTTTTAATTACGGCCTTTTTGACGCTGTTTATCTTTACTGGTTGTAATGCGCAGAAAAATATTCCCGTTTTTTCTAAAGTAGTATACGAAGGAAATGATGATGTCTATAATGAAAATCCATTGGAAGATGATGAGTTCTATAACCCGATTTTGCAGGGTACTTATCCAGATCCCGCCATAGCCCGGAAAGGAAATGATTATTATCTGGTAGCCTCATCATTCGCAATGTTTCCCGGAGTACCTATTTTTCACTCCAAAGATCTGGTAAACTGGACCCAAATCGGTCACGTTCTGGACCGCAAATCACAGTTAAAAGTTCATGATACAGGAATAAGTGCAGGGGTTTATGCGCCTGATATACGTTATAACCCACATAATGAGACTTTTTACATGATCACCACCCAATTTGCCGGCGGTTTTGGTAATATGATTGTTAAAACCAAGGATCCAATGGAAGGATGGAGCGATCCGATTAAATTGGATTTTGAAGGAATAGATCCTGCAATCTTTTTTGATGACGACGGGAAAGCTTATGTAGTTCATAACGATGCACCTAATAAGGGAGAAGAATTATATCAGGGCCATCGTGTAATTAAAATTTGGGAATACGATTTGGAAAAAGATCAGGTTGTACCAAGAACCGACAAGATTATTGTTAATGGAGGAGTAGATCTATCAAAGAAACCTATTTGGATTGAAGCACCTCATATTTATAAAAAAGATGGTCTTTATTATTTAATGGCTGCCGAAGGCGGTACAGGAGGATGGCATAGTGAAGTCATTTTTGTAAGCGAAAAACCAATGGGGCCATACGAACCTGCACCTAGTAACCCTATACTAACTCAACGTTATTTCCCTCGGGAAAGAGAAAACAAAGTAGATTGGGTAGGACACGCCGATTTAGTGGTTGGTCCGGATGAAAAATATTACGGGGTATTTCTAGGAATACGACCAAATGAGAAAGATAGAGTTAATACCGGAAGGGAAACTTTCATTTTACCAGTAGACTGGTCTGGTAAATTTCCGGTTTTTGAAAACGGATTAGTTCCGATGGAACCAAAACTTGAAATGCCTGAAGGAGTAGAAAATAAGACAGGAGAAGGTCGATATTTCCCAAATGGAAATTTCACTTATACCGAAGATTTCGATTCTGAAAAATTGGATTATCGATGGATTGGTTTAAGAGGGCCGCGTGAAGATTTTATGGAGATCACTAAAAATGGTGTGAAAATCACTCCTTTTGACGTAAATATTAAAGAAGTGAAACCTACTTCCACCCTTTTTCACAGGCAACAGCATAAGGATTTTTCCTTCACAACGACCATGCATTATAAACCTAAGTCTGAAGGTGATTTGGCTGGGATCACAGCTTTACAAAACGAAAGATTTAACTATGTTTTTGGCATCACCAAAAAGGAGAGAAAACATTATGTAGTGTTAGAGAGGACCGAGAAAGGTTCTTCTGAAATAGTCGCGAGTAAAGAAATAGAATTTAATGATGAGCTTCAGCTTAGAGTAGAAGCAGATGGCGATAAATATAAATTTAGTTATGCTTTAAATGAAGGCGACTTCCAGAATTTAGGAGGAACTATATCTGGCGATATTTTATCTACAAATGTCGCTGGTGGTTTTACCGGTGCTCTTATAGGCTTGTATGCAACATCTGCAAATGATGCCATACCGGAAGGGAAATAAATAAACTTATAAAATGATAAGCTCAACCTTTTTTATAGGAATTTTACTTATTAGTTTCACCGGTTTTTGCACAGGATCCGAACTTTTATATTTTTTTTGAGTTTTTTCCAGACTAACATACGAGGGGACGCTAAGATTGAGGCTCAGGATACTATTTTGAACAAAGGATTTCAGGTACTGCAAAGTGAAGATTGTCCTGAATCCGGTCGTTAACAGGGCAGTGGTATACTGCTGTCCCTATTTTATGGAGGTGCAGTACCGATTTAACTCCAGCCGATTATTTTGAAAGAACCCCGTAAAAAACTTACCAGAAGATATAAAGGTCGCGACAGGTAGTGTGACAGTGGATGGATGTAATTGAAATTATTTGGCAAGGAATATGATAGAAGGTATGTAGCCGATGACTTTAAAATTGAAAATATCAAGCGGGGAGCATCTATTATTGGATCTGCCGGAAGTGGAAAGACTGAAAGTGTTGTCTACGGATTTTTAAACCATTTCCGGAAACACAATTTCTGCGGGATCATTCACGACTACAAAGATTTTGAGCTAACGGAGATGGCGTACCCGCTTTTTAATAATCCGGATATATCTTTTTACATTATCTCATTTGATAAAATCATTCATAGGGTAAATCCGATTGCACCACGATACCTGGAAAACGAAGAAAGCGTAAATGAGATTTCACGAGTGCTAACTGAAAATCTTCTGGAACAGCGGAATCTGGAACTACGGGAACAATAAGTTTTTTAATGATGCAGCTGAAGGATTGATTGGCGGTTTCATTTGGAAACTAAGAACATCCTACCCGCAGTTCTGCACCTTGCCACATTTAATTGCTATTTACCAGTTTTTGGATACCGATAGCCTGATAAAGTTTCTGGAGACCTACTCATGTTCTATTCGTAAGGGAATGACAAATCAATTACCATTATTTAAAAGTCTTCTCGCCGGAATTTGAAAGTCCATCATTCTTTCTTCTAAATCAAAGGTCTGGAATTAATCAGATAAGGAGGCAGATTATGAGGTTTCCCGAGCTAAGGATCTGCACTTTGTGTATAAATCCTAACGGTCCTTTCTGCTGGAGAATTGGCAAATAATCGTACCAAGGAGTAAGCACAGAACTTTTTCTTTACAGGCGGGAATCTCGTTGAAAAACATTTTCGAATACGAAATTTTTTTAGCTCTATAATTCATTGTCGGAATGGCTTTCAATAGTTATTTCGGAATTACTAAGCCCCTCAGACCTCGCCTTTACTTTAATTGCTCCGGGTTTTCCAGCTGTTGGTCGTACTATTACCAATGCTTTCCCGTTGAAGGCTTTTCGCTGATGGGAAGGAAAAGGATTCATATTAGTAGGATCGCCGTTATCTGTAGCAACTATCTCTCCAGGACCTTCTACTTCAAACTGGACGTTATTTATAGCGGTAGGGACAGTTAAACCTTCCTCATCAACAATTTCGACGGTTATGAAGGCAAGATCTTTACCATCTGCTTTTATATTATTTCTATCGGCGGAAATTTTGAGACGAGCAGGTTGCCCTGTTGTTTTTACTACATCTTCAGCCCATTCTTTACCATTCTTATAGGCAGTTACCTTTAGCTCTCCGGGTTTATAGACAACATCATCCCATCTTAGGCGATATTCATACTTGCCTTTTTTCTTCCTACCCATGGATTTCCCATTTAGGAACAATTCTGCTTCGTCACCCGATGTAAAAACGTGAACAGGCGTTATCTCTCCTTTTCTGTCCGGCCAGTTCCAGTGTGGGAGAATATGAGCCATTGGATGATCAGGTCTCCAGCGGGATTGATATAAATAGAACCTGTCTTTTTTAAAGCCTGCGAGATCTATAACTCCGAAATAGGAACTCCGGGATAAATAGTATGGGGTCGGTTCTCCTAAATAATCCCATCCACTCCATACAAATCCTCCGGCAACATATGGATGCTTATCAACAGACGTGAATACCTTATCTGGTGAAGCTCCAAAGGATGTTGTATAAAGACCGTAGGCACTTACATAATTATTTTCAGGATCACCACCGGTGGTGTCGCTAACAGGTGCACTTATACCTGCCGTTACAGGAAAGACATAAGTGCCCCGGCTACTAACCGCTGCGGCATTTTCACTGCTTATAATCACCTTGTTGGGATACTTCTCATGGAAAGCCGGATAAAGTGGAGGAGTATTGATCCCTTCTAAATGAGCGTAAGCAGGGGCGTTTCTGATGCCCTCGCCTTGATAATTTAGATTTATGACCTCTGATTCTTCAGTTATAGGCATGTCGGGTTTTGCGTAATTAAAGGAAGCGGTAGTGGGACGTGATGGATCTTCATCGTTAGCAATTTCGCGTAATCTGCGCGCAACTTTAGCTCCTTCTTCTCCAGTATATTGCTCTCCAACTTCGTTACCAGTACTCCACATTATTACCGATGGGTTGTTTCTATCTCGGCGAATGAGAGCACGTAAATCTTGCTCATGCCATTCAGGGAATATCAGATGGAAGTCCAAAGGGGTTTTCTTTCGTTCCCAGGAATCATACATTTCATCAACTACCAGAAAGCCCATTTTATCTGTTAGATCCAATAATTCAGTAGCCGGGGGGTTGTGAGCCATCCTAATGGCATTTACCCCCATTTCTTTTAATTTTTCCAGTTGCCGTTCAGCTGCGCGTTTATTGAAAGCCGCACCAAGAGCTCCCAGGTCATGATGTTGATTTACACCTTTTATAAAAATTGGTTCTCCATTGACAATTACACCTTTTTCTCCATTAAATTCTACTTTCCTTATCCCGAATTGCGTCTTGTAGATATCTACAATTTCACCACCCACTGCGATGGTGGTTTCTGCAATGTATAGATTAGGAGTCTGTGTAGGAGGAGGCCCCCATAAATTAGGATCTTCAATGGTTATTGAATCCAATATTTTGATGGTGCTCTTTGCAGGAACCCTCTTTTCCGATGTGTCAAAAGTAGTAATAGCATCTTTATCTTTCTCTCCATTTTTCTTAAAGGAAAATATTTGGGTATTTGTTTGAACCAGGACTTCTTTCTCTGAATCATTATCAATGGAAACCTCCAGCTCTAGTTTTGCAGATGCTTTAGAAACATCTTTGGATTTAATGAAGGTTCCCCATTGCCCCACATGAATCGGATTGGTTTTTACCAGCCATACGTTACGATAAATTCCTCCTCCGGGATACCAGCGCGATGAATTTGGTGGATTATCAAGGCGGATAGCTATCTGATTTTCTTCACCTATATTCAAGTATGGTGTAATGTCTAGTCGCCATGATGTATAACCATATGGCCATCCACCGGCGAGTTTCCCATTGATCCAAACCATGGAGTAGGACATAGCTCCGTCCACATCCAGAAAAACAGATTTGTTTTTATCTGCTACAGGAATGTATATTTCCTTGCGATACCATGCCACACCGGGACTTGGAAGACGTCCCATTCCGCCACCTACCTCTGTATCCCACCCTTCTAAGAAAGGTCCTTTAATTGCCCAGTCATGTGGCAAGTCTACAGTTTGCCAACTACTGTCATTGAAATCAGATTGTACAAAAGGAAAATTCTCTCCTGGATTACCTGTAGGTCGATCATAGTGTTGTGTGGAATCTTTTATAAATTTATTTCCTGTTGGTAGTATCCACGGTTTGAGTACCTCTTGCTTAGTGGTAACCTCTATTGCTTCAGTAGGCTCGGCATCTGCAGGTTTATCATCTCTGGCATCTGTTACTTCAGGACGTACATCGTAAATCAGATCATCAGCTTCTTCTGCCGAATCGTACTGCATAAAGAGCCATTCTTTATTTAGCAATACTTTTTCTCTACCTGAAATATCTGACTTATTTTGATGATTAATAATTTTATTATTACAACTACTAAGTAGAATTACAGCGAGTATGAATATGATGATTTCGATCAGAGGTCTGTATTTTTTCATGCTTCTTTTAATTATAAGTTTACTTTGGTTCGAGAACATATGTAATTTTGTTTAAAACGAATATCGTCTTCCCGTTTTGCTTTTCCGACTAAGCAAATCCAGCTTAGAGTGCTCTACCAAGAGCATGCTTTCACTGTTTTAATTTTTTTTCACTTTTTAAAAGGGAAATCTGAAACGTAAAACCACGGTTTTTTGCGGTTATAAATATAGGAAAAAAAATCTTTTCGGCGGAATCGGTTGTGTAAATAAATTATAAGTTTTTTAAATAATTTTTTTGAAATATATAATATCCTGAAAATAATTTGTTTAGCTACTTAACAATAGCTTTGACAAATGTGTACCAGGTTCTGAAAATATTGAGCTAAATTAATTCGGCCGTTGGCTTATTTAAGATTTTGTTGAAGTGAAATCCTAAACCACATCAGGAATATATTTTTCTGGCCTGTTCGAAACCTTTCTTATCATTTTCGGCAATTAGGATTCTATTATCAGGATCTAATACCTGTTAGTATAAAATCTCTGCGGGATTATCTTCATCGGGAGAAGGATCCTGAATTTTATTTCCAACTCCAAAAATCGATATCTTCATGCGTCTGTCGTACTTGTTCTTAAAAATTCCGCAGTTTTAGATTATAATATTTTAGCCGTTGTAGAAACTTTTTTGAGATTTTCAATCTTCCTTCTGCAGTAATTAAAAACTAAAAACCGCCTTCACAATTGAGGAAGACGGTTTCTAGTTCTCATCACTAGATAGCTATAACTAATTCAAAAACTATTTTCTCAATTCCCATGTGAATACAGAAGCATGTCAGTTCTGTTAAAAATTTATTTGAGATAGATATACAAATATACAATATCTAAACACTAGCAATCGATTGCATTTTTATTTTACCAAGGTAAAATACAGAGGAATATTCATAAATGATGAAGATCCCGCCCTCTCGGACTGGGCCAGAGAAAAGTTTGGTGGTCTTAACCAAAATTTTTATGAAAAGGTATTTGAGCTTATTCTCAAAATGAAAGGAAATCACCTATGGCCTGCTATGTGGGGTAAATCCCTCTAGGATGATGATTCTTTGAGTGAACCTTTGGTAGATGAACTGGGGGATAGTACTCTCTATCTCTCACCACGAATCATTGATGCGCGCTCACGCGGAATGGGGCGTTATGGTGAAGGGGACTGGAACTACCAAACGAACGCGGAAAAACTACGCCAGTTTTGGGAAGAAGGAATGGAAAGGACAAAAGGACAGGAGAAAGTGGTAAACTCTGGCTATGAGAGGAGATGGTAATGAAGTTATGGGTGAAGGCACCAATATTGAACCTCTTTAACAAATCGTAAAAGACCAACGAGAAATATTGCTAAGGTTACCGGCAAACCTGCGGAAGAAACTCCTCAGGTCTGGGCTTTATAAAAGGAAGTTCAGGAGTATTATGATAAGGGAATGAACGTTCCCGAAGATGTTACCTTGTTACTCGCTGATGATCATTGGGGCCAGGTACGCATGCTCCCCTCCCCTGATGAAGAACCTCGGGAGGTTGGCATGTACTATCATTTCAATTATGTGGGCGGAACCCAGAAGCTACAAATGGCTTAAAACGTTGCAAATTGAAAGTGCGATGACTACTCAGGTGAAACAGAACCGCGATGGTTAATAGATCACTGGTAGACATTTAAAAGATTGATTTCGTTTGTTTTTACCTCTTGTAATTGTTCTTTGTTTTAATGCAGGTTTGAAAACTTTACAAAAGTCATCGATGGAACAGAAAATTTCAGTAATTTTATCTGTAGAAATCATAAGTTAATATTTTTGATTTCAACTATTTAAATATAACTATATTTCTGCTTTTCTCATACTGAAAAGATACTTTTTTTACATCGAATCCAATTAAATAGAAAGACCTTTTTCTCTAGCAATGCCTGATTGGAATTCCATTTATAATTACTGATTAAGTATGTTTAATCAGAAAAGTAGTATCTTTGTCTTTGAAAGTCATTTAGTTCCATTTTAGGCTGGAATAATTGGTAGCTATAGCATAGCTGAAACTTCTTTATTGCTCTATAAACTGTATTTGCGTAGGAAAAGTGAATCCCTCCGGGAATTGGAATTCCAGTAAGATTGTTTACGCACCGGAATGGGTAGGACATTGGTTAAATGGTGAACTGGTTCTATCTTTTAATCCAAAGCCTGAAGATTGGCAGAAAAAAAGAGATTCAGGTAAATGGAAAAATAGTCCTCATTATGCAAAGTTTAAAATCTGGTTATATTGGTTTACAAGACCACGCCAGTCCAATCTGGTTTAGAGATTAAAATAAAAAAATTATAAATTTTACCTATTCTAGCAAAGCCAGGGGTTAATTCTTAAAAAAACGGAAAATGAGAAAAATAAAATTTAGTAGCGCTTATCTTAAGTATCATCTTTACCGGTTGTCAAGCTGGGAATGAACTTTTTATTGGTAAAAATCTTGAGGGCTGGGAGGTAAATGGTACGGTACTATGGTATATGGAAGATGGGCTATTGGTTTCAGAAAGTGGTCCAGATGCGCAATACGGTTATTTGGCTACCGATGAGAATTACAAAAATTTTGAATTAACCGTAGAGTTTAAACAGGAGGCCGATGGCAATAGTGGTGTTTTTTTAGATCTGAGATAGAAGGAACTAAAATCTCCGGGTGGCAGGTAGAAGTAGCACCACCAAACTTATATACTGGAGTATCTACGAAGCATATGGACGTGGTTGGCTAATACGAAATCTGAAAAAGAAGATATTCTAAAATATGGAGATTGGAATACCTTAAAAGTCAAGGTGTAAGGAGATGCAGTTATCACTTGGCTAAATAGAGAAAAAATGATCGATTTTTCTGATGAGAAAATAGAAGAGGCCAACGGAGAAATTGCATTACAGATTCACGATGGAGGAGGCATAAAGGTGCTGTGTCGAAATATTAATCTAAAGCCATTGTAATCAACACGAAAAGATTTGTGAAAGAAGATCGGTGTGGTCTGTATAAGGTGCGACCACTCCAAACATTTTTGGATTAAAAGTTATGGAGCTATGAATGCAAGCAGTGCCGAAACCGAACCTAATCCAACAGCTTTTGCATCCGGTAGCCTAGTATCCTCCTATAGTGATATTAATTCAGGCCAATATGTAGATGAAGTCAGGACACTGGCCTTTGGTCTAAAAATCCAGTATGCATTTCCATTTTAAGATGTAAGGTATTAAATGTAGAGCCTTTCATTTTTTGAGAGGGCTTTCGTTTTGTAATAAGAGTTTCAATTTCCCCATTAATCAATAAGATAAGGTCCTGATTTTTTCAAACGGATTGACTTTTCTAGTTTAAGGTTTCTAAAACTAAAAATCTAATCGAAATTATAGTAGAACCTTCCAATTACTATGAAACCTTTTATGAGGATCTTTACACCGGCTCCAACCACTACCAGGAATTTGAAAAAATGGTTGATTTAGGAGCTTCCACCAAAATTGGTGAGAGAAAAAAGTAATTTTGTTTTGTCCATCTAATACTGGATTTATACTCCTTCGTTTTCATTTCTGGACCTATTGCAATTATTCGGCATCAATTGATTATCTTTGCTGCGCGAATGAAAAAATCACTAATAGAAGTTCACAATTCGTCAACATGAATTAAGATTTTAAGTGAAAGTCCTTTAAAATAAGGGCTTTCCAAGCCATAGCCTATACCTGGTGAGGCTACTAGAAGCATTTTAAGCAAAACTAAAACCCTGTTAATCTTATGATTTACAGGGTTTGTATTTTAATAGTTTCAGTTGATATCAGAGGATATGGACTCAAAAGTTTACAACTCATCAACTTTTTTTCAGATGAAATTTTTATCTTGATATCTTGTGGAACAGCACAACTGATGGATTTGCTTTCGTGTTTACGCCACAACCATGTTAAAAGGATTAAATGTTATGGTTTCAAATGTAAGTCGCTGGCCTTTTTCAATTACCTGTGTTCTTAAAATTCAGTTAGGATAGAGGTTTCGTAAAATGCTTTTTTGATCAACATTTTTAATAAGATTGCTCTTCCATTTTACGTTATTTGGAATCAGGACTATTAAATTAGCTCTGTTTATTGCAGCTTAATATTAATAATGCCCAGTGCGTGCGCTTGCTTAAGTTCTTCCCCTTCCATTCCAGGGCCAATAGAGAATTGGAGGCTTTCAGTATTTTTCAGATTAAATTCTCCTTTATAATTATGGTCAAAATAATACGGCAAAAATGACGGGTATGGTCGTGGCAGAGTAACCGTTTTTACAGGTTGAAGCTCTTCTAAACTAACGCGATATTCTTCAATTTCCGGAGTCAGCTTAATAATTTTGCCAAATGCTGCTCCGTTATCCATCACCAAAGCAACCTGCAGTGTTTCCGGTTTATCATTCAGCGACCTTGCTTTTATAACTAACTCCTGCTTCGCCGGCAGCTCTTCCAGCCTGCCTTTTATTCTTTCCTGGAAATTATAACGGAAAGAATAATCGTAAACAGGTTCAGCATCCAGATTTTCCGCATCTTCTTCAAAAAGCTGCTCCACTTTTACCTGATATTCTGCCTCGCCCGGATTATTTGCAGGTACCACTTTGTTTCCGGGATTCCAGGGGGCAACCACATCATCGGCATTTTCCGAAGCATTAAAAATATAAAGCGGACTCTCTTTTTTTACAATTTTCAGCCTGTAGGAAGCCTCATCATAAAAATCCCAGTCGCGCGGGCTACCATCCACTCCCGAAGGAAAAGTTTGGCTGCCTTCCTGCGTATTTACGATTATCTGGTACTCGAGAAAACCATGTTTCAGCAATTTCTTGGGTACTTCTGCGGAATAATTATCGGGTGCTTTATGTTGAAGTTCAAGATTCTCAAAGGAATTACCATTTCTCAACACCGCGGTTACCTTCTCTATGTTGGTATTGGAAATAATTTCTGCTGAAATCCCTAAAGATGAATCTTCTGAAATTTCCTGAAGTGGTTCGTGCACAACATATGTTTGTTCTACCGTAGTTTGCGGCGCCGTAAATTCCTGCAGCCCAATATTTGTCAAATTAGAGATATCATCTGAAAAAGATTTTCCGGAGCCGGTTAAAATATAAGTTCCGGGTCTGATGTTAAAAGTACCGGAACTGACTTCAGTAGTAAAAGAATTACCTTCATTTAAAGCCTTAACAGAAAAATTGTCGAGACCCGGCAAACTAAGAGTCATATTTCTGCTTTCCCAGTTTATAACCGAGATAATCTTCTCCAAACTGTTACTTCCAAATGGATTGTTCACATTAAAAGCATCGGGCATCACTTCCAAACGCCAGATTCCGTCTTCCAGTTTATCAAGAAAATAAGCTCCTGTACCCTCATATTCCACCAGATTGGAATTTCCATACCCGGCAAGATGGATCAAGGATTCTGTTGATTTTGGCTCCGCTACATTATGGTTTGTATAAATAAATTCTTCTGCGGAATTATATACTGCCAGATCCTTTTTATAATCTATGCTGAAATTGCCAAATTTCAGATTTTCAGGATAGTTTCCAAGATCTTTGTTCATCGGGACTTCATGAAATACCTTGGAAGCAATCATCAAAGCCAAAGCTTTTTTTGGAGTATAAGCCAGGTTCATATAATGTGTATTATACTCAGTATTGGAATAGGCCATAAAAGTGGGATCGTAAGCAAAATGCGTGGCAATCTGGATTCCAGCTTCCCGAAAACTCCTGGCCATTGCGGGATACATGTAAGATTTAAAAACATCGGCAGCATCGAACTCATAAACTATTTTTGCGCCATTATTTTCAGTAATTACATCGTCAAAAGGGATATTGTATTCATTCACATTAGGAAGAAGATTCCCCTCCAATTCTTTCTGAAATCCAAGCCCTGTTGGATACCATTGGAAGGTCCCACCCTGAATGTCGGCATCAAAATAAGCCTGGGCCAGGTGAGTGCTGTGGCTAATATTGTAGAAAATTGGTTTCTCCGATCCTGTACTCCTCATAGCCTTCGTCATTTTGTTAATGAAGTTGGTCACTTCAGCCGGAGTTCCTTTGTGATGAGGTTCATTGCTGATTTCAAAAGCAATAATATTGGGTTCGTTTTTATAAGCAACATCGGTGTAAGGGTTCACATGATTTAGAAACTGTTCCAGGTAATTTTGCTGCGCTTTTATCGCGCCAGGATCGGTCAAACTATTTGCTTTGCCGTATTTATCTGAAAACCCGGGAGTGTCTTCATCGGGTTCCGGCCAGCCATTGCCCCAGTAGGCTATAGGCGTAATCATAAAATTGATATTCCTGTCCTTTAGCTGTTTCAGGAGATAATCGAAGGTTTCCAGATGTTCATTTTCCAGCAGGTTTCCCTCTTCATCACTAATTTCCGTATCCCAAACATGAATGCGATAAAGGTCAAATCCCAGCCTTGAAAAATGATATACATCATTATCTATGGCTTCCTTTATCTCCACGCCTAATTTTTCTGCAGTTCGATAAGCATGTGCGAAAGGGGCAGAATAATTTACGCCAAAGCCTTTTACTTCTTCATTCGTATTTTCCCAGCGTATTACCCCTTTATCATCTACATAAGCGTTGCCATGCTGCTTGTTTTCCTGAGCTGAAAGTCTGCTGAAAATCCCCAGAAGCAGGAAAACAGCTATTTGTAATATTTTTTGTTCTCTTTTCATAGTTGAAATTTCCATGCAGTTTATAGAGAATGTTAATCCCTTTTAACTGTAATGCTCCTCAATTTATTCTACATTTATTTTAACCGAATCTTTCCCGATGCCTTTTGCCTGCGCGGTTACATTAATGGTCCCGGCATCAAAATCTGAGCCCACAATAATCATTGCTTTTCCGTAGAAAAGATCTACCTCATCGTCTTGTAAAGGGTCGAAAGACTGCGGATTTCCATTACCTGCACCGGCAAGATGCCCCTTACCACTCACTTCAATTGCTATGGAATTATTGGCCAGGGGAGCCGGATTCCCATCTTTATCAAAAGCTTCCACGAGAATGTAAGACAAATCCATTCCATTGGCCTGGATTCTGGTCCTGTCTGCCGAGAGCTTTATATGATGTGGTTCCCCGGCAGTTTTTACTGTATTTTCTCCTATTTTCTTTCCATTCTTATAAGCAACAGCCTTTACCTCTCCAGGCTGATATTTGGTGTTTTTCCACATTAACCTAAAACGTTCTGTAGAATTGGAAGACACCGGGTCTTTACACTTTTTGCCCTGGGATTTGCCGTTTATAAAAAGCTCGGCGCAATCACCGTTGGTGTATACAAAAACAGGGACGGTTTCTCCTTCTTTCCCTTTCCAGTTCCAATGCGGCAATATATGTACAGTAGTTTCTTCAGGCTTCCAGTAGCTTTTATAGAGAAAATACCTGTCTTTGGGAATTCCCACCATATCCACAATTCCAAAGTAAGAGCTACGCGCTGCAGCTTTATCCTTCATTCCCATTTTCTTCACTTCTGCATTGGTATAGGGTGTTGGTTCTCCCAAATAGTCAAATCCGGTCCACACAAATTCTCCTGCGATATAATTTTCTTCCTGCTGCCACATAAAATCGTCATCTGAAATTTCGGCCCATTCAGGAGCATTCAGGTCATAAGAACTCACCTGTAGTGATTTGGTGAAATCGGTTTTTTCTTCCGCAAGCGGAAATTCATAAAATCCGCGTGTACTTACCGTAGATGCCGATTCGCTGATGATCACCGATTTATCCGGCTCTAACTGGCGGGCAAGCCTGTAGCGCCTTCCGTAGTTCCAGCTGTGTACGTCGTAATAATCAAAATGTCGCAAAGCTGCATTTGCCATCTGGTCATTTACAAGAGTTGTAGGTCGTGTAGGATCGTATTTATCTACATAATTCAGCATAGTATGCAGCCTTTTAAAGCCGTTGTTGATATTGGCTTGTACATCGTGTATTTCATTGCCCACGCTCCAGATAAAAACCGATGGATGGTTCCTGTCTCTTCTTACAAAATTCTGGATATTTCTGTGGGCGAAATTATCAAAATCGGTAGTGTCGGTTATACCTGCTTTTGCATCATACTTATCAAAAATTTCATTAAAAAACAGGATTCCCATCTTGTCACAGAGTTCCAACAATTCGGGAGCGGCAACATTATGGCTGGTTCTTATTGCGTTTACACCCATAGCTTTCATGATTTCCAGTTGCCTTTCAGCAGCACGAGGATAAAAAGCTGCTCCAAGAGGCCCATGGCCGTGATGAAGGTTTACACCCTTTAACTGTACTCTCTTGTTATTAAGGTAAAATCCATCATTCGCGGTAAATTCAATAGTCCGCATTCCAAAAGTGGTTTCTTTTTGGTCTACAAGTTTATTATTCTGATAAACGTTTGTAAGTGCGGTATAGAGGTTTGGTGTTTGCGTATCCCAGAGAAGAGGATTAGTCACTTGTAAAGTAACTTCCAAATCTTTATCATCACCTGCTTTTATAGTTTTTGTGATGCTTCCTTTGGCGACTTCATTTTTCTGAGAATCAAGAATTAATTGCTCCACCCGGATGGAATCGGATTCAGCAGAATTGTTCACAATATTATTGCTGATTCTTACCTCTGCATAATGGGATTTTATAATTGGGGTGGTAACATAGGTACCCCAAATACTTACATGAACCGGATTGGTTACCAGCATTTGCACCTTGCGGTAAATCCCGGCCCCGGGATACCATCTGCTGTCGTGTTCTTTGGTGCTGGCATGCACGGCCAAGATATTTTCACCTTCAAAGTTGAGATGATCGGTAATATCGAGATAAAATGAATTATAGCCATAATCCCATTTTCCAACCAGCTCCCCATTAATATAAACTTCAGGGAAGGCCATCACCCCGTCAAAAATAAGCTGCACTTTTTTGTTTTTAAATGAAGGCTGAATTTTCAGTTCCTTACGGTACCAACCTTCTCCTTTCCACGGAAGTTTTCCTGTGCTGCCGTCGCCATCTATAATAAAATCTTCGGAAATTGCCCAGTCGTGCGGAATTCTTACCTGCTCCCAGTTGGAATCATCGAAATTAAGGGTAGCGGCATGCTTAGGATTTCCTTTTATGAATTTCCATTCTTTCTGAAGATTAAAAATTTCCCGCTGCTGCGCATTAATTGTGGAAAATGCTGAAAAAAATATGGAGATTAAAATTAGGGTCAATTTCCCTGGTGTACAGAATTTCATTTATAACAATGGTTTAAGTCTTAATTATCTTTGGAAGCCTCATAAAACTGCATTCCTAAAGTAGCTTTGTTGTCATGGTCAAATAGGGTGGCATTATCCCAATGTGATCCTGTACCCCATTGGGTATTGCAACCGGTAGAAACCCATGCAGGTTCCCAGTACACCAAGCCCTCTCCGCCTGCCGTGACTATTACCTCCCGGAGATTGTTAAGATAATCCAGCTGGCCCTGCGGTGATGCGGGATAACCTTCTATTAAAGCATCATTCCCGAGGATATTATTGGCGGCATCTATATCTTCCATGATAAATGGATATGCGGTTTCCACTACCATCAATTTTTTATTGTACGTATTAATAAGTGTTTTAAAAGCAGAAGCAACGTTGTTTAAATCATATTCAGACCAGATAGGATAATAGGAAAGTCCAATCCAGTCATAATCTGTCACCCCGTTTTGGGTAGCCTGCTCAAACCACCAAAGCCCGTTTTCAGGCTGGGCGATATGTAACATCACCCCAATATCGGCTTCTTTTTCTTCGGAAATATCCCTTACAGCTTTTATTCCTGAATTTATGAGATAAGAATTTCGTTCCCAGTCTATAGGCCACGCCAATTCTCCCTTTTGTAGGATCATCCCGTTAATTTCGTTACCCACCTGAACGATTTCAGGTAATAAACCGGCCTCAGCCAAATCATTCAAGGTGTTATATGTATAATCATAAAGCAACTGTCCCAGAGCCTCTGTATCATCAATTTTACTTTCCCATGCTGCGGGAATTTCCTGTGACTCCGGATCGGTCCAGTTATCGGAATAATGAAAATCCAGCAGCACCTGCATTCCCTGTTCTTTTGCGCGGCTAATGGATTTTTTAACATCGTCAAAATTGGAGTAATTAGTCCATTGCGGATTATGCCATAGACGCACCCGCACCAGATTGGCCCCTGCATTTTTAAAAATACTGTAGGGATCTTCGGCTTCTCCTTCGCGGTTATAATAAGTTGCGCCGCAATCCTCCATTTCGTTTACATAAGACAAATCGGCCCCATAATAGAAACTGATTTCCTCGGAAGGGGTTTCTCCAGGCTCTTCTTCCTCTTCATTTCCGGGTATTTCTCCTGTTGGATCATCATCAGAAGTAATTCCGCCATCATTATTATCACCAGATGAACAGGATGTTCCTAAAAAAAGCAACAACATTACACTTAATACCTTCATACTATTATTTATTTTGAAAAGGGAATAGTAATGCACTTTGTGTATTATTCCCTATAGTTTAGAATTTTGTCCTACTCCAACGTTATGGTTTTTTCCTGGCTGTTGATTGTAATAGTGTAAGAACCAGGTTCCCCTATAAAACTTAAATTACCATCGGCATCTTCCGCTGAAACAATTTCATCGTCTATGGTGTAGCCCAGGTCATCAAAATAGGCATAGTTAAGGCTACTGTCCCAGTTTCCACTTTCAGTAAAAAACCTGAAGATTCCGCTGTTAAATGGCAAAGTAGCAGTTCTTATGTATGGTGCCGTTTCTTCTGCCTGTACCGCACCGTCAAAACTCCAGTTTCCGGGAACTGCATCTCCCACAAGAATATAAGGGTCGGATTCTTCAACAGTAATAGTTTTTGCATTATTATCAACCACTATGTTATAAATGCCAGGAGTGCCGTTAAAGTAGAAATTGCTGTCCCCATCTTCTGCATTCTCCAATAATGGATCTATAGTATATCCTTCTTCAACATAATAGGTATAACTCAACCCCGACTCCCAATCTCCTTCATTCTCAAAGAAACGGAAAGTATCATTGGTTAGCTCAAGGTTGGAAGTGTATACATTACTATCGCAATTAAAAACTATGGGAGAACTCCATTCCCAGCCTGCATCTACCGCAGCGGCCCCAACAATATAAATGGGATCACAGCCGGCGCCTACAGGGGCTCGCTCAATCCATGTCACAGTTAGCGGCTGAATATCGGACATTACATCTATGCTGTTTGCTGTTCCCGTACCGGTGTAGGCGTGCACACGAAAATAAACTTCACCTGTATTATTGGGCAAACCATCGTCTCCTGTAGTCTCAGGATCATTATCCAATCCCATATCTTCAGCAAAACCTAATAATTGTTCTACAGTAACCGCCTGATTGGTATTAGTGGTGGTTGCTATGATTTCAGAGGTGCCAAAATCCGGATCTGTTGAAGCCAATAGATCATAACTTACATTAACCGGGGCATCAAAGTTAACAGGATTCCAGAAGAACCGTTCAGCAATATTAGTTTCGGTTTCTTCAGAAAGTAAATATTCAGGCTGAAATGAATTTTCAAAAGATACTCCCTCAGGATCTGGTACTGCCGTAAAGTTGAGACTGTCTTCTTCTTCGCAGGAAGTAAATCCAATTAAGTTCACGAATGTAATTATGTATAAAAATGCTCTTTTCATCTTTCTATTTTTTAATTGTTAGTAACCGGGATTTTGAGTAAGATTTGGATTTGCCGCTAGACTGGCACCTGGGATGGGATATAACCTCCTATTTTGATCTATGGCAATCCCATTAGGAGTACTTCCTTTCCAGGACCAGTTATAGGCACCGCCCGTAAACCTGTTAAAGCGGATGAGGTCCTGCCTGCGGTGCGCTTCCCAATAAAGTTCAACCATTCTTTCTTCAAGTAGAAAATCTAAGGAAAGCTCTCCTGCGCTTACTCTTAATGGATTGTTAGCGCGTTGCCGCAATTGGTTTACATAATCTACTGCGGTGTCCAGGGAACCTCCGCCACCTCTTAAATGGGCTTCAGCATACATAAGGTAAACATCGCCAAGCCTGAACATGGGAAAATCTGTATCTACAATTTCCAATGCAGAACCCGCTTCCCCGGTAGAGGTAAGGTTAGACCATTTTGCAACAACATATCCCGTATTCCGCTGAGCAATATCGGGAATGTTGATGCTCCTTTCTTCTGTAATAAGTGTATTGCGTTCATCACTATCATAACTGCCATTGAGCATGGTTTCAGAAAATTCCTGGGTAACCCTAATTGCTCCATTCCAGCCGGGACTTACCCCAAAATCTGCAGCATTCGCTTCAACCGAACCTACCTGCCCGTTTACTGCCACTGTAGTAGGACCAAAATTTTGCGTCACCACGCCGTCTGAAACTAAGGGAAAAATAATTTCATTTCTTGCTGCACTTACATCATTATCTGCCATAAAAAGTGTAAGATAATCTGGGGCAAGAGAAAATCCGGCAGCTATAATTTGTTCACAATAATCAATACAATCTGTATAGCGGGCTTCACCGGTATAAATTTCAGCATTAAGATACATCTTTGCCAGCAGCATCCATGCGGCAGCTTTGTCAGCTCTGGCATATTCATTTTCAAGAGGCTCTTCCAGCTGCGGAATGATCTCCAAAAGCTCTGACTCTATATAATTAAAAAGTTCAGTTCTCTCATAAACCGGAGCCTGATATGCGCCAACAGGGTCGTCTACGATTACAAACGGAGCCTTACCAAATAAATCCATCATATGATAATAGGCAAGAGCTTTTAAAAATCGGGCTTCAGCACGATAAGTGGTAATTTCTTCCCGCAATTGGTTATCTACCCCACGTGAATCCAATGCGCTTTCCGAAGTCTGTCTTAAATATTCGTTGGCAAATGCTACTGAAGTCATTGTTCTTCCAAACATTCCCCTTAGCACCACGTTTGCTGCTGTCCATGTATTTCTATTTAGTTCCCTTAAACCAGGATCATTTTCCCAGGACCATACGGCCTCATCTGTAGGTAATTCCTGTAAATTCCACAAACCACGGCCATACTGGCTAGTACCGGCATCCAGGCCGGCAATATTTGAATTATCTGCGCCGTCTGTTCCTGTAAGGCTTAAATTGGCGTAAACCCCGGCAAGGCCTTCCCGGTAAGATTCCGGGTCAGAATAAAAATCATCTGCAAGAAATGCATTAGGATCTCCTGGTTCCACATCCAGTTCGTTTGTACATCCTGAAAGCAGTATGAAAATGCTCAGGATGCTTAATTTGTTTATTTTTCTTATAAATTTATTCATAGTTTGCTTTTTACAATCTTACGTTTGCTCCTAAAAAGAAAGTTCTTGGCCGTGGGTACAATGTGTTATCTATACCGTTTCCAAAAACCTCAGGATCCAGGCCGGAATAGTTGGTGATGATAAAAACGTTTTGAACACCGGCAGAGATGCGTACAGAGGAATTATTGCTCCAGGCATTTTCAAAAGTATATCCCAGGGTAATATTGTCCATTTTCAGGAACGAAGCTTCTTCTATATAATGGTCTGATAAAATAACATCTTCAGTAGTGGTAAATCCGGTATTAAGAACTGAAACCGGCAAGTTGGAAACCACGGCATTATTTTCTAATAGCCTGTACTGCGCCCTGGAAGAATTTACGTTATTATAAACATAATGCCCTAGGTTTGCCCTAAGGTTGAAGGAGAGGTCAAATCCACGATAGAACATATTAGAAAGAAAGCCCATAGTAACATCTGGTGTTCCGTTATTATAAATATAACGGTCATCATCGTTGATAAGATTATCCCCATTAAGGTCGGCATAACCTCCCTCAATAGGAAGCCCTTCTTCATTATATACTTGTTTGTATACAAAGTAGGAATACGGGGTGTACCCAACCCGGTGGATTTGGACAGTGTTTCCGGTTCCCCCGCCTATTTCCCCTACCTGCTGGTCCTGGTTTAATGCAAGGGTTTTAATCTTAGTATCAATTAAGGTACTATTAAAATTAACGTTCCAGGAAAAACTCTCGGTGTCACCTTGAAAAATATCGCCATTTATAGAAAATTCAATTCCCTTCGAGACAAAATTTCCAACATTCTGGAATCCGGCATTGCTAAAGTTTGAACCATCTGATATTGCCACATTGGCAAGAAGATCTTTGGATTCTTTATAAAAAGCTTCTACAGAACCTGAAAACCTATCCTGTAAAATTCCATAATCCAATCCCATATTATAAGTTGAAGTTTCTTCCCATTTAAGGTTTTCATTTCGATATTCGGGAATTCCAATCTGAACCACTTCATTTCCAAACTGATATTGTGAAGCTGGCAATCCGCGGGCGTATCTTTGGAGGAAAAGATCTGCGTTATCACGGCCAATATCCTGTTGCCCGGTTACTCCATAGCCAGCTCTTAACTTAAGCGTGGAAACAGTTTCTGATTCCGGGAAAAATTCCTCGTTTATTTTCCAGGCAAAAGCAGCGGCAGGAAAATTTCCCCAACGGTTTTGGTTGCTAAAGCGGGAAGTACCATCTCTTCTAAGGGAGAGGGTAAGCAGGTATTTGTTCTGAAAAGAAAAATTTGTTCTTCCAAAAAATCCTATCAACACCAAATCAGTATTAATAGTTCTTACAGGCTCACTATCCACCTGATCGTTGCGCAGTTCGCCTGAAATGTATTGATTACTTTCAAATTTTTGAAATGAATACCCAGCTGTAGCTTCCAGTTCAAATTCACCTAATTCTTTTTCGTAAGCAAGGTAACCATCAAAAAGCTTGTTCATTTGATAATTTTCATATGTAGATTCTGAACCCAAAAAGCTTCCATTTGGTTGCGTTATGGGGTTTTCATCTGATATTATGACAAAGCCATCAGCCTGTTGCTCGTCATACCCTAAATTTACCACAGCACTTAAATCTGGAAAAAAGTGAAATTGATAATCAACTTTTACATTTCCGAAGAAACGCTTTACCTCACTTCTATCATTTCGCTGAAGTATATTGGCTACGGGGTTTAAAGGAGCATCGGGGGTAAGGTCATTAATATCCAATACACCATCATCATTAATATTATAGTACTGAAAAAATTCCCCAAAAGGTGATTCAGGGTCATAGACCGGTTGGGTAGGATCAAAAGTAATCGCATTACCTTCCTCTCCTGGCGCGAACCTGTTCTTTTCATAGGTTCCGTTCGCGTTAAGACTTATTTTTAAATGATTGTCCAGTAATCGCGGATTAAGAGTGAAAGCAATATTATTTCTTTCAAACCTGGACGTAAGTCGCAGCCCTTCCTGAAGGGTTCTTCCTATTGATAGTCGTGCAGGGGTATTTTCGAAAATTGATCCCGAAACGGAAAGATTCTGACTGGAGTTAAGGCTCGTCCTATATATCTCCTCCTGCCAGTCAGTATCTGCATCGCCAAGTAATGGCACCAGATCGGGACGTTGTTCGGCGACAACTTCTCTAAATTCATCAGCAGAAAAAACATCAATTTTATTGCTTAAGGTATTAATCCCTATTTGGGTATCCAGGTTTACCCGAAATTCGCGACCTCCCTGCTTAGTTGTAATTATAATTACTCCATTAGAAGCCCTGGAACCGTAAATAGCTGTTGCCGAGGCATCTTTTAAAACCGAAAAGGATTCAATATCATTAGGATTAATTGTACTTAAAACCGATCGGGAACCGCCAATAGTGTTGTTGTCTACAGGTAAACCATTAATAACGATTAATGGATCATTAGATGCTCCAAGGGATGCACCTCCTCTTATCCTTATCGTAGATCCTGAGCCTGGTGCCCCACCTGTATTAATGCTCAATCCGGCTACCCGCCCACTCAACAGGTTTTCAGGCGTAACAATATTTCCTTTGTTAAAATCTTCTTCGGTAACAGAAGTTACGGCGCCTGTTGCATCTTTTACAGTAGTGGTTCCATATCCAATTACTACTACCTGTTCCAGCTGGCCGGCATCTTCTGTTAACTGTAAATCTAAAGTGGGACCTGTAACTGTTCTTTCTTCAGTAACAAAACCAAGAAAAGAAAATTGCAATATATTCCTGCTTTCAACATCTAACTCATAATTCCCGTCGAAATCTGTAGTGGTTCCAGTATTGGAACCTTTTACAATAACATTTACACCGGGTAATGGATTTCCCGTCGATTCTTCTGTTACAGTTCCGGATACGGTTATTTCCTGTGAAAATGAGATAAGAGGTAGAAAAATAAGGAAAGCCAATAATAACTTTTGAAGCGGCCGGCTGATAATAAAGTCTGGTATTTTTATCCGCATAAGTTCTTTGATTATTTAGTATTATTAATAGATCATTATTTAATCACTCCTAAATTATCTTTAGCCTTAAAAATCGGGCAATTAATTTATGAATATTTAGGTACTGCAAATAAAACGTTTGCGTAAAATTTTAGGGGTGAAAAATTAATTCAGAAAGGGGGAGTTTTTCGTTTTCCCCTGTAGGAGAGGGGTCTGGTCGCGATTATAATAAATAGCATACCTGTTAGAGCATTAAAATGATATACTATTTCTTTGAATATTCAGAAGGATTGCTGCCAAATTTCTTTTTAAAAAGTTTGCTGAAATATTTTCTGTCGGAATATCCAATCCGGTAGCAGGCTTCGCTAACTGAAAATCCTTTTTCAGCTATTAGTTCCCTGGCTATTTTTAGTTTAAAATCCCGAACAAATTCAACAAGGGTCATTCCCGTTAGCGATTTTACTTTCTTATAAATTACTGAATGGCTCATTGCCAATTCTTTTGATAAAAAATCAGCATTCAGGCTTTCGGTATCAATGTTTTCCCGGATCGTGTTTATAAGAGCTTCCAGAAATTTCTCATCAAGGGAATTAATCGCCAGGTCTGCCGGAAGTACAGCTTTTTCAGAAGTAAATTTCGCCCTGAGCAAATTGCGGCTGTTAATTAAATTTTTAATGCGCAATTTTAATATTTGTTCGCTAAAAGGTTTTGTAATATAAGCATCTGCACCGGTTTCATAACCTTCCATTCGCTGTGCTGAAGTTGCCCTGGCTGTTAGAAGTATTACTGGTATATGGCTGGTTTCAGGGTTTGTTTTTAAATATCTGGTAAAGCTTACCCCGTCCATTACCGGCATCATAATATCACTAATTATCAGGTCCGGTTGTTTGTCTGTAATAAGTTCTATGGCATCTTTTCCATTGGCGGCCTCTATTATAATGCAATAATCCTTCAATAGACCAGCAATGTATTCCCGCACTTCGAAGTTATCTTCAATAATCATAACAGTTTCACCATTGATATCTGATAAATCCACATCTTTAGAAACAGGTGAAGGTTCTTCTGCGATATGTTCTATATAATCTTTGTTTCCTGACAGTGTTTTGATTATCTGATCTTTCTTAAAATGTTTCCGCCCTCTCAGCAGCCTCAGGATAAAGGTACTTCCTTTACCTTTCTGACTTTCTACGTATAATTGACCTTTGTGCAAGTCTATAATTTCTTTAGAAATAGATAAACCCAGTCCAAATCCGGTTTCATTAAATTCCCTCGATTTCTTCGTCTGATAAAACCTTCGGAAAATTTTATCCCTCTGCTTTTTTCCAATTCCAATACCGGTATCGCTCACCTTCAGCACCGCTTCCTCCTCATGTATAAAAATTCCCATTTTTATGCTACCACCTTCCGGAGTGAACTTTAGGGCGTTGGAAAGCAGGTTGTATAAAACTTTTTCCATCTGGTTGGCATCAAACCATAGCGATATTTTTTCAGCAGAAGTTTCCCACTTTAAATCGATTTTCTTTTGTTGTGCGTTTTCGGTAAAAGAAAGAAAAATCTCCTCACAAAAACTTATCCAGTTCTCTTCAGCTACTTTTAATTTTACACTTTCCAAATCCAGATTTCTGAAATCCAGCAATTCATTCACCAGGTGCAGCAAATGCTTACCGTGTTTATGAATTGTTTTTACCGGCGCAGATTCCTTTTTACCTACAAAAGAACCTTTTTCCATAAGACGATTGGTAGCGCCCAAAATAAGCGTGACCGGTGTACGGATTTCATGGGAAACATTGGTGAAAAACTGCTGTTTTAAGGTATAAAGTTCGGTATCCTTTTCATGTGTAAACTTCTCCAGGCGCAGGTTTGCCTTCATTTGCTCCCAGGCAACTATATATCTTCTAAAGAGATAAAACAGCGCAAGAATAAGTAAAATATAAATACAAAATGCCCACCACTGAAGCCAGAAAGGTTTAAGAATAGTTATATTTATGGAAGCATAATCTTCTCCCCATTCAGCCCAGGTTTCCCTGCTTTTCACCTTAAAAGTGTACTCCCCGGGAGCAAGATTGGTGAAAGTGGCCGTTCTGTCCTTACCAATATTACGCCAGGTTTCATCAAAATTTTCCATTTTGATGGCATATTCACAATTATCTGAAAATGGAAATTTCAGGGCGGCAAATTCAAAAGTAATAACATCGGCATTGTGCTTTAGCACCAATTGTTCTTCAGAAGCTATATTTTTATCCAGCACCTCATTCTCACCAACAGGAAGCTCTTTATTAAATAATTTGAAGTTGGTAAGTACCACAGCCGGGGCATTACTGGAATATTGTACCTCTGCGGGATCAAATCTTACCACTCCATTTATTCCTCCAAAATAAAGCAGTCCTTCAGCATCCTTAAACGCAGAATTGATATGAAATTCCCCATTCAGCCCGGGAAAGCTTTTAAACTCCTGCTGTTTCCTGTTATATTGCCATATTCCCTGTTTTGTGCTGAACCAGATATTGGAATTATTATCTTCAATTATTGCAGTAACGGTGGCATATCTTAAATTTTCCTCTTTAGGAAACCTGTTAAACTTTCCAGTTTCAGGATCAAATATATTTATTCCTGCGCCAGATGTTCCTATCCAAAGTTTTTGTGAAGAATCCAGTAATAATGAAAAAAGGTTATTACCGGAGGGGGAATTACTGTTTTCTTCATTAAACTCGAAATGTTGGAATTTTTCAGTTTTGAGGTTGTATAATGCCAGCCCGCCGCCAAAAGTGGCAATCCATAATTTTTCTTTTTGCTTCTGAAGCGCAAGTATGTTATCACTGTTTAACGCGTTGGTGTTGCTCTCACTGGCCCTGAACCTTTTAAAGCTTTCAGTTTGATGATCAAAATAATTGAGTCCGCCTCCCCAGGTGGCAATCCATAAATTACCGTTTTCTTCAGGAATTATATACCGAACGTCATTATAACTGAGAGAATTTAAATTTTCCGATTCATGGGTATACTGCTGAAAATTGCCATTTTCCGGATTAAAGGAAATGAGGCCATTAGCAAAAGTACCAAGCCACAGTTTATTGCCGGTACTATTCTTCACGATATGCTGGAAATAGCTCCCGCCAATATAGTTTTCGCTCTCCTTATTAAAATAGGAAACCTTATTATCTTCAGCGTTATAAACTGTAAGTCCATTCCCGTCCAGCCCTAAGAAAAGCCTGGTTTTATCCTTAAATACCGAAAGCACCGGCGAAGGATTTTCTCCTTTTATATCGCTAAAGAGTAACTCATAATCTTTGTCATTTACCAATATATTAATACCATTCCAGGCAGTTCCAATCCAAAGATTGGACTTGTTATCTTCCATTATCTCATAGATGGCATTACCCGATAAAGAGGAACGTAACTGAAAGTTATATAGAGAATTTTGAATTTTTGGTACATTTTCAGCTTCTCCTTCAATTTTGAAAAGTCCGTTACCATCAGTTCCAATCCACAAGTCTCCACAACGGTCACGGGTAATTGCCCTAACAATATTCACATCTTTTTCTACACCTAAATCCTGCAGATAATCTGAAAATTTTCCACTTTTGATATTGTACATGAGCAGGCCAGCACCGCTGGTCCCTAATAATATGTTCTCTTTATCCCGCCCATAAATTGTGTAGATAAAGGAAGAAAAATAAGTTTCGCCGGAATTTATATGCTGAAATTGTTGATTTTTGATGTCGAATTTATTTAAACCGCCACCAAAAGTTCCTATCCAAAGCGTTCCTTCTTCAGTTTGAAAAATACCTGTAACGCTATTATGACTAAGACTGTTTTTATTCTTGGAATGGTGATAATTGAAGAATTTACCCCTGGCTTCGTCAAATAAGGAAAGGCCATTTTCAGTACCAAGCCAAATGTAACCTTTGGCATCTTCAAAAATAGTATTTACCTGATTTGATGCAATACTGGTAGGGCTTTCAGAAGATTTAAATACCTGGAATTTATCCAGCTCAGCATTATAAAAATTAAGTCCGCCACCCAGTGTAGCCACCCAAAGCCGGTTTTTACTGTCCAGGAAAAGATCAGAAATGTCATTGGAACTAATACTGCTGTTTTGTCTGGTGTAAACCTTACTTTCAAAACCGTCATAACGATTAAGTCCGTTTTTAGTAGCTATCCACACAAAACCACCGGCATCTTTAACAATACTTGTAACCCTGCCGTTAGAAAGCCCATTTGAATTATCAATTTTGTCAAAAACAGTATAAGCCTGCCCATGTAACTTCAGAAAAGACTGAAGACAGAATATAAATAGAAATAAAGATTTATATTTTATGCTCATATTAATAAAATGAACCCGGAGAAAAGAAGATTACCTTATCAAAATATTCTACAAGAAATTGAAATATTGTGGTTTACAATATAGTTCTAAAATTTGAGCTGGTAAAAAAGAGAAAACTTTGGCCAGCAACACTAGAAAGAAAATGATATGGCTGCATTATTCCCAATGCGGTCTTTTTCCAGCCTATTTCTAAAATAACAGAAGCTTAACAGCAATTTATTTTCTGGATTTTTAACTTGAATTGAAATTCTAAAACGAGTTATAATGAGAACAATTGAAAAAAAACTGTACAGGAATTTACTGATGTTAAGCTTCATTTTGTTTACGGGAGGAGTTATAGCCCAAACAAATGATGATTATGAAGAAGATGGATCTGAAGCCATTGTAGATCAGGAAAAGAGAGATGAACTAATTAATGATGCCAACGAATCCAAAGCCGCTTTTATTGAAAACAGCAAGGATCTGAATGATCTTTTTCAAAAAGCAGCAGGCTATGTGATTTTTCCCAATGTAGGAGCCGGAGCTTATATACTGGGAGGAGCTGCCGGTAATGGGGTGCTTTATGAAAATGGAGAAATTCAGGGATATGCAGAATTGCGCCAGGTAGATATAGGCCTCCAGTTTGGTGGTCAGGCTTACCGGCAGGCTATCCTTTTCCAAACCCAGGAGGAGCTGGAAGAATTCAAGGATGGGGAGTATAGTCTTTCCGGAAGTGCTTCCGCGGTTATTATTAAAAAGGGTGAAGCTAAAAGTATAGATTTTAAAGAAGGAAGAGCTATAGTAACCATGCCCAAAGCCGGTGCTATGATAGAAATTTCTGTAGGGGGACAAAAGTTCGAATATCGTGATGCCCAATAATTAATTTATTTTGAAGAAGATAAGTTAAAGCCGGTTTCTTTCAAAAGCCGGCTTTTTTGTTTCTTTTTATAAACGCGCATTTTTATCATAAACTAAAATGAATAGAAAGCAATTTGATCTTATTGTAATTGGTTCGGGTTCCGGCGGACTGGGAATTGCGCTGGGTATGCTGGAGTTTGGGTTTAAGGTTTTACTCGTAGATAAATCTGCGGAAAAAATTGGCGGCGAATGTCTTAATACCGGTTGTATTCCCAGTAAAAGTTTTTTACATGCGGCAAAAATTGTTCAGGAAGCACGAAAAGCGAGGGAATTTGGATTGGAAATTAATGGTAAAACCGATTTTTTAAAGATTTTGGAATATGTAAAACAAAAACAGGAAGTTATCAGGGAGCATGAAAATGCCGGTTATTTACGAAAACAGGGATTGCATGTAATTTTAGGCACGGCAAAATTCATTTCAGAAAAAACTGTTGAGGTGAATGGAAAAGAATACAGCGCCAAAAATATTGTTGTTGCAACCGGTTCTTCTCCCAGAAAGATTAATATAAAAGGCCTGGAATTTACCGATTGCTATACAAATGAAAATATTTTTGAAATTTCTTCCCAGCCTGAAAATTTTATTTTCATAGGAGCAGGCTCTATAAGTATTGAGCTTGCACAGGCTTTTTCCCGGTTGGGTTCTAAAGTTATCATTGTTGACAGGGGAGAAAGAATTTTGAAAAAAGAAGATCCCTTTATCAGCAATGTCCTCCAGCAAAAGCTCGAGGCAGAGGATATTAGGTTCATTCTTAATGCCGAAATTGAAGAAATCCTTTCCTCTTCTGTGGCAGTTATAAAAACGGCAGAAGGAGAAAAAATAGAAATTCCTATTGATGCCATTTTTATGGGGCTGGGACGGGAATTAAATTTTGATAATCTTAATTTAAAAGCCGCGGGAATAGAAATGGATGGAAACAGAATTAAGCTGAATGAAAAGCTACAAACCACGAATAAAAATGTTTTTGTAAGTGGGGATGCGGCCGGCAATATGAAATTTTCCCATGCGGCTGAAATGAATAATATGTTATTGCTGAATAATTTTCTTTCTCCACTGAAGAAGAAACTTGATTTTAGTCATTTTTCCTGGGTGACTTTTACCGATCCTGAAGTTGCCACCTTCGGGTGGAATAAAGAGCAACTAAAGGAAAAAGGTATCTCTTACGAACGGCTGGAAAGTGATTTTTCTGAAAGTGACCGTGCAGTAACCGCCGGTTTTGAGGATGCAAAAATCCTGTTGTTTATTGAGAAAAAAAAGTATAATTCCGGTGCGGCTAAAATTCTGGGAGGGAGCATATTGGCTCCCGGTGCCGGGGAGATTTTTCAGGAACTGGTATTGGCAAATTCTGCCGGAATCTCAATAAAGCAGCTCATGGATAAAATTTATCCTTATCCTACGGCGGCGAATATGCATAAAATCCTTTTTCGTAACAGGATATTAAAGGACCTGAAACAATGGATGAAGAAATTCGTCCGCGAATTTTATAAATTCTGAAAAAGATGATTTCTATTGTTATTCCGGTACTTAATGAAGCTTCCCATATTAAAGAGGTGCTGAACCATACACTTTCTCTGGCTGGAGATTTTGAAATTATTGTGGTAGACGGGGGCTCTGAGGACGAAACTATGAAAATTGTGGATTCTTTTCCTGTAGTGCAAACCTGTAGTTCGGTTAGGGGAAGAAGCCACCAGATGAATGCAGGAGCGGCGCTAGCCAAGGGTGAAATTCTCCTTTTTTTGCATGCCGACACTTTCCTGCCAGATAATTCACTTCTGAAAATTATGGCAGTTATGAAAAAAGAATCACTCGTGGGCGGTAGCTTTTTCCTGAAGTTTGATCATAAACACTGGATTTTATCATTTTACACCGGACTTAGCAAAATCAACAGTTCCTTTTTTACTTACGGAGACCATGCTATTTTTATACGTAATTCGGTTTTTAAGAAGATTGAAGGCTATAAACCTTTATCTTTTATGGAAGATATAGAAATTCAGTTTCGTTTAAAGAGGGAAGGGAAATTTGTAAAATTACCAGTGGGAGTGGTAACTTCAGCAAGAAGATTTGTGGAAGCCGGGCCCGTGAAGCAGTTTTTTCTCGATGTGTTCCTGGTAGGTTTGTACCACATTGGTTTTTCAGCCGATAGCCTAAAAAGATTCTATAAAGACTGGAATTCTTCAATAAAACTAAAAGAACAAAATAATGAATAAAAAACCGCAACTACTTATTTTCGATGTAAATGAAACCCTTCTGGATATGAATCCGCTGAAGGAATCTGTGAATTCTGCTTTTCAAAATGAAAATGCTTTTGATGTTTGGTTTCCCATGCTGCTACAGTATTCCCTGGTTGAAACAATAACCGGGCAATATCACGACTTTTCTGAAATAGCCGCAGCTAGCCTTCAAATGTTAGCTGAAAAATGGGGGTTTTCTTATACCGAAAAAGAAATGAAAAAAATTCTGGAGCCGGTGAAAAAATTGCCTCCTTACCCCGATGTTCCGAAGGGACTGGAAAAATTGAAAAAAGCAGATGTAATTCTTGTCGCACTCACCAATGGTAAACCTGAGGTTGCAGAAGGCCAGCTAATATTTGCCAATATTGACCGGTTCTTTGAACTGATCTTAAGTGTGGAAGTAGTTAAAAAATATAAACCGCATGCGGCTACATATAATTATGTGCTTGAGCAAACAGGTACTTCCGCAGAAAACTCGATGATGGTTGCAGCTCATGGTTGGGATATTGCAGGTGCAAAAAGCGCTGGCTTGAGAACGGCTTTTATTGAAAGAGCGGGAAAAAGTGCTTATCCTCTAGCTGAAAAACCCGATTTGCAGGTAGCCTCTGTCACGACTTTAGCCGAAAAACTGTTATTATAGCTCTAATTCTTCAGGGGATTCCAGCATGGTGGGAATCAATTCACTCACAGTTGGATGAATATGAACGGCATTCCTTATGGTAGTGTAAGGAGTACCGGCATACATTGCATCTATAATGGCATGAATGTATTCATCGGCTCCTGTTCCCAGAAAACTGGCGCCAAGAATTTTATCGGTTTCAGCTTCGATGTAAATTTTCATAATTCCATCTGTTTCTCCCATTTCCTTTGCCCTTGCAACCTTGCTCATTGGCATACTGGCAATTTTAGCCTTTAATCCCTTTTCTTTTATTATGGCTTTATTCATTCCAACCCTGGCCAGGGGAGGATCTGTATATGCTGCATAGCAGGTAAAGCGATCTGATAGTTTTCTTTTCTTGCTTCCGAAGAGATGATCATTCACTATCTGAAAATCGTTGAAGGACGTGTGGGTAAAAGCACCTTCGCCATTGCAATCTCCCAAAGCCCAAATATGTGGAACAGAAGTTTGCAGCTCTTCATTTACCTTTATGTATCCTTTCTCATCCAGCTGAATATCTGTGTTTTCAATCCCTAAATTATGTGTATTTGGAATTCGGCCAGTGGCCACGAGCAGGTGAGTGCCTTCAATCTTTTCTTCGGAACCATTAGTTTTAATACTGATTTCAGCCTTGTTTGCTGATGCTTCTGCACTTATAACTTCAGCATTAAAATAAATTTGAATAGCTTCCTTTTCAAGAATTTTTTTAATGGCTTCTGAAATATCTTTGTCTTCCTGCTTCATTAGGCGGCTACCATGGTCTATTATGCTTACTTTGCTCCCAAATCGACTAAACATTTGGGCAAATTCCAGCCCTATATAACCGCCGCCCACAATAATTAAATGTTCCGGGATTTCTTCCAGTTCCAGCATCGTTTCATGCGTGAGATAAGCTATATCTTTGAAAACCTTAGGAATTCTGGGGCGTGCGCCGGTATTGATAAAAATCCGTTCTGCAGAAATCATCTCGCCGTTAACTTCCAGGCTGTGGTTGTCTTTAAATTTTGCCGTTCCCCGGTAAATAGTTATATGTTCATTTTCATTCAGCATTTTTTCAATGCCTGTCCTGGATTCACCGATGATTTCATCTTTGCGCTTCTTGATTTGATCTAAGTTAATCTTTATATCACCTTGAACTTCAACACCATGGTTTAAGCTGTTTTTTGTAACAAAAGCACGTCTTGCACTGGCAATATAAGATTTGGTGGGAGTGCAGCCGGTATTTACACAAGTGCCTCCAAATTTGCCTTTTTCAACTATGGCTACTTTTTTCCCATTTTTAGCAAGACTGGCTGCAAGAGGATTTCCCGCCTGTCCAGAACCAATAACAATAGCATCAAATTTCATAATGAAAAATATTTTAAAACTTCTGTTAATCCCCGGGGCTTAACTCGAATTTCTTTTCCTGAATCACACCTCGTGGCCTGTCCCCGGTTTTTCTGATTTTGTAGACCTAAAATTTAAAACCGACTGTGAATGTTACACGGTTGCCGTCTTCGCCGTGGTAAAAACCAAGGTTACCTGTTAAGGCATAAAATGCAGTTACCCAAAGCGAACCTCCATAATTGCTGTGCCACCTATTAGAATCTTCAAATTCTGTCCATACCCGGCCATAATCAAAACCTGCGCTCACGCCCATTTGTATGGGAACAAAATTTGTCCTGAACCTGCTTAGTCCGACTCTTAAATCGGTACTTTGATAGAAGGCTGATTTTCCATAAAAACGTTCGTTTCTATAGGCCCGTAAACTTTCATTTCCGCCAATTCGGGCAGCATGATAATATTCATAATTATCGCCAAAAATAATATCTCCGGCTACTTTTGTGGCTAATACAGCAATCCCACTGGGATGCAATGGGTAATCTATAGAAAATGATGGCCTTAAGTATCCAAACCGGTTGTTGTGGTCATCAATGTTGGATTTATAACCAGAAGTTAGTCCTATCCGCATTCCGCGCATTGGATATGCGGGATTGTCCTGGTTGAGGTACTTGTAATTCACCTCAGCACCGGCATAAAATTGCTCGTCAAAAACATCATTTTCTTCTGAAAAAATTTGTCCTATATACCGATGATCATCGTGTGATACCTCCATAGACTGCACCATCGTCTTAAAATAAAAACTGCCGCCGCTATTGCCACGCCAAACTAGTGATGGAGCTATTTCCCGCTGTTGAATACGTGTTCTGTTGAAGTCTCTTTCTACTTCAGACCTGTCATATTCAGTTTCATTACCCGCACCAAAATAGTTCATGGTGAAATTTGGACTGGTATAGCGCCCTTCTATGCGAAAATTCCAGTTGTAAAATATATGTGCAAACTCACCGGCATAATCAAATGAGAAACCGGAGGTGGCAAAATAGTAATCAACCCCAAACCTGTGCCTGGCTTTGAATGGATTATTGGCCAAACCATAAGTTGTAAAAATATCCACCAAACCAATTTTCACACCTTCATCACCATTGTAACCTGCGTTGGGCAAAATCCTGTTGTTTGAATATTTTCGTTTTTCAGAATCATAATTGTTTATATCATAAGAATCTACCAGCCATTTTCGGGATCGGGGATTTTTAATGGTGTTTTTTCTGCTTTTATAATCATACAATTTAGCTCTTTTGGTATTTTCAAAATCGTATATATCATTTTCTTCGCCACCAAGTATCTTTAATTTTATAAGATCATCTCCTTTTCCTTCAATCCTAAAGGTATCATTCCCGTCCAGGCCGTAAATCCAGATATCATCGGTTTCTTCAGCAAAATAGGAATGCCTGAAATATTCAGATCCTTCAGTACTTATGGAAATTTCTGTCTCACCATTGTCTTTTCGGGAAATCAGGAATTCATCGTCTTCATCAGTTCCCGGTAAAATTTCAAATTCATTTAAATAGGAATAATACCTGCGGGCGATATCTTGAAGATTTTCTCTTCTTGCCTTTAAGCTGCTTTTTATATCTTCTATAGTAGTGTCTCTAGCGGCCTCAGGAAGATTTTCAAATGCTTCTTCTACTTCAGCATTGGTCAAATTATCCTGAATGAAATTAACCTGCTCTTCCCAGTCTTCCCAGCGGGAATTCCGGATTAATTTGTTGTCCAGTGGATATCCCGCAAGATTGAACCATTTAACATTATCTACATTTTCATCGTAAGATTCCATTTTTCGAACCAACGGCAATACTGTTTTTATAAGGGAAACAAGTGGGCCATCATACTTTGGAAATGCGAAATCCCTGTCCCTGGGAATCGGCTTATACATCTTTTTGCCGTTTTCCTGCTCATATTCTCCCCATCTCCATTGGTCGTAATGGCGGTCCCAGTCACCAATAAGCATATCCAGTAATCGTGCTCTTATATAGGTGGTTTCATCCACATAGGCATCAGGGTTTTCCCTTAGCTCAATAAAGAGATCTGTGGTACTAAGAATATCGTCGGGAGAACCAAACTTTTCAAATTCTTTGTTTTCATCACCTACATGGGCCTGGAACATATATAATTCATCTCCATATTCATCATTATGAGTACCCAGAGCTTTTTGTTTGGGAACATAATAGATTTCCGGGTGCGCAGTAGATATATCAAGGACATCAGAAATATGGCCAAGGGAGTATCGCGCATAAGGATGTGCTGTGGTAAAAAGATCCATGGCATAACGTTGTGCCACAGTACTATCAACCACATTAATAATATACTGGTCTTTTATTGTTGTAGACTGCAGCCAGCGTAGGGCACTTTTTCTTAATGCACGAAGGGTATATTCATGTTCGTTATCATCAATAAAACGCAGGGAGCGGGATTGCATGCCTCCTCCTTCCTTAAAAGGCTTCAAATTCCCTGGAAGGGTGTCAAGGAAAAGAACTGGTGCTTCTATATTTGTGCTGTAAACATCCCGGTAACGTTCACCCCAAAGCCATGTGTAAATTCCTCCTTTATCTGTTTCTTCCGAAGTATAAATGGAGGAGGTCTTGGTCCTGCCAAAATCTGATTTCTCATTATAGGAAACCTTATCCATGCGTGTCCATTCCCTCTTTATATCTTTGCTGAAGAGAAGCTGCGGGCCATCCTGGGTAACTTCAAAGAATTCTACCATAGAACTCTGGTCGTCATAAACGGTAAGCTTTGCATAGCCATTCTTTTCTGAAATAAAATTTTTCTCGTCCCGGGCCACGGCAGGATTTGTTCCTGCAGCTGCACCACTTATAATCTGTGGAGTTTCATCATCTAACAGGTATTGCAGGTTACGATCGTTGCCTGAAACAAAAATCACATCATTATATTGTCTCGCCAGGGTTTTTAATCTTCCCCTGAGAAACCTTTGTTGCTCGTTATTGTATGACTGGGGAGACAATCCACCTATTTTATCCAAAAATCCAATTCTTGAATTGCTCATTACTGGATGATGAACGGCAACAATAATGGTTTTTCCGTGGCTATCTTTAATATCATCTTTAAAAGCTGCAAAAAACTGTTCCCTGGATTTTATTTCGCATTTATTGTTGATGTATGGATGCTTGTCCCAATTTTCCAAAAACCACTGGGAATCTACCATAAGGAGCACAACATCATCATTGATTTCTTCCTTTTCCAAAGGACAGCCATCATTTGGCCAAAATTCCACTTCAGCATTATCCTGAAGAAATGATTCCATGTCATCCAGGTTTTCCTGTCCTCCACCCTCACGCCACTCATTTGTGCCGGGATTAAAAATCACCTGACCATTAAAGTTTTTAAGAGGCTGCAGTAAATCATCATTTAATTTTTGTTCTACCGTTGCTCTTTCATCTTTATTTTTGGGATAACCTTCTTCTGTAATATTTCCCAGCACGAGAAGACTGGCATTTTCGTCTTCTTGAGATGCTGCTACTATTTGATTAAAAATCACCTGGGATTTAGAATTCTCTAATCCGGTATTAGCCGTAAAGTAAAAGCTATGGGAAATTTCTTTTTCTTTGATAGTAGTGTCTGTTTGGGCCTGGGTAGAAACCACAATCAAACATAAGATAATAGAGAAAAATACAGATTTTGTAAAAAATTCAGCTTTCAGCATAAGGAGCCTTGTTAATGTATTTGGGTAAATTTTAATTGGACGAAGTTTGGAAAAAAAATTAGCAAAATGATAAATTTTAACTGTTTATAACATTCTGAAATATCCGGAACTATTAAAAATGCTTAAAGCAAAGAAGCGGATTTCGGGGGGATGTAATAAAATTCTTGCTATTTTGCGAATATTCACTGATTTAAACCAGAACTAAATTAATAAAGTTTTTGCGTTACACATTTTTTTTAATCGGTTTTCTATCTCAATTTTTCCTGGCGGGGCAGGAATTGCCGCCTGTTGTAAACTACAATCCGAACGATTATGCCGGCGGAAATCAAAACTGGATGATTTCACAGGGATCCGGTCGGAATATTTTTATAGCTAATGGGATGGGATTGCTGGAATACAGCGGGGAAAAATGGAAATTATATCCTGTTCCTAATAAAACCATAGTTCGTTCAGTAAAAGCGGTTGGGGAAAGAATTTATACCGGCGCATACATGGAAGCCGGGTATTGGGAAAAACTGGATTCAGGTAAACTTAAGTATACCAGCCTTAATTCAAAATTTCCAGATAGCATAAATGATGGTGAACAATTTTGGGACATAGAGGAGAGCGGTGGCTACATTATCTTCAGAAGCTTTGTTGGTATTTATTTATTTAACCCTGTTTCTGCGGAAGTCAGGTTACTGCCCAATCCGGCAGGAAAACCAATAACCAACCTGTTTAAGCAGGGCGACCGCATTTATTTTCAAATGGCTCAGGAGGGATTATTCACTATTTATAAGGGCAAGGTGCAACAGGTGATCCCCTGGCGGGTTCTTGGGGAAATTGAGGTAATGGAAATTTTTGGGAGAAAAGGGGAACTTTTAATTGTAACTTCAAAAGGACAGTTTTTTACCTGGAACAATCAGGATTTACAACCGGTTTTAACCAAACTGTCTGACGAATTAGGAGATACAGGAGTCCTGTGTGCAGTACAAATGTTTGATGAAAGCCTGGTGCTGGGAACGGTTGGAGAGGGTTTATACCATGTTGATGCCGGGGGAGAGATTCTGAATCATTTTTATCAGGGGAACGGGCTCATTAACAATACCATTCTGGGGTTATTTGTTGATGAAGAGAATAACGTTTGGGCAGGAATGGATAACGGGCTTAGCGTGATTAACCTTGACTCATCGTTTCGAATTTTTCAGGATGATCGGGGGGAGATTGGTTCTGTATATTGTTCTTACCAAAATGATGATTTTTTGTACCTGGGAACTAATCAGGGGCTTTACTACAGGAATCTGAATGAAGCACATTTTGAATTAATTGAAGGTACCAACGGCCAGGTTTGGAGTCTGCAGGAAATCGATGGAGATCTGTTTTGCGGGCATAACAGTGGTACCTTCCTTATAAATGGAAGACAGGCAGAAAAAATTTCAGACAGGCTCGGCACCTGGACTGTCAAAAGCATACCTTTTAAATCTGATTACCTTATCCAGGGACATTATAATGGAATAAGCTTTCTTAAAAAACAACTGGACGGTTCCTATTCAGATTTGCCAATGTTGCCGGGGTTCCCTCATTCCTCTAAATTTATTGTGCCGGGTGAGGGGGGAGAAGTATGGATAAGTAATGAACATAAGGGCGTGTTTAGACTTCAAATTTCAGATTCTTTGCGCAAACTGGAATCAAATAAAAATTTCATTGTAAATGATGGTCCGGCAATAACCTCCTGTATATTCTTATTCGACGAAAATCTTTATTTCTCATCAAAGGAGAATATTCAAAAATTTGATAAGGAAACAGAGGAATTTACAATTCAGAACCGTCTAAATAAATTGTTGAATGGTATTAATCTGGTTTCAGGGCGAATAGTAGTAGATACAACTGGAAAAATATGGGGCTTTGGAGAAAATGTTCTTTTTAATGTAGAGATGGCGAAGCTAAGTGACAGCTATGAATACAACCCTGTATATATTTCCAAAACATTCCGGAATATTACCCTGGGCTATGAAAATATTAGCCGTCTTAGAAATGGATATTACTTATTAGGTACATCCACAGGATATGTACTTTTTAACAGTTTTGAAGAACAGGATAAGGATTATGAGGTAAGAATTGATGGTATTGCTACTTCAGGCCTTGATGAAGAATGGCTTCAATTAGGTCTTCAGGATAAGCCAAAACTAAATAGCAGGAGCAATAACATGTTGTTCGATTTTAGTATTCCTGTTTACAAAAAGTTTCTTGCCCCTGTTTACAAATATCGTCTCATGGGACTCACACCAAAATGGACGGATTGGAATGAACAGCCTACGGCAATTTTTAAAAACCTTTCTTATGGAGAATATACTTTTGAAGTAAAGTCTAAAGTAGGAGATTATGAAACAGATGTTTCTTCCTACCAGTTTGTTATAGCGAGACCCTGGTACTTTAGTTACTGGGCAATTGCAATTTATCTTTTGATTTTACTGCTGGCCCTTTATGTAGCACATCTCTTATATGAGCGGCATCACCGCAGGCAGGTAGAGCAAAAAGAGAAAGCCTTAAAAATGCAAAATCTTGAAGCAGAGCAAAAAATTATAAAACTTGAGAATGAACGCCTGGAACAGGATATGGCTAACAAAAACAGGGAACTGGCCGCATCTACCATGAGTTTAATTAAAAAGAATGAATTTCTTTCTGATATAAAAAACAGATTGCAAAAATCGGAATCTACACAGGTGAATTCTGTAATAAAAACTATAGATAAAGATATTAGTGAAGAAGATAACTGGAAGTTTTTTAAAAAGGCTTTTAGTAATGCCGATAAGGACTTCTTTAAGAAGATGAAAAGGAAACATCCCGAACTTACTTCGAACGATTTAAAACTGTGTGCTTATTTAAGACTCAATCTTACTTCTAAAGAAATAGCCCCACTTTTAAATATTTCAACAAAAAGCGTTGAGATAAAACGCTATCGTTTGCGAAAGAAGATGAATTTGCCGCGTGAAGTGAATCTTACCAACTATATTCTGGAAGTGTAGCCTTTACAGTACCTGCAAAAAACTCTACATAACCTCTACATCGCTATGTATTAACATTCAGCATAACATTTTCTGTCTTCTTAATTTTGGAGTTTAAAATTCTGAATATGCTATAATATGCTTCTTTTGAAGCGAATTCAACAAAAGTAGCAGGTGGAATTTTGATGTTGTAGGTTTTTTGTAAAGGTAAGTTATGACTTTACTTAACAAACTATTAATAGTTTAGGCGTACAATTAAATCTAGCTACAAATGAATAAATTCACATGTTATTTAATTCTGTTCTTTGGCGGAATGGTATCAGGGTTTTCGCAAACGTTTTCTGTGGAAGGAAATGTTACTGAGGAAAATAATATGCCCCTGCTTGGAGTCAATGTAATAGTTCAAAATGAATCAAGAGGTACAACAACAGATTTTGACGGGAACTTTTCTTTAGACAATGTGTCGGTGGGAGATGTTCTTGAATTCAGTTACCTGGGGTTTGTACCTCAGGAGGTGACCATTCAAAACCAGGATTTCATTAATCTAAGCCTTCAGGAAGATAATGAAGCCCTTGACGAGGTCGTGGTAATTGGATATGGAACCCAGCAACGAAAAGATGTAACAGGAGCGGTTTCTTCTGTTTCTTCTTCAACCATTGAAGAAATTAAGCCTATAAAGCTGGAGCAGGCATTACAGGGCACCGCGGCCGGTGTGAACGTTACTCCGTCTTCAGGAGCTCCCGGTGCTGGTATCAATATTAACATTAGAGGTATAGCATCTAACTCTGTTAATGGACCTCTTGTATTGATAGATGGATACCAGGGAGATTTATCAACACTTAACCCTAACGATGTGGAATCTATTTCTATTCTTAAAGATGCGCAGGCAGCCATTTACGGGATTGCCGGTGCAAACGGGGTAGTATTGGTTACCACAAAATCCGGTAAAAAGAATACGGCCCCTTCAGTTAGGTACGATACATATTATGGGGTTCAGGAGGCTTCAAGGCAGGTTCCTTTACTAAATGCCACAGAATATGCTTTATTGCTTAACGAGAGCTATGCAAACAATGGCCAGCCCCTTCCCTATCCAGACGTAAGCGAACTGGGAGAAGGAACAGATTTTCAAAATGAGGTGTTTCAAACTGCTCCTATTGTTAATCATGATTTAAGTGTAAGTGGAGGTTCAGAAAAAATAACTTATTCTGTTGGCGGATCTCACCTAAACCAGGAAGGGATTATTGGTGGTGATAAATCAGACTATGTGAGAAATACTGCCCGTATTAGTCTGGGAGTTGATATTAGTGACATGTTCAATTTTAGTATGAACAGTATTTATACCAATATTGAAAGGCGTTCTATCAATGAGAATGGTTTGGGATCTGTGCTTTTTAATGCTTTAAATTTCGCACCTACCTTTGGAATTGATGAGGAAGATACAGAAGGAGTTTTAGGGAATGAGATTATTAATCCCCTTGCTCAAATTGAAAATACCTTTAATGACTATAATCTCAATAAATTAAACGGCTCCGCCAATTTGATATTCACTCCTACCGAAGAACTGGAATTCACCACCAGGATTGGTTATAATGTGAACCTTAGCAAAAGCAGGGTTTTTTCACCTGAGATTTTTTATGGGCCAGGGAAAGTGTTTAATAATGAAAGAAGCCAGGTAGATCAAAACAGGATTAACGACAACAGCTATACTTATGACCTGTTCGGTACTTATGAAAATACTTTTATGGATATGCACCACGTAACTTTTACGGGAGGGATGACCGTAATTAGAACCTGGGGAGACGGGCTTTACGCCTCAGGCTTTGATGTGCCAAATAATTCCTGGGAATTTGCAGACATAGGTCTTACCACAGGGACAAATGATGGTATAAACAGTGATTCGTATAAATATGATACCAGGAAACTTTCCTTTTTTGGCCGTCTTCAATATGATTTTGAAGGAAAATATCTTATTTCCGGAATGTTAAGAAGAGATGCTTCCACAAGGTTCAGTCCTGAAAACAGGGTTGGATACTTTCCTTCGGCTACTGCGGGATGGATAATTTCTGAAGAAAATTTCCTGCAGGATTCTGAAGTAATTTCTTTTCTGAAACTTAGAGGTAGTTACGGGATTTTAGGTAATGATGAAGCCGGTAGTGCAGATTTTTACCGGGCCCTGTTAAACGGGGAGGCTACCTACGTATTAGACGGGGCGCTTGTAAATGGTACTGCTTTGGGTACTCTGGCCAACCCTGATGCCGGTTGGGAAGAAGCCGAAAAAATCAATTTTGGGGTGGATCTTCGCCTGTTCAACAATAAATTTGATATTACTGCAGATGTTTTCAGGGAGGACCGAAATGATTTACTGGTAGCCGCTATTCCTGTTTCTGGAATTTTTGGAGGGGGCGCCCCGGGAGCCGGTGCACCAACTATCAATGCCGGGACAACAAGAAATGAAGGTGTTGAATTCGCGATAAAGTATTCGGAGTACATCGGTGAAGATTTTAACTTCAATATAAATTACAATACTACATTCCTTCGAAATGAAGTAACAGAGGTTAATGGTACAGAATTTTTACCCGGAGGTGCTTTTGGAGTTGGGCAGCCGCAGCCGGCAAGGTTTCAGCAGGGATACCCCCTTGGTTATTTCTACGGGTACAGAACTAATGGAATTTTTCAGACACAGGCAGAAGTTGATGCTGCTCCTTCCCAAACCACTTTAGGCGCCGAGGCTTCTCCCGGCGATATCAGGTATGTAGATATTAACGGAGATGGTGTTATTAATACTGATGACCGTACCAACATTGGAGATTATATTCCTGATGTTACCATGGGATTCAACCTGAACCTTAATTACAAAAACTTTGATTTTACAGGCTATATATATGCTTCCTTAGGAAACGATATGCTGAGAAATTATGAAAGGAATCAGCCAAACGTAAACAGGAGTGCTTACTTGTTGGATAGATGGACGGGTACAGGCACAAGTAATACCGTTCCTAGAGTAACAACCGGTGCAACCTCGAATATGGTATTATCAGATTACTATGTGGAGGACGCTTCTTATGCAAGAATCCAAAATGTACAAATAGGATATACATTGCCGGAGGATGCGATTTCTTCAGTAGGCATCAGTTCTTTAAGACTTTATGCAGCTGTAAACAACTTATATACTTTTACAAAATATCGTGGTTTTGATCCTTCAGCCTCAAGTGGAGATGCCATTGGAGGCGGAATTGACTATGGTTTCTATCCTGTGCCGAGAATATTTATGGCCGGGCTTAACCTTAACTTTTAAAATTATTGCGACATGAAAATAAATAAATTCATATTCAAACCAGTATTACTTCTGCTGGCTTTCGGGTTATGCCTTGGTTGTACCGAAGATTACCTGGAAGAAACCGAAGAATATAATATTTCTTCCGAAAATTATTTTAATTCAGAAGAAGAATATTATAACGCTCTTATAGGGGTTTATGATGTCCTGCAGTCTACTTATGTTAATGTTATTATTGGAGAAATAGCTTCAGATAATACCGTTAGCGGCGGGGAAAGTGCTACAGATGTTATTGGCTGGCAGCAAATTGATGAAATGCAGCATTCCCCTGTTAATGATAATCTGGATGATGTCTGGGACTGGAATTTTGCCGGGGTACAACGTGCAAACTATATTCTTGAATTTCAGGATAAAACAGATTTTGAAGGAAAAGAGCAAATAATTGCTGAAACCAGGTTTCTTCGTGCCTATTTTACTTTTGAACTGGTAAAATGGTTTGGGCCTATCCCTTTAAAAGGAGATGAACGTTTCAGGCTTGGGGATGAACAATCTGTTCCCCGTGCCCCTGTAAACGAGGTTTATGACAGGATAGAGGCAGACCTTCAATATGCCGTAGAAAATTTAGATTATACAGCTCCTCAAACCGGCAGGGCCACCAGAGGCTCTGCCCAGGCTCTTCTGGGAAAAGCCTATTTATACCAGGAAGAATTTGATGCCGCGGCAGAAGTTCTTACAAACCTTATTCAGAATGGCCCTTACCAGCTCGTTGATTTTGACATTCTTTTTGAACAGGAAGGTGAAAACAGCGCTGAGTCGATTTTTGAAATTCAGTACAACGGGGCAGAAGGTGCAGGTTTTGAATGTTTACAGTGTAGTGAAGGGAATGTTGCCGTAGGTTTCCAGGGAATAAGAAACTATAGTGGACCGGTATTCGAATCAGGTTTCGGGTTCAATCTTCCGGTACAGGAAGCTTATGATATGTTTTCTGAGAATGATATTCGCCGGGATTTATCTGTTCTTGATATCAGCGAATGGGCTTCAGAAACGGGAGCTTCTTATTCTGAAGGATATAAACATACAGGGTTTTTTAACCGCAAATACCTTCCACGTCAAAATGAGAATGTAGGAGATGCTAACCTTACCCAACCTAACAATTACAGGGCGATAAGATACGCCGATGTATTGTTGATGGCTGCTGAAGCTCTGGTAAGGAGTAATATGAATGAAGAAACAGCCAGGACCTATTTAAATACTGTTAGGGAAAGAGCGGGGCTGGACCCTGTAGAAGTTTCAGGAAACAATCTTCTTGAAGCTGTTTACGATGAAAGGAGGAAAGAACTTATAGGAGAAGGACACCGTTTCTTTGATCTGGTGCGTACCGGCAGGGCTGAAGAAAATATTGAAGGTTTTACTCCCGGAAAAAATGAAATTTTTCCTATTCCTTTAGAAGAAATAGAATTCTCCCAGGGTAACTGGGAGCAGAATCCGGGATACTAATTTTCAGCCTAACAAAAATTACCGTCCCGGCTGGACCGGGCGGTGCTAAAATTATTTAATATGAAAAAACATTTAAAAATATTTCTTTCTCTGTTCCTCACCATATCTATTTTGAGCTGTGAGAAAGAAGATGATGCAATGGTAGACCTGAGTGATCTGGAGGTGCCTTCTAATTTGGGAGCGACCTTTCAGATAACCCAAGACAATTCCGGCCTGGTTACCGTTACGCCTACAGGAAAGGGAGCGGTGACTTATACCGTAGATTTTGGTGACGGGTCTGATGTTTCTGAAGAAGTCCAGGTAGGAGAGCAACTGGAGCATGTTTATGCTGAAGGACAATATGATGTTGTGGTTATGGGAAGTAACCTTAATGGAGAAACAGCCCAGGGTACGCAACCGCTAACGGTTTCTTTTCTTGCTCCTGAAAATCTTGAAGCGACGGTAACAAAAGATCCTAATGACAATTATTCCGTTACAGTTGCTGCAACAGCTGAAAATGCTGCGATGTATGAAGTTTATTTTGGTGAAAATGAAGATGAAGAGCCGGCTGCCCTAATGGAAGGGGAAACTGTTTCATACACCTACAGCAGTATTGGTACTTACAACATAAGGGTGGTAGCGCTTAGTGGCGGTGCGGCAGCTACTGAAGTTACCCGGGAAGTTGTTATTACAGATCCTTTATTCCTGCCATTAGATTTTGAATCTGCAACCCTGGATTACACATTTGCCAATTTTGGAGGTGGAGAAGGTGCAGGTGCGCCAGTTGTGGAAAACCCTGATCCTTCTGGAGTAAATATGAGCGAAATGGTTGCTTCTTATACCAAACCACAAAATTCTGAAATCTGGGCAGGAACAAGTATTCCTCTTGGTGAGCCGATAGATTTCTCTTCCAGGCGTTATATAAGTGTGGATGTATGGTCACCAATTGCAGGAGCTGATGTAATCTTTAAAGTTGAAAACCTTGATGATTCTGAAATTGCAGTTGAATTTACTGCTCAAACCACAGTTGCAAATCAATGGGAAACATTAACTTTTGATCTTACTTCCCTGGATCCTTCTCAGGAATATGGACGTCTGGTTTTGTTTTTTAACTACGGTGTTCCCGGAACAGGTGAAACCTACTACTTTGATAATATCAGGCAAACAACGCTGGAGCAAATAAAATTGCCTTTAAATTTTGAATCTGAGAATCTTACCTATGGCTTATCAGGGTTTGGAGGATCTACAGGAGCAGTTATCGATAATCCCGATGCTTCAGGAATAAATACCAGCAGCAGGGTAATAGAATTAACAGAAGGAGCAGGAGCTGAAAGCTGGGCAGGAATCTCACTTAATCTCGATGAAGCAGTGAATTTCTCTTCCGGTACAACCGCTAAGATGAAGGTATGGTCTCCCGAAGCCGGAGTGCCAATCCTGTTAAAACTGGAAAATTCATCCTCGGCACCCGAGGGTGGGAATCCTACTGTTTTTGTAGAAGTGATTCAAAATACAACAACTTCAGAAGAATGGGAAGAACTTACATTTGACCTTAGCAGCTATGAAGCTTTTGATCCTTCTATAGAATACGACAGGCTGGTTCTATTCTATGATTACGGAGAATCCGGAGAAGGGACGACTTCTTATTTTGATGATGTGAGGGTAACTTCTGCCGATGAGCCTACAGCCGTAGTGTTACCGGTAAATTTTGAAAATCCCGATCTCACCTATTCTCTTACCTCTTTTGAAGGTGCAGAATCTGCAGTAGAAGAAAACCCTTTTCAGCAAGGCATTAATACCAGTTCTATGGTAGTTAGAAGTATTAAAACAGAGGGGGCGCTTTTTTATGCCGGAACAACCCTTCAGCTGGAAGAGCCTGTGGATTTCTCTAACCAGCAAAAGATCTCTGTGAAGGTATACTCCCCAAAAGAAGGTATTCCTGTAAGGTTGAAACTTGAAAACAATGATGATAGTGGAATATTTCTGCAAACCGATGCTACAACAACCTTGGCAAACGAGTGGGAGGAACTGGTTTTTGATTTTTCCGGCGAGGATTTTTCTCAGGATTACAGTAAAGTGATCTTATTCTTTGAAATTATAGAGAATGTGCAGGGAGACGGTTCTGTCTACTATTATGATGACATTCAGCTTACTAATTAAAAAAGTTAAAAAATGAAAAAAGTATTGATTAATATAAGTCTGTTGCTAAGCACCCTGTTTGTTTTTAACAGTTGCGTGGAAGATGACTTTAATATTGGTGAAATTTCGGCCCCGGATAATTTAAGCGTAGAAACTGAAGTTTTAGGTGTTAGTGAAGAAATGCCCAATGGCGATGGAAGCGGGGCGGTGCGATTTAATGCTTCTGCCAGTAATGCCATGACCTATAAATTTATCTATGGGGATGGTTTTGAAGAAGTTTCCGCAGATGGCACCACCACTCATAATTTTAATGAAAACGGGGTCAATGACTATACGGTAACCATAGTGGCTTCAGGTACAGGAGGTGCATCTTCCAACATGACCACTACCGTTACTGTGTTCAGTAACTTTAGTGACCCCGAAACCAAACAGCTGTTAACCGGTGGCAGTTCCAAAACCTGGTATGTTGCGGCTTCCCAGCCGGCACATTTGGGAGTGGGGGCAAGTTCAGGAGAAAATATGGCGAGCCCTACCTATTATGCAGCTGCTCCCTTTGAAAAAGCCGCTTCAGAAACCAGTTCCTGTTTTTATGAAGCCGAGCTCACCTTTAGCCTGAACGGGGAAGACATTGTCTATAATCAGGACAATATGGGGCGCACCTTTTTTAACGTAGATTATACTTCAGATTTTGGAGGCAACGGTAGTGAAGATCAGTGCCTGGACTACGACACTTCCGGTGCAAAATCTGTTTCCCTTTCTCCTTCCACTTCAGGATTACAGGAAGATCAAACCACGGGAACGGTAATTAATATTGCCGGTGGTGGCTTTATGGCCTATTATATTGGCGCAAGTTCTTATGAGGTGCTTTCTATTACTGAAAATACCATGCACATAAGAGCAATCCCGGGTACCGATCCTGCATTGGCCTGGTACCTTAAATTAACTACCGCGCAGGGAACGCAGGAGCCTGAAGAACCGGAAGAAGAGTTTGAAACTGAATTTGAAGAGCTGGCATGGTCCCAGGAATTTGATGAACCTCTGGATACAGATATCTGGAATTTTGAAATAGGAAATGGCCAAAGTGGCTGGGGTAATAATGAACTGCAGTATTATACCGATGAAAATGCTGAAGTAGTTGATGGCAATCTCGTAATTACGGCCAGAGCCGAAGACACAAATGGCTTCGATTATTCTTCTTCAAGGATCACCACTCAGGATAATTTTGAATTCACCTACGGAAGAGTGGAAGCAAGGGCCAAACTTCCTCAAGGCGCTGGTACCTGGGCTGCAATATGGATGTTAGGAGCTATTTTTGATGAGGTAGGCTGGCCTGCTACCGGTGAAATCGATATTATGGAATTTATAGGGAGAGATCCTAACCATGTGCTTGGTACCCTGCACTACCCCGGAAGATCAGGTGGAAACGCTGATGGTGGTGAAACAGAAATTGAAAATCCAGACACCGAGTTTCATACCTATAGTGTGGAATGGTCGGCAGAGCGCATTGTTTTTCTAATGGATGGGGAAGTTTTTCACTCTTACGCTAACACTCCCGATTCGCCTTTTAACAAAGATTTCTTCCTTATCCTGAACCTTGCTATGGGCGGAAATCTTGGAGGAGAAGTTGCTGAAGATTTTCAGCAATCCTCAATGGAAGTTGATTATATAAGGGTTTATCAGTAAAATTAATTAGCCAAAAAGAGGTTGCTTGAAAAAGTCTTTTTCTGAAAATTATCAGAATGGATGCTGTTTTTAAGCAACCTTTTTCTTTAAAAGCATATAATGAAAAAATTTAATATCCTGCTCTTTATACTCCTTATTACAGGAATGGCAGGCAAAGCCCAAAACAATAAAATTCTAAGCTCAGTAAAAAACGTAGAATCCAAAGTAGACTCTATTCTTTTTATGATGACTTTGGAAGAAAAGATCGGGCAGTTGGTTCAGTATAACGGAAGTTGGGATTTAACCGGTCCTGCTTCAGAAATGGGAAATAAGCAGAAGGAAGAGCAGCTTAAAAAAGGTCTGGTAGGTTCCATGCTTAACGTACTTTCCGTAGATGCTACAAGGGAAGCTCAAAAGCTGGTCATGGAAAATTCCCGGATTAAAATTCCGCTAATGTTCGGTTATGATGTTATCCACGGTTATAAAACCATGTTTCCCGTTCCACTGGCAGAGACTTCAAGCTGGGATATGGAAGCGATGGAAAAATCTGCCCGAATTGCTGCGATAGAATCTGTGGCCGATGGTGTTAACTGGACATTTTCGCCAATGATAGATGTTTCCCGTGATGCCCGCTGGGGTAGGATTATGGAAGGCTCTGGCGAAGATCCTTACCTCACTTCACTGGTGGCTGTTGCTAAAGTTAAAGGATACCAGGGAGATGACCTTGCCGATAGTACCACGATTGCCGCCACTGCCAAGCATTTTGCCGGTTACGGTTTTGCTGAAGGTGGCCGTGATTACAATACGGTTAATGTGGGTGAGTATGAACTTCATAATATGATTTTGCCTCCGTTTAAAGCCGCGGCAGATGCAGGGGTGGCAACCTTTATGAATTCCTTTAATACCATAGACGGCACTCCCGCAACCGGTAGTAAAATGCTGCAGCGCGATATTCTAAAGGGTGACTGGAAATGGGACGGATTTGTGGTTTCAGACTGGGGCTCCATTACCGAAATGATTTATCACGGTTTTGCGAAAGACAAAAAGCAGGCTGCGGAGATTGCCTTGAAAGCCGGTAGCGATATGGATATGGAGGGTGGTGCTTATGAAGCCGGTCTTATGGAACTGGTGCAGGAGGACAAAATAGACGAAAGCCTTATAAACGATGCCGTAAAAAGAATTTTGCGGGTGAAGTTTAAAATGGGACTTTTTGAAGATCCTTACCGATATGCCGATCCCGATTTGGCAGAAGAAATTTCGTATGAAAAACACCGGGAAATTGCGCGTGATATTGCAAAGAAATCCATTGTGTTACTGAAGAACGAAAATGGCCTTTTACCTATAAAACCTTCGGTTAAAAATATTGCAATTATTGGCCCGCTGACCGATGATAAGGATTCACCTATCGGAAACTGGCGTGCCCAGGCAGAATCTAATTCCGCAGTTTCAGTACTTGAAGGAGTAAAGGCAGCTGCGGGCAAAGGAGTAAATATTACTTATGCTGAAGGTGCCAAATTGGGCATTGGGGAAAGAAGCTTTTTAATGCCGCTCAAGATTAACGAAACCGATCGTTCCGGTTTTGATGAAGCTATTAAAAAAGCCAAAAACGCCGATTTGGTAATTATGGCATTGGGAGAAGACGCTTTTCAGACGGGAGAAGGAAGGAGCCAGGCAAAAATTGGCCTGGCCGGGCTTCAGCAGGAATTGCTGCAGGAGATTTATAAGGTGAATAAGAACATTGCTTTGGTGCTTATAAATGGGCGTCCAATGGAAATCACCTGGGCTGCAGAAAATATCCCGGCTATTGTGGAAGCCTGGCAATTAGGCACTGAAAGTGGTAATGCCATTGCCGACGTTCTGTTCGGGAAATATAATCCTTCCGGAAAACTTCCGGTTTCCTTTCCGAAGGCAGTGGGGCAGGAGCCGCTTTATTATAATCAGCAGAATACGGGGCGGCCTTACAGTGAAGAGCATGTAACTTTTTCGAGTTATACCGATGTGGGCAAGGAAGCCCTTTATCCTTTTGGCTACGGTTTAAGTTATACCACCTTTAAATATGGCGGGCTTCAGCTTTCTTCCGAAGAAATGGATGAAAATGCTGAAATTACCGCTAGTGTTTCAGTGACCAATACGGGAAAAGTCACCGGGAAAGAAGTGGTGCAGCTGTACCTGCAGGATATTGTAGCCAGCAAGACACGTCCTGTAAAAGAACTAAAAGGTTTTAAAATGGTTGAACTTTCTCCCGGAGAATCTAAAACTGTGGAATTCAGTATTAACGAAAAAATGTTAGAGTTTTATAGTGCCAATAAAAAATGGGAATCTGAAGCCGGGAGTTTTAATGTTTTTGTTGGGGGAAATTCCAGGGACCTGAAAGAGGCTCAATTCACACTAAACAAGTAAAACTGAAGAAATGAATATAGGTATTAGAATTGTCAGGTTGAGCGAAGTCGAAACCTTTATTTACATTTAAAATTTCTCAATTACACCCGAATAGAGATTAACAATTGAAGGTAGTCAGATCTATGTAATCTAAGACACTTAGATCACTGGCATATCATAAAATATTAAGCAGAAAAATATGAAAGCAACTATTAAGATTATCAGTTTTGCCATATCAATTTTTTTAGTGCCACCAGGTTTGCATGCACAGGTGATCTTCGAAGAAAACTTTGATGGCAATGAGCTTAATATGAAACACTGGAGCTATGAAGAAGGAGATGGCTGCCCTAATCTGTGCGGCTGGGGAAATAACGAGCGGCAGATATATAACAGGGAGTATCTGGAGGTTAAAAACGGTAAACTGATAATCACTGCGGTTAAGGAAGGTGATAAATATTTCTCCGGAAAGATAAATTCCAAAGATAAAGTGGAATTTCAGTATGGTGTAATTGAGGTGAGGGCTAAGGTGGCAACTGGCCAGGGAATCTGGCCGGCCTTTTGGATGCTGGGGCATGATATTGCTGAGGTTGGCTGGCCTGCTTCAGGAGAAATAGATATTATGGAGTATGTGGGCCGTGAGCCAAACACCGTTTATACTACCTTACATTATCCCGCACATCACGGGGAAAATGCCAGTTCAAAAAAGACTAAAATCGAAAATATCGAAGAAGGCTACCATACTTTTAAAACCATTTGGACGGCAGATAATATCGAATTTTTTGTTGACGGTGAATCCGTTTATAATTTTGTACCGGAAGAATATGATGAGGAACATTATCCTTTCAGAAAGCCATTTTATTTCCTGATCAATATGGCTGTTGGAGGGAACTTTGGCGGCCCGGAAGTAGACGATTCCATTTTTCCGCAGAAGTATTATGTAGATTATATAAAAGTTACATCACTTGAATAACCGGCAGAATTGCAGAATTAGCGAAAAACGAAGTTTTTTGAGAGATAGGTTGCACTGACCTTAATTCAGATTTCTCTTCTGCACAAAGAAGCGTTTTAGCAATTCCGCCGCTTCCCTTTCTAAGATCCCTGATTTTACCCGGGTTTTGGGATGCAATTGTGCGCCCATAGTGCGGTAGCCCCGCTGTAAATCGTTCGCGGCATAAACCAGTTTTGAAAGCTGGCTCCAGTATAAGGCGCCCGCGCACATCTGGCAGGGCTCCAGGGTTGCATACATGGTGCAGTCCCGCAGGTATTTTCCGCCCAGGAAGTTGGCAGCAGCCGTAATAGCCTGCATTTCAGCGTGGGCAGTGACATCATTTAAAATTTCGGTAAGGTTATGGCCGCGGGCAATAATTTTTTCTTTTATCACCACGACTACTCCAACGGGAATCTCCCCTTTATCAAAAGCTATCCGGGCTTCATCCAAAGCTTTTTTCATAAAGAATTCGTCATCAAAAGGAGTGAGCATGTGATAGTTTTTAATTCCGTCGGAAAGGTAAAAATTATAAACTAACCTGGATAAGGTGTTTTTATGAATAATCTTCAGCAGAAATTTCAGCAGCTGAGATTCTGCTTCTATCTTTACAAAAAGAAAACCGCTCTTAATGGCCTCCAAATTTCTTGAACATATTAATTCGCCTGCAGATCTCAGGAAACTATCTTCAGAAGAGCTTAAAATTGTAGCGGTGGAACTTCGGAAATTTATAATTGATATTGTAGCCACAAAAGAAGGGCATTTAGGTGCCAGTCTTGGTGTGGTGGAACTTACCATTGCCCTGCATTATGCTTTTAACACACCTGAAGACCTGCTGGTCTGGGATGTGGGCCATCAGGCTTACGGCCATAAGATTCTAACCGGCCGCCGTGATATTTTTGAAACCAATCGCAGGCTTAAGGGCATTAGCGGGTTTCCAAAACGTACAGAAAGCATTTATGATACTTTTGGAACCGGGCATTCCTCTACTTCTGTTTCTGCAGCATTGGGAATGGCCATCGCTTCCCGCTTAAAAGGTGAGGTTTATAAACAGCATATTGCGGTGATAGGAGATGCTTCCATTGCCAGTGGGATGGCCTTTGAAGGGCTTAACCACGCCGGGGTATCCAAAGCGAACCTGCTGGTGATTTTAAACGATAATGCCATAGGTATAGATCCCAGTGTGGGCGCGCTAAAGCAATATCTTACAAAGGCCAAAGTTGGGCATAAGCCTGCCCAGGATAATATAATTGAAGCTTTAAATTTTAAATATTTTGGCCCTGTAGACGGGCATGATCTTGAGGCTTTATTGAAGGTTTTTGAAGAATTGAAGGCAATTGAAGGGCCTAAGTTTCTGCATGTAATTACAACTAAAGGAAAAGGCCTGAAAAAAGCAGAAGAGGACCAGGTAAAATACCATGCCCCGGGAAAATTTGAACCCGATACAGGGGAGCTGCTGAATTATGATACTGAAGGCCTGCCCTTAAAATATCAGGATGTATTCGGGTTTACTTTAGTTGAACTGGCAAAGCAAAACGAAAAAATTATTGGGATTACCCCGGCCATGCCAACTGGTAGCTCTCTTAAATACATGATGCAGGCATTTCCCGAAAGGGCTTTTGACGTGGGAATTGCCGAGCAGCATGCAGTAACGCTTTCGGCGGGAATGGCCACGCAGGGTTTTATTGTTTTTTGTGCAATTTATTCCACATTTCTGCAACGGGCATACGACCAGTTGATACATGATGTGGCGCTACAGGATTTGCCGGTGGTGTTCTGCCTGGATCGTGCGGGGCTGGTTGGCGAAGACGGCGCCACCCATCACGGATTATATGACATTCCTTACCTTCGCTGCATCCCCAATTTGATTATCGCGGCGCCTTCAAACGAAATTCAGTTGCGAAATTTACTGTTTACGGCACAGCTTCAATTAGAGCATCCGCTGGTTATAAGATATCCCCGTGGTCGAGGAGTAGAGGCTGAATGGGAACTGCCTTTTGAGGAAATGGAAATCGGCAGAGGCAAGTGCCTGAGCAAAGGATCAAAAATTGCTATTTTAAGCCTTGGGAAAATGGCAGAGAACGTTTCCAAAGCAATTTCAAAAATAGGCGAAAAAGAAAAAATAGGTCATTATGATATGATCTTTGTAAAACCCTTAGATGAGGTGCTGCTCAGGGAGATTTTTTCAGAATATAAAAATATTATCACTGTTGAAGATGGAGCGGTAACGGGGGGTTTTGGAAGCGCGGTACTGGAATTTGCTTCAGAAGAAAAATTTGCAGGAAAAATAATACGCCTGGGGGTGCCGGATGAATTTATTGAGCAGGGAAGTGTGGCCGAATTACAAGAAATTGTTGGAATTAGCGTTAAGAATATAAGGCGTGTATTAAACTCATTGCTTTAAAATTTATATTTTTGCAATTCCGAGAATTTAAATAAAATGAAAATCAGATTAATAGGCTTAATTTTATGTCTAATTTCCTTCAATACCCATGCTTTAGAATTCCCTCATTTTACCAGGGTTGTTGACACTACAGAAGCCAATGACAGTATTCCCGTGCAGGATACCACGGAAACAAATGTAACAAGCTATTGGAATGAAGAAAACGCTGTTGGGCTGGATTTTAATGAAGTGGCTTTTGTGAATTGGAACAGCGGGGGTAACAATTCTGTTTCTGCTTTAATTCATGGTAACTTCAAAAGGAATTACAAAAAAGCGCTTACAAAATGGAATAATTCTGCAGTAATTCGCTACGGATTAAATGCACAGGAGGGGCGTGAAATAAGAAAAACAGAAGATGAGTTGGTACTGAGTTCTTCTTTTGGGTATCGCAGGGATTCTACTTCTAATTGGTTTTATAGTGCGCAACTGGATTTTAATACGCAATTTTCCAACGGTTATAAATATCCGGACAAAACAAACCCTATCTCTAAATTTATGGCACCGGCCTATCTCTTTTTAGGGGTTGGTGCGGAATATTCTCATCCTGAAGAGGAGTTAACTGTGTACATTTCACCACTTACACAGAAATCTACTTTTGTACTGGATCAACGTCTTGCTAATGAAGGTATGTTTGGCGTAGTAGGGGCAGTGCGGGATGAAGAAGGCAATATTATAGAAGAAGGGGAAATGGTAAGGATGGAACTTGGTTTTTTAGTGAATAGCAATTTTGAAAAGGAGATTTTTGAAAATGTGAATTTGAAGAACAGGCTCAGTCTTTATTCCGATTATATCAACAATTTTGGAAACGTAGATGTAGACTGGCAGTTGAATGTGAACCTGAAAGTAAACGACTTTATAAAGGCCAGTGTAGGTTCTCATCTACGCTATGATAATGATGTTAAATACAAGGAAGATGTAAATGATGATGGTGACCTGGAGACTTTCGGGCCTCGTGTACAATTTAAACAGACCCTAGGTGTAGGAGTGGTTTATGAGTTTTAATCCCCACTGAGGGAATATTCCCCTAAGTTCCCTGGAAAATTTTGAAATAATTTTCTATTATCCCTCTGGCATTGCCTTGCCAGAGCCTTTTTAATTTTTATACGGAATAAAAGCTTTAATTTAAACGCGAAGCCCTTTATATTTCTCAAATGAAGCCACGGTAAATCCGTCTGTTAAAGATGCGGTATATGAGCAAATTTGTAATAAGCTGGTGTAAATTGATTGTTGCTCTGAAATTTGCAATTTTGGCACCGAGCTTTTTATTAGTTGGTGATAACCGGATTCCATAGAAGAGTCTTCAGGTAAAAATGATTGGGTGTAGGTGTCCAGCAGGAGAGAGAGCATTTTATAACCCGCAATTTCCTTACTGATCACCTCTTCACTTTGATAAATTTTTTCCACGCTTATCTTAATAATATCCTTGATTTGGGCTTCAAAGCTGCTGTTGTCAAACAAAGATTTATGAAATTCTCCCGCCAGGATAGCTTCTTCATTGGCAAGAAAGGTTTCTATGGCTTCCGTAATCAGAGTATTTATGGCGAGCGCCCGTAAATAACTTAGCCGGTCTGCCGTAGAAGTAAGGCTGTTATATTTTGAGGTGTTAATGCTGTTCTTTACCAGTTTTATAAGATATTCCAGGGCATATTCCTCATCTATCAGGCCCAGGTTAATACCGTCTTCAAAATCAATGATGGTATAGCAAATATCATCAGCGGCTTCTACAAGAAATGCCAAAGGATGCCTTGCAAAACTTACATTATCATGATTTATTATTTTTTTTAATCCGAGTTCTTCTGCCACATCCTGAAATGTTTCTTTTTCTGTCTGGAAATAGCCGAATTTTTTATCCCCGATATTTGCTGTTGGTTTATGCGGAAGAGATGCTTTGGGGTATTTAGTAAAAGCGCCAAGGGTGGCATAGGAAAGCCTTAATCCGCCGTTGATGCCGGGGCGGTTTTCTGTAAGAATCCTGAAGCCATTGGCATTGCCTTCAAATTTGGCCAGATCCTGATATTCTGAAGGTTTTAAGTGTTCTTTAAAACGTTTTCCGTTGCCGTGGCTAAAATATTCTCCAATGGCTTTTTCGCCGGAATGGCCGAATGGCGGATTTCCAATATCATGTGCCAGGGCAGCTGCGGCTACAATGGCCCCAAAATCGTTCATTTGGTAGCCATGAATCGTGGAGAGATGAGGGTGCTTCTCAAGAATTTTTTGCCCGGCCAGCCTGCCAAGCGATCTTCCCACTACTGAAACTTCAAGACTGTGCGTTAGCCGGGTATGAACAAAATCTGTTTTGGAAAGAGGAATAACCTGTGTTTTGTCCTGAAGGCTTCTGAAGGCTGAAGAAAAAATAATCCGGTCGTAATCTACTTCAAAACCAAGACGGGTTTCATTTTGTTCTTTTCTAAGTCTTTTATGGGTGTCGCCAAAGCGTTTTAAAGACAGGAGTTGTTCCCAGTTCATCATATTTATGCGGTTTGCGTTAGGGATTGAGCGGCATGTTTGAGCTCTCAAAACTTTTTTAAGTTTTGAAGCGAGCAGCGAAAGCCCGACCCCAAAGGGGTAACGCCAAAATTACTGAAGCAAAAATAGTAAAAGAACACCGGCCAACGCCATCTCTCCTGAAAAAAAGGAAAAACTGTTTTCAGTGAGAAATTATTTATTTCTTTAGTTTTTCCGCAGTTTTCTCCAGTTCCATATACCAGTCTTCTCCAAATTTGCGAATAAGTGCTTCTTTTACAAATTTATACACCGGCACTTCAAGCTCGGCTCCAAGGCTGCAGGCGTCATCGCAAATTTGCCAGCGATGGTAGTTTACCGCAGAGAATTCACTGTAATCCTGAACCCGCACCGGATAAAGATGACAGGAAACCGGTTTTTTCCAATCAATTGCACCCTGGTTATAAGCTTCTTCGATCCCGCATAGAGCAGTACCTTTCTCATCAAAAGTGACGTAGGCGCAATCTGCACCATCTATTAGTGGGGTTTCAATATCTTCAAATTCTGTAGTGATAGAAGTTCCCTGTTCTTCTATGGCCTGAATTCCCTTTTTGCGCAAAAAAGGTTTAATTTTGGGATAAAGCTCTTCAAGAATTTTTGCTTCCCCTTCTTCTACAGGCGCACCTGCATCGCCGTCTATGCAACAGGCGCCTTTGCAGGCCGATAGGTTACATACAAAATCATTCTTGATGATCTCTTCAGATACTATGGTTTTTCCTAATTGAAACATGCTGCAAATATAATTTTTATGTGCAGGATTTTATAAAAAAAATTCATTTTCCCGGTGTTGATTTCTCTTTTAAAAAAATTACTTTTGCGCGAAATTTTGAGGCTATGTGGTCAACTTTTAACCTTAAGGAAATATTTACCGCAAGCATGGTGCTTTTTGCGGTGATAGATATTATTGGAAGCATACCAATTATTATAGATTTACGTAAAAAATCCGGGCATATTGAGAGCGAAAAAGCTTCTGTTGTTGCCGGTATATTAATGGTGGTTTTTCTTTTTTTGGGAAAAGAAATCCTGAACCTTATTGGTATAGATGTAAATTCCTTTGCTGTGGCAGGTTCTTTTATATTATTTTTCCTGGCCCTGGAAATGATTTTGGGAATAACCCTCTATAAAGATGAAACTCCCCAAACGGCTTCTATTGTACCACTGGCTTTTCCGCTTATTGCCGGGGCAGGAACCATGACCTCTATATTATCTTTAAGGGCTGAATATGAAACGGTAAATATCATTGTTTCTATTATAATCAATGTTATCTTTGTATATGCTGTGCTGAAATCTTCAGGTAAAATTGAACGTATTCTGGGGCAGCAGGGAATTAATGTAATTCGAAAAATATTTGGTGTAATTCTGCTGGCAATTGCTGTTAAGCTCTTTACTGCCAATATTCAAAGTCTTTTTTAAATGAAATTTTTTATTTATACCATTATTGCACTGGCCGTTGTTTTAATTGGTTACAATATTAGTATTCTTGATTTTAATAACCTCCTTGACGGGGAAAGCGGTAAAGCTTCGGCTGCTATTCTGGCCAGTACCTGTGTGATTTTATTAATGGCTATTTTACTGGTTTCCCGCGCAATTTCGAAAAAGCAAAAGCAGGAATAGTATGGATTTTGATGTTCTTATTGTAGGAGGTGGAGCTGCAGGAATGTCTTGTGCGCTGGTTATAGGTTCAGGCCTTTCAAAACCTTTTGCTGAAAGTAAAAATGCGGGTATCATCCTGCATCAGAAAACCTCTCATTTGCAGTCGGCATTGTTTAACAATGTGCTGGGACTTGAGCCCGGCACCACCGGAAATTCCATTTTGAAAAGCGGAAAGGAGCAACTTGAGAATCTTTATCCTGAAATTTCCTTGATTGAAAAAGAAAAAGTAAAAGAAATTATTAGGCTGGAGAATGGCTTTGAAATAATTACGAACAAGAACAGTTATACTTCACACAAAATTGTGGTGGCAGTGGGCTACGAGCACCCCCTGCGGTTTAAAGGCCTGGAAGATTATATTATTCCGCATCAAAAATCCAAAACTTCAAAAAACAGAATTCAGTTAAAGAATGAGGATCATTTAGTTGCTTCCGGTTTATATGTTGCGGGATCTCTGGCCGGGTGGAGGAGCCAGTATGCTATTGCCTGTGGTAGTGGGGCTGCAGTAGCTACGGATATTTTGACTCACTGGAACAATGGACAACATACCAAGGTTCATGATAAATTATCAGGTTAGGAAAAGGAAAAATAACATTACCGGCAAAGAAAAAATCATTAGCCAGATGAAGGTACGGTGAAGTTTTCTGAAAATTAATGCCCTCTCAAGTTGTTTAGTGAAATTTTTATCGGGGTTGCTTTGAATTTGTTCCCGGATTATCTTAAGCGATACATTTGAAGAATTGACCATTATCTCCTTTTGAAGGAAAAGTAATGAGCTGTTGTCCAGTAGCCGAAAACTTACCGCTATTATAAAAAATATAAGTGGCGATATAGTAAGGCAGGCGCAAAGATATTCATAAGCAGAGTCCACATTTCTAAATTAACTTTTTTCCTTTGACAACTGGATTACTTTCTCTATTATTCGATCATCTTCGTTCTTTAATCGTTCAAATGTATTGGTGCCGAACAACTGCTGGGCCATTACAGCTTTAAGATATTGTTTCAGTAAGTTTTCATAACTACCTACCTTGATATTTATTCCGGGAGGTTGAGATCTTAAATATTGAGTAAACTCTGCAACCATTTGATCATTAATAATTACATCTTCTTCAAATTCCCGGCTGCTGAGGGAATTATAGTAATTCCTGTTTTTATCCAGAACTTCAAAGATAAAGCGGCTCATAAAGCCACGGTTTAGCAGCAGTAATATTTGCTCTTTTTCAGCATCCATATTCCGGGGCACAAAAACATCGGGAATAATACCACCTCCGCCATAAACTATTTTTCCTCCGGGAGTTTCATACCGCAGGGAATCACTAACATGAATACTATCTGCAGATTGTAATTCGCCGTTACGGTACCTGCGCAGGTAATCATTATAATATTTTTCGTTACTTTCTTCGTATGGTTTTTGAATAGAGCGGCCGGTAGGGGTATAATAGCGGGCAATGGTTAAACGTACCGCACTGCCGTCACCAAGTTCCATCTCCCTTTGCACCAGTCCCTTGCCATAAGACCGCCGTCCCACAATTGTTCCTACATCATTATCCTGTAAAGCACCTGCCACTACTTCGCTGGCTGAAGCAGAGCTTTCATTGATAAGTACATAGACTTTTCCGTTTTCAAAATCTCCTTCCCGTTGGGCGTATGTTTTTTCAATTGCACCACTTTTGTTTTTAGTGAAGAGAATGAGCCTGTCATCTTTAAGAAATTCATCGGCAATATTAATAGCTTCGGCCAGGTATCCGCCGGGATTATTGCGTAAATCTAAGGCAATTTCCCTGGCTCCCTTACGGCGAAGGCTTCTAAGTGCTTTATTAAATTCTTCATAGGTGGTTTCCGAAAACCGGTTAATTTTAATGTAACCAAGTTTGTTGGTGAGCATATAAGCGGCATCCACACTTTTTAATGGAACTTTTCCGCGGGTAACATCAAAATTTAGTAATTTCTTTTCTCCCTTCCGAAAAACTTTAAGGCTTACCTTACTACCTTCTTCTCCTTTCAGCTGACTAATGATGGAATCGTTTGATAAATTTTTTCCGAAGAGTTTTGCATTATTGGCATAAAGAATCCGGTCACCGCCATGAATACCTATATCTTCGCTGGGCCCACCTTCAAGCGGTTGTATTACAACAACAGTGTCGCCCACCGAATAAAAGCTAACACCAATACCCACAAAATCGCCCTGCATATTCTCGCTTACCGCATCATACTCCTGTTTAGGAATATAAACTGAATGCGGATCAAGGTTTTCAAGGATTTTATTGACAGTGACATCTACAATACTGTCGGTATTAACATCGTCTACATACTCATAATCGATGTAGTCTATAAGTCTGTTGAGCTTCTGCTTTTTGGGATTTTCGGAAAATAACCCATCTGAAGTTGAAAGGTCCAGCCGGGCACCCATAAAAATACCAAGAGCGCAGGCCAGTCCAAGAAGCAGGGGAATGTAAATTTTATTTTTATCTTTCAATGATCAAGATCTGTTATTTGTTTAAGTTCCACACCGGCTTTTTGCAGGAACTCCAGTCCGGAATTGTCTTTATAGTCAATATTGTAAACTAAACGGGTGATCCCGGCCTGGTGAATAAGTTTACTGCATTCCTTACAGGGTGACATGGTAATGTAAAGCGTTGCTCCATTACAGGATTGCGTAGAAGATGCGACTTTAAGAATGGCATTGGCTTCAGCGTGTAAAACGTACCATTTGGTATATCCTTCTTCATCTTCACAATAGTTTTCAAAGCCGCTTGGAGTACCATTATACCCATCAGAAATTATCATTCTATTTTTAACAATAAGCGCGCCAACTTTTTTCCTTTTACAGTGGGAAAGTTGTCCCCATTCCCGTGCGATCCTTAAGTAGGCTTTATCGTATTTTAATTGCTTGTTATTGTGCATGCGTATATATTCGACCTCTTCATATTGTTGAAGAGATGAGGTGTTGAAAGTCAGAATTCTGAAGGAATTTCAGAATAGCTAAAGTATTAAATTGCCAGAAAATTATCCCGAAGAATTGGTAAAATAATACCAATGACTATAGCTGAAGTTACGAGTATCCAGTCTCTTCTGGAAACACGGATCATGTTTTGAAAAATAAAACCTAAAATAACAATTACCAGTACTACAGCAATTTGTGCTGTTTCTATCCCCAGGGCAAACTCCAGCAGAGGGAGAAATTTACTTTCACCGGTTGCTGCAATCATTTTGAAATAAGAAGAAAATCCAAGCCCATGGATAACCCCGAAGAAAACTGTTGTAAAATAAAGCATATTCTGATTCCTGCTTTTTTCGTTTTTTCCGGCTGTAAGAATGTTGTAGAAAGCTGTTACAAGAATGGTAACAGGAATAAGTAATTCTACATAATCGGTATCTACTTTTACAATTTCATATACCGAAAGAAATAATGCTAATGTATGGCCTATGGTAAATAATGTGATAAGCCAAATAATTTTTTTCCAGCTGCTAAAGGTATAGCCAACAATAAGTACAATAAGAAAAAGTACGTGATCATAAGCCTGCCAATCCAGAATATGTTCCAGGCCAAGCCTGTAATACAACCAAAATTGAGACATTTTTTTTTATTATGGAAAAGAGCGAAAGTACGATTTAAAGGGAAATTTACAAAACCTTTTAATGGGGGAACAAAAGAATAGCAGTGCAAATGCTTTTTAAGCAAATTTGTACTGCTATTCTTCCGGGAGGATTTAACCAGCAATTACTAGAGGCTTATTTCTCCTGCTTTTATGGCTTTATCAATATTAGCCACTATGCTTCTATGGCTTTGAAAAAATTTTCTTCCGTCAGTTCTTTTCAGCCTTACCTGTCTGGTACCATCTTTTTTCGTTTTAATAGCTATAATTTCTACCGGCTGGTTGAATTCTCTATTATAATTGACAATGCCGCCCTGTTTAATAATAAAATTAGGTTTAGGGAAGTGTATGTAATTAAAATCAGGACCCGACGGCTTTTCAAGATTTACAATTGTTCCTACTTCAATTGTTTCTTTTTCCTGTGCCTGAAAGCTAGAAAATGAAATTATTAAAATCGCAAGGAGCAGCAGCTGTTTCATGATAATTTTATTTATAATTAGTTATATGTGCCTATTTTGTTTCAAAAATACAAAATTATTTTCATTATATGATAATTCAATAATTTAAAATATTATTAAAATTTTGTTCTTTTAAAGGAGTTGAATAACTCAAATTTTCGAGTACTTTCTACAGGAATATGTTCCATTAATTTGATATTATTGCAGGAAATAAAAAAAATTATTAATTTTGCAGTCCATTAGCTCGAGTGGCGGAATTGGTAGACGCGCTGGATTCAAAATCCAGTGACTTCGGTCGTGTGGGTTCGATTCCCACCTCGAGTACTTTTAAAGAATCAAATTAAACTAAAACCCCGCAAACTGCACTGTTTACGGGGTTTTTCATTTTATTTGATATCAAATAAAACCATTTGTTATTAAATAAAATGGGGGTTATTAGGTGGCACCTATTGGGTGAGATTTAGTGCCACCGAATGCTGCGCAACGTTCTGTTAAATAGGTATTTACATGTTTTTAGAATAAATATTTTCTGCTACTTTTACATCAACCAAAAGATCAAAAAGATGCAGGATTTATTATCAGTACTGTTTTATGTACGAAAAAACAAGAGCAAAAGTGATACTCATGCCAAAGCATATCTTAGAATTACATACAATGGTAAAAGAGTTGAACTGAGTACGATGCGAAATGTCCCCTTAGATAAATGGAACGCAAAAGGAAACAAGGTAAGCGGTTCCTCTATGGAAGCAAAACAAATCAACCGACACCTGGACATCATCAGAAATCGGATCTATGAGGTCTATCAAAGGTTTCTGAATAATGGAGAAGCAATATCTGCTGTAAAAATCAGAGATGAGTATCTTGGCATTGCTAAAGTTAAAAAATCCATTCTTGAAATGTTTGAAGAACATAATAATAGGATGGGAAAATTAGTTGGGAAGGAATTTTCTTTTCGCACGCTTCAAAGGTATCAAACAACTAAGAAGCACCTATTTGACTTTATTTCTTTGAACTATAAGCTTGAAGACTATCCTGTTAAAGATATAGATACTAATTTCATTAATTGTTTTATCTATTATCTGAAGATAGAAAAGGATTTATCTCACAATTCCGCAGTAAAATACCTGGCATATCTTAAAAAGATCGTGAGAGTAGCTTTCGCTAATGGCTGGATGGAAAAAGATCCATTTTATAATTTTAAACTTAAGGTCCATCCTGTAGACCGCGATTTTCTTACCCGGGAGGAATTGATCAGAATAATGGAAAAGGAATTTAATATTCCAAGAATAGAGCATGTGAGGGATGTTTTTCTTTTTTGCTGTTACACAGGTTTGGCCTATGTAGATGTGGAGAAATTAAATGCTAATCATATTGTAAAGGGTATTGATGGTAATCTATGGATCAAGCTTAAGAGAACTAAAACCAAAACCCTTTCCAGTATCCCATTGCTTCCGGTTGCAGAGAAGCTTTTAGAAAAATATGTAGATTATGAAGGTATTGGCGATAGCGAAGGACGATTATTGCCGGTTTATTCGAATCAGCGCACCAATGGCTATTTAAAAGAAATAGCCGACCGCTGCGGTATTAAAAAGCATCTTACTTTTCACGTTGCCCGGCATACTTTTGCTACTACGGTAACCCTTAGTAATGGTGTTCCAATAGAATCTGTGAGCAAAATGCTGGGACATCGTTCTTTAAAAATTACCCAGCACTATGCAAAGATCCTGGATGAGAAATTGAGCGAGGATATGAATACTTTAAAGAAAAGAATCGCCGCATCTGAAGAAGATGTTTCTATAAAATTAAAGCGAAAATAGACCGAATACTTTTCTTCTCCTGTTGTTCAAAAATTAACAAAGATCCCATAGCTTAAATCTATGCCTGGTTGAGCTAAAATGACTTTTGAAGGTATTAGGAAAATTCTTTTTGAATTTAATTTTTTGAAAAAGTGCATAAGGATTTTTTCAAACGGCTGAAGGAGATAGATCCAAAATTGACCAAAAGGGACTCCGCCTTTGCGCATTTGTAAAGATGAACCTTACTAATAAAGAAATAGCTCCGCTATTGAATATTTCTGTCTGGGGAGTGGAAACTGCACGTTACAGGATTAGAAAAAATCTGGATGTACAGGAAAATAACTTTCTGGAATTTCTTGAGAACCTTTCAGAACCAGCCGTGGAGAGAACCAATTGATGATGCCTTTTCAGCTTTAGCGCTAGAGGTAGAAGTGTGGGGAGAAGAAATTGGCAGAAGCAGCTCCTAACTCTCTTATTATTCCTGATACTTCCTCATTAAATTTTAGGGTCAGGGAATGGGACTTAAATGTCAATTAAAATGACTTTGAAGATTTTAAAGGAAGAAAAGGCGGTTGCAACTAGAGGTTATTTAAATTGGCTTTTCCGGCCAAAATTCTCTGGGAGAACAGTTCAGTATTTTAGCAATTTCATTAAGATGGTGAACATTATATTTCGCTTTTTTTGATGGAGCTTCAATATCCCCAATAAAACCTACACCTTTACCCAGACACAGTGACAGGCGCTCTTGAGTAAAGCCTTTTTCCTTTCGGATTTCTTTAACCCGTGAGATAATATGTAAATCTATTTTTGCTAAATTATTCAAGCTCTCCAAGTTTCATAAACAAATTGGCAACTATTTTTAAATTTTAACAATGGACTATAGTCCATATTTGCTTTATTTTATATATTAGCCTCAGAATATTATATTTGCGAAACTTCTTAAAATAAAATATTAGAAGCATTTCGCTTTGAATCTCGCATTGAAAACTGGTAATTTTTAGCAACGAGAGGATAAGCATAATGCTCACGACCCGGGGCGTGGGCTTGTTTATTGTTGCACGGTATACCAGTACCTCAATGCGGTAAGTTGAGTTTCCACGCCTTTTTATTTGTAGAAAAAGGTCATTCTATTCAACCCTTTTCAAAGCTATCTTCTCTTATAAATTCTAAGAACTCGCTTCAGCTATTTAAGATAAACCTAATTTAAAGTTTGTCGGAATAGCCGCAGCTTTCATTCCCTATACGAAGCTGTGATTATCCATCTGTTAATATAATGAGTTCTTTATGTCACAGTATAATTTCGAATTATTAAAAAAAGGTGATCCGGCCGCTCTGGTGAATATCCATGCCAGGTATAGCAGAAGTATCTTTTGGGTGGGCAGGCAAATTCTGGATGATGAATTTGTTGTGGAATCTCTAGTCCAGGATACTTTTC